>DATCQX010000193.1:0-5717 GCA_036569285.1 Streptomyces sp.
CAACTTGTACTCATGACAGTCGCGTTGATGTGGGAGGCCAAGGCGGCGGCGGGCCGCGGCGAGGAACTCCTCGCCTGGGCCCGCCGCCAGACCCTCGCGCCGTCTCCCCTCCGTCGGGAGACGTTCCGCGCCCCCCAGGGCAGGGTGCTGGTCATCACGTGGTGGGACGCCGGGCTGGACGCGCCGCTTCCGGAACTCCCCGAGCCGGACGGCGAGTTGGTCACCCGCGCGGTGCACCGCTGGCGCTTCGAGAGCGCCGACTAGTCCACGTCGACGTCACACAGCAGCCGCCGGTCCACCCCCAACTCCCGCACCTCACCGGTGAGTTCGAGCTGGGCGGTGTACCGGATGTCCGCGCTGGACGCCCCCAGCCGCAGCTCCAGCACCCCCGGTTCGACGATCCGCCGCCCACCGCGATCCGTGAACGCCGACAGGTCGGCGTGGAAGGCGAACGTCACCCGCCGGGCCTCTCCCGGCGCCAACTCCAGCCGCCGGTACCCGATCAGCCGGACGTCCGGCCGGGTCACCGCGGCCACCGGGTCGTGCAGATACAGCTGGACGACCTCGGCCCCGGCCCGGTCCCCGGTGTTGCGGACGGTCACGCTCACGTCGTACGAGCCGTCGGTGGAGATCGTGGCCTCCGCCGGAGCCGGCGCGCTCTCCCACGTGAACTCCGTGTACGACCGCCCATGTCCGAACGGATACAGCGGAGTCGGGTCGAGGTTGCTCACCTCGCCCTTGAGGCCCAGCGGCGGCTGGAGGTACGTCCAGGGCTGCCCGCCCGGCGTACGCGGCACGCTCACCGGAAGCCGCCCGGACGGATTGACCCGCCCCGACAGGACCCCGGCGACCGCAGGGCCCCCCTCCTCGCCGGGGAAGAACGCCTCGACGACCGCCCCGAGCCGCCCGTGCCAACGCCCCAGCGCGTAGGGCCGCCCGGCGAGCATCACCAGCACGACAGGCACCCCGGTGGCGACCAGCGCGTCCAGCAACTCGGCCTGGACGCCCGGGAGTCGGAGGTCCTCGGCGTCGCAGCCCTCACCCGAGGTGCCGCGCCCGAAGAGCCCGGCCCGGTCGCCGAGCACGGCGACACAGACGTCCGCCTCGGAGGCGCGCGCCACGGCCTCGTCGAACCCGCCCGTGTCGGGGGTGTCGACGCCGCAGCCTTCCGCGAACGTCACCTTGGCGTCGGGGAGTTCGGCGCGCAGCGACTCCAGGACGGTCGGGATCTCGATGCCGTCGGCCACGCCCGGGTGGTGCGGCAGGACGTGGGAGGGGAAGGAGTAGCAGCCGAGCATCGCGAGCGTCTCGGCCGCGCGCGGGCCGACGACCGCGATCCGGGTGTCGGGGGCCAGCGGCAGGATGCCGTCCGGGTTGTCGAGCAACACGACGGATTCCTCCGCGAGTTGCCGGGCCACCACCCGGTTCTGTGCGGAGTCCAGCTCGACCGGTTCGGCGTGCGTCGGCGTCCAGTCCTCGTCGAGGAGGCCCAGCTCGCACTTCTGGAGGAGGACGCGGCGGACGGCGTCGTCCACCAACTGCTCGGGTACGACACCGTCCTGAACGGCCGTCAGGAGAGGCTTGCCGTAGCACTTGAGGGTCGGGAGTTCGACGTCGATGCCGGCGGCGAGGGCCGCGTGGGCCGCCTGGGCGGGGGTGCCGGCGACGCGGTGCAGGGTCTCCAGGAAGCCGATCGCGAAGTAGTCGGAGACGATCGTGCCGGTGAACCCCCAGGTGTCGCGCAGGAGTTGGGTGAGCAGCTCGGGGTCCGCCGAAGCCGGGACGCCGTCGCGCTCGGTGTAGGACGGCATGACCGAGCGGGCGCCGCCCTCGCGGATCGCCATCTCGAAGGGCGGCAGGGTGACGTCCGCGAACTCGCGGGTGCCCGCGCGCACGGGCGCCAGGTTGCGGGCGCCCGCCGAGGAGGCGTACCCCGCGAAGTGCTTGAGCGTGGCGATCACCCCGGCCGACTGGAGGCCGCGCACGTAGGCCGAGCCGACCGTGCCGACGAGGTACGGGTCCTCCCCGATCGTCTCCTCGACGCGCCCCCAGCGGGCGTCGCGCACGACGTCCAGGACGGGCGCGAGGCCCTGGTGGACGCCGACCGAGCGCAGGTCGCGGCCGATGCGGGCGGCCATCTTCTCGACGAGGTCCGGGTCGAAGGAGGCGCCCCAGGAGAGCGGGACGGGGTAGGCGGTGGCCTGCCAGGCGGTGAACCCGGCGAGACACTCCTCGTGGGCGAGCGCGGGGATGCCGAAGCGGTTCGCGGCGACCAACCGGCGCTGGGCCTCGGCGAGGGCGCGGGCACCGGCCGTCGGGTCGACGGGGGCCGTGCCGAAGGGGCGGGTCAGCTGTCCGAGGCCGTGCGAGACGAGTTCGTCCCAGTCGTAGTCGGCCGTCATGTCGGACTGGTGCGGGGCGACCCCGCCGTCCTCCGTGTCGGCGCCCACCCAGACGCCGTACAGCTGGGCGGTCTTCTCCTGGAGCGTCATCCGGGAGATCAGGTCGTCGACGCGGGCGGCGGCGGGCAGGGAGGCGTCGCGCCAGGGGGCGCGCTCGGGGGCGGTGGTCATGAAACTCCTGTCAGAGGTCGGTGAGCCACCAGAAGGACCTGGGTTGCGGTGCTGCGTCCTCGTACACGCTGGCGAATGTTTCGGACGATACTTCGAATGTTCCGGGAACCTATGGCGCCTCACGGGGTTCGTCAAGAGGGCATGCGGGGATACGATCGCCGCCATGACACCCTCGGACCCCGCTGAAACGCGGCCACAGACCGCGACGCTCGCGGAGATCGCCCGCGAAGCCGGCGTCTCCGCGCCGACTGTTTCGAAGGTCCTCAACGGCCGGGCCGACGTCGCGCCCGGCACCCGGACCCGAGTCGAGGATCTGCTGCGCGCCCACGGCTACCGGCGCCGGCGGGCCGAGGCGACCCGCTCCCCCCTCATCGACCTGGTCTTCCACGAGCTGGAGAGCGCCTGGGCGCTGGAGGTCATCCGGGGTGTGGAGAACGTCGCGCGCGACGCCGGCCTCAGCGTCGTCCTCAGCGAGAGCGCGGGCCGGCTCACCCCCGGCCGGACCTGGGCCGACCAGGTCGCGGCCCGCCGCCCGCATGGCGTGATCCTTGTCCTGTCCGGCCTCGACGAGTCGCAGAGAGCCCTGCTGACGAGCCGCTCCGTGCCGTTCGTCGTCATGGACCCGGCGGGCGACCCGGGCGCGGACGTCCCCTCCATCGGCGCCACCAACTGGCAGGGCGGCCTCGCCGCCACCCGGCACCTGGTCGAGCTGGGCCACCGCAGGATCGCCTCGATCACCGGCCCGCCGCACATGATGTGCAGCCGCGCCCGGATCGACGGGTACCGGGCGGCGCTGGAGACGGCCGGGCTGCCGGTCGAGCCCGACCTGATCCGCACCGGCGACTTCCACCACGAGACCGGGTACCGCATAGGGCGTGAGCTGCTCGCCCGCCCCGACCGGCCCACCGCCGTCTTCGCCGGCAACGACCTCCAGGCGCTCGGCCTCTACGAGGCGGCCCGCGAACTGGGGCTGCGCATCCCCGAGGACCTCAGCGTCGTCGGCTTCGACGACCTGCCGGTGGCCCGCTGGGTGGGGCCGCCGCTGACGACCGTCCGCCAGCCGCTGACCGAGATGGCCGAGGCGGCTGCGCGGCTCGTGCTGGAGCTGGGGCGCTCCGACACGGGGACGGCGGAGGGGCCCGCGGCGACGCGGGTGGAGCTGGCGACGAGCCTGGTGGTGCGGTCGAGCACGGGGGTGCCGCCGTTGGCCGGAAGTTGATGTTCGGGGCGTGGCTCTCGGGAGGTACGGGGGCCGGCTCCTGAGGCGTACGGGGTATGGCCCTTGACGGGTACGGGGTGCACCCCCACACTCCTCCGAAGTCAATCGGTTGCACAGCCGAAACTTTCGGAGGCACCCGCAATGAGACCCTCCTCCCGCTCACGCCTGTCCGCCCTGCTCACCGGGGCGGTGACCGTGGGCGCCCTGCTCACCGCCACGGCCGCCCCCGCCCAGGCCGCCGACACGCCCCTGCGCGACCTCGGCGCCGCGAAGGGCAAGGTCGTCGGCACCGCCGTGACCGGCTCCAAGCTGAACGGCACCTACGGCGACCTCGCCGCCGCCCAGTTCTCCTCGCTGACCCCCGGCAACGCCATGAAGTGGGGCTCGGTCGAGCCGTCCCAGGGCAGCTTCAACTGGGCCGAGGCCGACCAGATCGTCGACTTCGCCGAGGCCCACCACCAGCAGGTGCGCGGCCACACCCTCGTCTGGCACAACCAGAACCCGGGCTGGCTCACCAACGGCACCTGGACGCCCGCCCAGTTGAGCACCCTGCTCCAGAACCACATCAACACCGAGGCCGGCCGCTACAAGGGCCGGATCACCGCCTGGGACGTCGTCAACGAGCCTTTCAACGAGGACGGCACCTACCGGCCGACCCTCTGGTACAACGGCCTCGGCGTCGACTACATCGCCAACGCCCTGACCTGGGCGCGGGCCGCCGACCCGAACGCGAAGCTGTACATCAACGACTACAACGTCGAGGGCGTCAACGCGAAGTCCGACGCCCTCTACAACCTGGTCAGTTCACTGAAGCAGCGGGGCGTGCCGATCGACGGGGTGGGTCTCCAGGCGCACCTGATCCTCGGTCAGGTCCCGTCCACGTTCCAGCAGAACATCCAGCGCTTCGCCGACCTCGGCCTCGACGTGGCGATCACCGAGCTGGACATCCGCATGAACCTCCCTTCCGACGCGGGCAAGCTGGCCCAGCAGAAGGCCGACTACAAGGCGGTGACGGCCGCTTGCGTCGCCGTCGCGCGGTGCGTGAACCTCACGGTGTGGGGGTTCACCGACTCCGACTCCTGGGTCGAGTCGACGTTCCCCGGACAGGGCGCGGCGACGCCGTATGACGCCAACTTCCAGCCGAAGCCCGCGTATTACGGAATCTCCGAGGCGCTCGGCGGCACGACGACCCCACCGACGGGTGCCTGCCGGGCGGCGTACACCGTCACCAGCCAGTGGAACACCGGCTTCACCGGCAACGTCGTCATCTCCTGCTCGGGCGCGGCCCTGTCGTCCTGGCGGGCGACCTGGACGTTCGGGGCGGGGCAGACGGTGACGCAGGCGTGGAACGCGACGTGCACGCAGACGGGGACGGCGGTGTCGTGCGCGAACGCGTCCTACAACGGGACCGTGCCGGACGGGGGTTCGGTGTCGTTCGGGTTCAACGGGGCGTGGAGCGGGAGCAACCCGGTACCGACGGTGACGGTGTCGTGAGATTTTCCGAAGAAAACAGCCTCGGAGGCCCTCTCCTTACAGGACGTTGACATTCCGGACTTATGTTCGGTGTGTGACACGAAAAGAGGAACAGGGCGACGAAGGCAGACAGACGGACCGGCGGCCCCGCAAGGCGGTGCGGGTCGTCGGTCTCGTCCTCGCCGGAGTCCTGACACTGGGCGTGGCCGCCGGCGGCTGGGTCTACTGGCATCTCGACTCCAACATCAAGAGCGTGAACATCGACCAGGCCCTCGGCGACGACCGCCCGCCCCGCGCGATGGTCACCCCCTCGCCGTCCGCCTCCCCCCTCCCCACCGGCTCCCTCAACCTCCTCGTCCTCGGCTCCGACTCGCGAACCGGCAAGGAGAACAAGGAACTTGGCGGCGGCCCCGAGGGCGGGGCGCGCTCCGACACCGCGATGGTCGTCCACC
>DATCQX010000194.1:0-2518 GCA_036569285.1 Streptomyces sp.
GGCGGTGACCGTCGGGTTCGGGTTCCTGATCTCGCTGGACGAACCGCCGCTGGACCTGCGCAGCAGCTGGATCCTGGTGCCGCTCGCGCAGGCGCTGGTGGGGGCGCCGTTCGTGGTGCGGACGATGCTGCCGGTGCTGCGAGCCGTCGACCTGCGGCTGCGAGAGGCCGCCGCCGTGCTCGGGGCGTCGCCGTGGCGGGTGTGGCGGGAGGTCGATCTGCCGCTCGTACGGCGGGCGTTGCTCGTCGCCGCCGGGTTCGCGTTCGCCGTGTCGCTCGGGGAGTTCGGGGCGACGGTGTTCATCGCGCGGCCCGACAACCCGACACTGCCGGTCGCCGTGGCGCGGCTCCTGGGGCGGGCCGGGGAACTCAACTACGGGCAGGCGATGGCCCTTTCGACGATTCTGATGCTGGTGTGCGCGGTGGCCCTGCTGGTGCTCGAGCGGCTGCGGACCGACCGGAGCGGGGAGTTCTGAGGATGCTGCGGCTTGAGGGCGCGACCGTGCGGTTCGGGGGGCGGGCCGTGCTGGACGCCGTCGACCTGGAGGTGGGCGAGCACGAGGTGGTGTGTGTGCTCGGGCCCAGCGGGAGCGGGAAGTCGACGTTGCTGCGGGTGGTGGCGGGGCTGCAACCCCTCGACGCCGGGCGGGTGTTGCTCGGGGGGAAGGATCAGGGCGGGGTGCCTGTGCATCGGCGGGAAGTGGGGCTGATGTTCCAGGACCATCAGTTGTTTCCGCAGCGGGATGTCGCCGGGAACGTGGCCTTCGGGCTGCGGATGCACGGGGCGTCGAAGGGGGAACAGGCGGGGCGGGTGGGGGAGTTGCTCGAACTCGTCGGGCTGCCGGGAGCCGGGAAACGGGCTGTCGCCGCGCTGTCCGGGGGTGAGCAGCAGAGGGTCGCGTTGGCCCGGGCGCTCGCTCCACGGCCTCGACTGCTCATGCTGGACGAGCCGCTCGGGCAACTGGACCGCTCGCTGCGGGAGCGGCTCGTCGTCGAACTGCGGGAGTTGTTCGGGCGGTTGGGGACGACCGTCCTCGCCGTGACGCACGATCAGGGGGAGGCGTTCGCGCTCGCCGACCGGGTCGTGGTGATGCGGGACGGGCGGATCGCCCAGTCCGGTACGGCACTTGAGGTGTGGCAGCGGCCGGCCGACGCGTTCGTGGCGAGGTTCCTCGGGTTCGAGAACGTCGTCTCCGCGACTGTCGAGGGGGAGGTCGCGCTCACGCCCTGGGGGAAGGTGCCGGTGCCTGGCGGGTCGGCGCAGGGGGAGCGGGATGTGCTGGTGCGAGCGGCTGGGGTGCGGATCGAGAAAACCGAGGGTGGGGTGAGCTGCACCGTCGTCGGGCGGACCTTCAAGGGGACGCATGTCGCCGTGCAGTTGGTGCCGGACGGAGGCGGGCCCCGGCTGGAGGCGGCGGTCGCGCTGCGGGACGCGCCGGGGGTGGGGGATGTCGTCGAGGTCGGGTTCGACGCGGCCGAGGTGGTGGTTCTCGAAGGGGGCGCAGCCGCCTAGCGTGGAGGCATGACGCTTCTTTCTCACGACCGTTACTGCGACGAGATCGCCCTCAGAGTGGCCGGGCTGCGGGAGTTGGTGGGGTCTGGGACGGATCTGGGCACGCCCGTTCCGACCTGCCCGGACTGGTCCCTGGAAGATCTGATGCGGCATGCCGGGGGTGCGCTCGTGTGGGTCGAGCGGATGGTGCGGGAACGGCTTCAGGAGCCGCTGCCCCAGGTGGTGGCGCCGGAGTTCGCGGGGGACGCGGGGGCGCTCGACGCGTGGCTGGCGGAGACCGGGCGCGCGGTGGTGGGCGCGCTGCGGGAGGCTGGGGCCGAGACGCCGGTGTGGACATGGGCGTGGGGGGCGCAGAACGGGGCCGGGTTCTGGGCGCGGCGGATGACGCACGAGCTGACCGTGCACGGGGCCGACGCCGCGTTCGCGGCGGGCGTGCCGTACGCGGTGGCTCCCGAGGTGGCCGCTGACACGATCGACGAGTGGCTCGACATCGTCGTCTGGGTGCAGCGGAACATGCCGCATGCCGCCGCCGAGGGGCTGGCGGAAGGGGCGCGGGGGAGTCTGCATCTGCACGCGACCGATGTGCCCGACGCCGAGTGGCTGGTGGAGTGGGGGGACGGTGGAGTGGTGTGGCGGCGGGGGCACGAAAAGGCGGACGTCGTGATGCGCGGGCCGCTCAGCGATGTGATGCTCGCGTTCTATCGGCGGCTGCCGCTCGACGCCGTCGAAGTCCTGGGCGAGCGGGGCGCGTTGGAGTTCTGGCTGGAGCGGGCGTCGATGGGGTGAGCGCCGCTGTGGGGGCTGCGGCGCTCACCCCGGGATCGTCAGCGGTTGCTGCTGCCCTTGCGGCGCATGCCGAAGAAGACCGCGCCGCCGCCGATGACGACGAAGGCCGCGGCGATGCCCGCGATCAGGCCGGTGTTGGAGTTCGCGCCGGTCTCCGCGAGGTGGGACTCACCGACGGCGGGGGTGGGGTTGTTGCCGACGGGGGTGACCGAGGTGCCGC
>DATCQX010000195.1:0-11515 GCA_036569285.1 Streptomyces sp.
GCCATCAGCTGGAGCAGGTGGTTCTGGATGACGTCACGGGCGGCGCCGATGCCGTCGTAGTACCCGGCGCGCCCGCCGATGCCGATGTCCTCGGCCATCGTGATCTGCACGTGGTCCACGAAGGACCGGTTCCAGATCGGCTCGAACATCGTGTTGGCGAAGCGCAGCGCCAGGATGTTCTGGACGGTCTCCTTGCCGAGGTAGTGGTCGATGCGGAAGACCTGGTCGGGGGCGAAGACCTCCTCGACCGTCGCGTTGAGGTCCTCGGCGGACTTCAGGTCGTGCCCGAACGGCTTCTCGATGACCGCGCGCCGCCACGAACCGTTCGACTGGTCGGCGAGCCCGTGCTTCTTCAGCTGCTGGATGACGACCGGGAACGCGCCCGGCGGCACGGACAGGTAGAACGCGAAGTTGCCGCCCGTGCCCTGCGCCGCGTCCAGTTCCTGGATCGTGTCGCGCAGCCGCTCGAACGCCTCGTCGTCGTCGAAGGTGCCCTGGACGAAGCGCATCCCCTGGATGAGCTGCTGCCAGACCTCCTCACGGAACGGCGTGCGGGCGTGCGCCTTCACGGCGTCGTGGACCTCGGCCGCGAAGTCCTCGTGCTCCCACTCCCGGCGGGCGAACCCGACCAGGGAGAAACCCGGCGGAAGCAGACCCCGGTTGGCGAGGTCGTACACCGCCGGCATCAGCTTCTTACGTGACAGGTCGCCCGTGACACCGAAGATGACAAGGCCCGACGGCCCCGCGATACGCGGGAGCCGTCGGTCTGCCGGGTCACGCAGCGGATTGCTGCTCGACAAGGGAAATCAGCCCTCCGAAGGAGCGAGGCGCTGAAGCTCGGCCTCGGTCGACTTGAGCAGGTCGGTCCAGGACTCCTCGAACTTCTGGACGCCCTCGTCCTCAAGGAGCTGCACCACGTCGTCGTACGAGATCCCGAGCTTCTCCACCGCGTCCAGCTCGGCGCGGGACTGCTCGTAGGTGCCCGAGATCGTGTCGCCGGTGATCCGGCCGTGGTCCTCGGTGGCCAGCAGGGTGGCCTCCGGCATGGTGTTGACGGTGTTCGGGGCGACGAGGTCGTCCACGTACAGGGTGTCCTTGTACGCGGGGTCCTTCACACCGGTCGACGCCCACAGCGCGCGCTGCTTGTTGGCGCCCGCCTTCTCCAGGGCCTCCCAGCGGGAAGAGGAGAAGACCTCTTCGTACGCCTGGTAGGCGAGGCGCGCGTTGGCGAGGGCCGCCTTGCCCTTGAGGGCGAGGGCCTCGTCCGTGCCGAGCGCGGTCAGGCGCTTGTCGATCTCGGTGTCCACGCGGGACACGAAGAACGACGCCACGGAGTGGATGCCCGCCAGGTCGATGCCCTTGGCCTTGGCCTTCTCCAGGCCAGCCAGGTAGGCGTCCATGACCTCGCGGTAGCGCTCCAGGGAGAAGATGAGCGTCACGTTGACGCTGATGCCGTTGCCGATCACCTCGGTGATCGCCGGCAGGCCCGCCTTGGTGGCCGGGATCTTGATCAGCGTGTTGGGGCGGTCCACCAGCCACGCGAGCTGCTTCGCCTCGGCGACCGTCGCCGTCGTCTCGTGCGCCAGACGGGGGTCCACCTCGATGGAGACCCGGCCGTCCTGGCCGTTCGTCGCGTCGTAGACGGGGCGCAGGATGTCGGCGGCGTCACGGACGTCCGCCGTCGTGATCATCCGGATCGCTTCCTCGACCGTGACCTTGCGGGCGGCGAGGTCGGTGAGCTGCTGCTCGTAACCGTCGCCGCTGCTGATCGCCTTCTGGAAGATCGACGGGTTGGTGGTGACGCCCACGACGTGCTGCTGGTCGATCAGCTCGGCGAGGTTGCCGGACGTGATCCGCTTGCGCGACAGGTCGTCCAGCCAGATCGCGACGCCCTCCTCGGAGAGGCGCTTCAGTGCGTCTGTCATGGAATTACATCTCCTACATGCGTGGTCGTATAGGGGCGTCAGCGCTGGGCGGCGGCGGCGGATTCCCGCGCCTTCGCAGCCACGTTCTCGGCAGTGAAGCCGTACTCCTCGAAGAGCACCTTGCCGTCGGCGGAAGCGCCGAAGTGCTCCAGGGAAACGATGCGGCCCGCGTCACCGACGTACTTGTGCCACGTGAGACCGATCCCGGCTTCGACGGAGACACGCGCCTTGACGGCGGCGGGGAGGACCGACTCCTTGTACTCCGCGGTCTGCTCCTCGAACCACTCCACGGACGGCATCGAGACCACGCGCGTCGGGGTGCCCTCGGCCTCCAGCAGCTCACGCGCGGCGACCGCGACGTGCACCTCGGAACCGGTCGCGATGAGGATGACCTCCGGAGCGCCGGACGACGCCTCGGTGTGGACGTACCCGCCCTTGACGGTGTCCTCGTTCGGCGCGTACGTCGGCACGCCCTGCCGGGTCAGCGCCAGGCCGTGCGGCGCGGAGACGCCGTACTCGCGCTTGCCGCGGCGCAGGATCTCGCGCCAGGCGATCGCCGTCTCGTTCGCGTCGGCCGGGCGGACGACGTTCAGGCCCGGGATCGCGCGCAGCGCGGCGACGTGCTCGACCGGCTGGTGCGTCGGGCCGTCCTCGCCGAGGCCGATCGAGTCGTGCGTCCACACGTACGTCACCGGCAGGTGCATCAGCGCGGACAGGCGCACGGCGTTGCGCATGTAGTCGGAGAACACGAGGAACGTGCCGCCGTAGATCCGGGTGTGGCCGTGCAGCGCGATGCCGTTCATCTCGGCGGCCATCGAGTGCTCGCGGATGCCGAAGTGGATCGTGCGGCCGTACGGGTCCGCCTCGGTCAGCGGGTTGTCCGCCGGGAGGAAGGAGGACGACGCGTCGATCGTCGTGTTGTTGGAGCCCGCGAGGTCGGCCGAGCCGCCCCACAGCTCCGGGATCACCGCGCCGAGCGCCTGGAGGACCTTGCCGGACGCGGCACGCGTCGCGACACCCTTGCCCGCCTCGAAGACCGGGACCTTCTCCTCCCAGCCCTCCGGCAGCTCGCCCGCGTTGATCCGGTCGAACTCGGCGGCGCGCTCCGGGTTGTCGTTCCGCCACAGCTGGAACGACTTCTCCCACTCGGCCCGCGCCTGCGCACCGCGCTCCAGGGCGCCGCGCGTGTGCGTGATGACCTCGTCGGAGACCTCGAAGCTCTTCTCCGGGTCGAAGCCGAGAACGCGCTTGGTGGCGGCCACCTCGTCGTCGCCCAGCGCCGAGCCGTGCGCGGCCTCGGTGTTCTGCGCGTTCGGGGCCGGCCAGGCGATGATCGAGCGCATCGCGATGAACGACGGCTTGTCCGTCACCTTCTTCGCGGCCTCGATGGCGTTGTAGATCGCGTGCGGGTCGAGGTCGCCGTCCGGCTTCGGGGCGATGCGCTGGACGTGCCAGCCGTACGCCTCGTACCGCTTGACGGTGTCCTCGGAGACGGCCGTCTCCGTGTCGCCCTCGATCGAGATGTGGTTGTCGTCCCACAGCAGGATGAGGTTGCCGAGCTTCTGGTGGCCGGCGAGGGAGGACGCCTCGGCGGAGATGCCCTCCTGGAGGCAGCCGTCACCCGCGATCGCGTAGACGAAGTGGTCGAAGGGAGACTCGCCCACCGGGGTCTCGGGGTCGAACAGGCCGCGCTCGTAGCGGGCGGCCATCGCCATGCCCACCGCGTTCGCGACACCCTGGCCCAGCGGACCCGTCGTCGTCTCGACGCCCGTCGTGTGGCCGTACTCGGGGTGGCCCGGGGTCTTCGAGCCCCACGTCCGGAACGCCTTCAGGTCGTCCAGCTCCAGGCCGAAGCCGGCCAGGTAGAGCTGGGTGTAGAGGGTCAGGGACGAGTGGCCGGCGGACAGCACGAAACGGTCCCGCCCGACCCAGTCGGCGTCGGAGGGGTCGTGCCGCATCACCTTCTGGAAGAGGGTGTAGGCGGCCGGGGCGAGACTCATCGCCGTACCCGGATGGCCGTTTCCGACCTTCTGTACGGCATCGGCGGCCAGGACGCGCGCGGTGTCTACGGCCCGCTGGTCCAACTCGGTCCAGTCGAGGTCTGTGGTGGTCGGCTTGGTGCTCACCCTGGGTCAGGGCTCCTCTCCACATGTTCGTTTACCGGCTGGTCGGGCGTTCGCCCACCGGCTGCCGGTGCACTGGGTGCCCACCGGCCGTTGTCGAGCCTACCCCCGTAAGTACGTGCGGTTTCTCCCGTCCGTCCAGACTGCCGGGACTCTTCGGGATCCGCCTGTCGACCGGGTTCCCGGGTACTCGGCATCTGAATACGGAGGCCGACAAAAGAGTGCTCAATCGAGTCGGTTCGTGACCGATGAGCGCGCGTGGACGAGCCTCGTGCGACACCGCTCGGGGGACCCCCGCCAACACGGGGCACCCCCGCGAAGGCCGAGGTATGGGCAACGTCTACAGTGGCGTGGTACGCGCGGGCCTTTACCGGCATTTCACACGGGAAGGCTTGCTGAGATATCTCTTTCAGGGGTGTGCGTGACGGCCGTCGAATCCCGTCCAGCGGGGGTTATCGGTGCGAACCAGAGCCCGGTGCACCGGCCGTTCGGGGCCCGTGTCAAGGCGTTCGTCGCACTGACGAAGCCGAGGATCATCGAGCTGCTGCTGATCACCACCGTTCCGGTGATGTTCCTGGCGCAGCAAGGCGTTCCGGACCTGGGTCTGGTGCTGATCACCTGCTTCGCCGGTTACCTGTCCGCGGGTGGCGCGAACGCGCTCAACATGTACATCGACCGCGACATCGACGCGCTCATGGACCGCACCTCGCAGCGGCCCCTCGTCACTGGCATGGTCTCGCCCCGCGAGTGCCTCGCCTTCGGGATCTCCCTCGCGGTCGTCTCGACGCTGCTGTTCGGGCTGGCCGTCAACTGGCTGTCCGCGTGGCTCGCCCTCGGGGCGCTCCTCTTCTACGTCGTCGTCTACACGATGATCCTCAAGCGGCGGACGGCGCAGAACATCATCTGGGGCGGGATCGCGGGCTGCATGCCGGTCCTCATCGGCTGGTCCGCCGTCACGAACTCGCTCTCCTGGGCGCCGGTCGTCCTCTTCCTCGTCATCTTCTTCTGGACGCCTCCGCACTACTGGCCGCTGTCCATGAAGGTCAAGGACGACTACGCGCGCGTGGGCGTCCCGATGCTTCCGGTCGTCGCCTCCAACAAGGTCGTCGCCCGGCAGATCGTCATCTACAGCTGGGTGATGGTCGCCGTCTCCCTCCTGCTCACCCCCCTCGGCTACACCGGCTGGTTCTACACCTCCGTCGCCCTCGCGGCCGGCGGCTGGTGGCTCTGGGAGGCCCACGCCCTCCAGAACCGCGCCAAGGCGGACATCAAGGGCGCGAAGCTCAAGGAGATGCGCCTGTTCCACTGGTCGATCACGTACGTGTCGCTGCTGTTCGTGGCCGTCGCGGTGGACCCCTTCCTGCGCTGACCGCCTGTTGCCCCCGTTTTCTACTCGCCGGTAGCATCCAGGCATGGCAGACACCGAAGCAGAGACCACCGCAGCGGACACCAAGGCCGACGCCCGGCAGGAGCGTGCCGCCGCGAAGCTCGCCAAGCGCATCACCTCCTTCGCCAAGGCCCACGGCGGTGCCGAGGGGCAGGTCGCGTACATCGGGCAGCGGGGGGCGCGGATCGTGCTCGTGGGGGAGGACGGCGGCTGGGGAGACGTCGTCGCTCCCTCCTTCGACCTCGCCGTGCGGGCCGTCGAGAAGGCCGGGATCACCCGGCACGAGGAGTTCGACGGGGAGTTCGCCGCGAAGGTGAGCACCGGGCCGTACGAGTGGAAGCGGATGGCCGGGATCCAGATCGGCGGCTGAGGGGCGTTTTCGGGCAGGTCTCGCGTCAACCGCGACCTGACGGACGCCTCATCCGTTAACCCCTGTAAGGCGACGCCGCTTACAGGGAGACCGGATGATCGAAACGCCGTCCCTGGTGGACCAGTACTGCCACGGCGTCCTCAGAACAGAGCTGGGCCTGGGCACGTTCGAGGCCCAGCTCGCGCGTACGGACGGCCCGCCCGCCTCCGGCACGACCCTCTTCGACACGCAGACCGGCTTCGCCGTACGCCGCTGGTGCCCCCCTCTCCTCGACCTGGAACCCCACTGCCCGCCCGCGCGTTATCTGGCCAGACGGCGTGAACTGGGCGTGCTGGAGGCGGGGCGCAGACTCCTGAGGGGGTCGGGGGTGGCGACGTTCCTGGTCGACACGGGCCTGCCGGACGACCTCACGAGCCCCGCCGAACTCGCGACGACGGCCGCCGCGCACGCCCGCGAGATCGTCCGCCTCGAACTCCTCGCCGAACAGGTCGCGGACACCTCCGGCACGGTCGAGGGCTTCCTCGCGAACCTCGCCGAATCCGTCCACACCGCCGCCGCGAACGCCGTCGCCTTCACCTCGATCGCCCCCCGCCACGGCGACATCGCACCCGAGCCCCCCGACGCCGGCGAGGTCAGGGGCGCGGCGGGCCGCTGGCTGGCGGGCCGCAGAGTCGGCGGTGAACTCCGCGACCCGGTCCTCCTGCGCCACCTGCTGTGGATCGCCCTCGCCTCGGGCCGCCCGCTCCAACTCCACACCGGCCCGGCCCTGCCGGTGGACTTCATCCGGACGACGACAGGCCTCGGCACCGACCTCGTCCTGCTCCACACCTACCCCCACCACCGCCCGATCGCCCACCTCGCGGCGACCTTCCCCCACGTCTACGCCGACTGCGGCACGGCCCTCCTGCACACCGGCGCCCGCGCCGCCGCCGTCCTCGCGGAAACCCTCGAACTCGCCCCCTTCGGCAAGCTCCTCTACTCCAGCGGCGCCCGCGCCCTCCCCGAACTCCACCTCATCGCCGCCCGCCTCTTCCAGGAAGCGCTCACCCGGGTCCTGGGCGGCTGGGTGGCCGAGGGGGCGTGGTCACTGGGGGACGCGCAGCGGGTCGCGGGGATGCTGGCGTCGGGGAACGCGCGGCGGGTGTACGGACTCTAGGCCCGGGTGGGGACCGCGTCCACGGCGGGGGCGGGCACCGAGACGTCGTCGTACGGCCGCTCCCGCAAGGACAGAAGCACCCGCAGGACCCAGATCCACATGATGGTCGAGCCGAACATGTGGGCCGCCACCAGCGCCTCGGGCAGGTTCGTGAAGTACTGGATGTAGCCGACGATCCCCTGCGCGAGCAGGATCACGAACAGTTCCCGCGTCCGGTGCAGG
Source organism: Streptomyces sp. (assembly GCA_036569285.1). Taxonomy (GTDB): domain Bacteria; phylum Actinomycetota; class Actinomycetes; order Streptomycetales; family Streptomycetaceae; genus Streptomyces. Next base: position 7,184 of record DATCQX010000195.1, read on the forward strand.
GGCCCCTTCGGCGCGTCCACCGCCTTCAGGACGAACCACAGCGCGAACGTCAGGGTGACGACGATCCACGCCAGGACGGCGTGCAGCTTGGCGATCGTCTCCCAGTCGATCGGGATGCGCTCGACCTCGCGGGAGTCGCCCGCGTGCGGCCCGGCGCCCGTCACGATCGTGCCGACCGCGATGAGCAGCACCGACGCGACGACCAGCGACCAGACGAGCTGCTGGACGGCCTTGCCGACGACCGGGCGGGGAGCGCCGTCACCCTCCCGGGTCCGCTGCCACATCACCGCCGCGACGGCGATCAGCGCCGAGGAGAGCAGGAAGTGCGCGGCGACCGTGTAGGGGTTCAGACCGACGAGGACGACGATCCCGCCGAGCACCGCGTTGCCCATGACCACCCAGAACTGGGCCCACCCGAGCCGGGTGAGGGAGCGGCGGTACGGCTTCTCGGAGCGGGCCGCGACGATCGCCCACCCGACGGCCGCGCACAGCACGTACGTCAGCAGGCGGTTGCCGAACTCGATGTAGCCGTGCACCCCCATCTCGTGGGTCGCCGTCAGCGAGGTGTCCGTGCACTTCGGCCAGGTCGGGCAGCCGAGGCCCGAGCCGGTGAGGCGGACCGCGCCGCCGGTGACCACGATGACCACCGACATGACGAGCGCGGCGAGGGCGGCACGCTGGACGGTCCGGGGGGTGGGCGTCCAGCGCGCGGCGATGAAGGCGAGCGGGTTGCGCACGGCGGCTACGGCATCGGCGCGGGTCACGTTTGGCACGCGGTCCATCGTAGGGGGGTGCTTGTGCACGCGTTCACGAGGGGTCCGCCGGGGGCTACTCCCACTTGAAGAAGCGGCCCGCCGCAGCCAGCCCCACGACCGCCCACACCCCGAGAATGCCCAGGTCACCCCACGGCACCCCCGCCCCGTGCTGCAACACGTCCCGCAAGCCGTCCGAGAGTGCCGAGATCGGCAGCAGCCCCAGGACGTCCTGCGCGCCCGCCGGGTACTTGTCCATCGGGACGATGACCCCGCCCCCGACCAGCAGCAGCAGGAACACCAGGTTCGCCGCCGCCAGCGTCGCCTCCGCCTTCAGCGTCCCGGCCATCAGCAGCCCCAGGCCCGAGAACGCGGCCGTCCCGAGGACCAGGAGGAGGAAGACGCTCAGCGGATCGCCGTGCGGATTCCAGCCCAGGGCGAAGGCGATGGCCGTCACCAGGATCACCTGGAGGACCTCCGTGACCAGCACGGACGCGGTCTTCGCGGTCATCAGGGCCCAGCGGGGCAGCGGGGAGGAGGCGAGGCGTTTCAGGACGCCGTACCTGCGTTCGAAGCCTGTCGCGATGGCCTGGCCGGTGAACGCCGTGGACATGACGGACAGGGCCAGGATGCCGGGGGTGAGGAAGTCGACGGACTTGCCCTTGCCGGTGTCGATGATGTCGACCGAGCTGAAGAGGACCAGCAGGAGGGTCGGGATGATCACCGTCAGGAGGAGCTGCTCGCCGTTGCGCAGGAGCATCCTCGTCTCCAGCGCGGCCTGCGCGGCGATCATGCGGGGCAGGGGGGCCGCGCCGGGCTTCGGGGTGTAGGTGCCGGTGGCGGTCACGAGCGCAGCTCCTTGCCGGTCAGTTCGAGGAAGACGTCCTCCAGCGTGTGGCGCTCCACCGAGATGCGGTCCGGCATCACGCCGTGCTGGGCGCACCAGGAGGTGACCGTGGCGAGGAGCTGGGGGTCGATCTTGCCGGTGACGCGGTAGGAGCCGGGGGTGAGTTCCTCGGCGGCGGAGTCGGTGGGGAGGGCCTTGAGGAGGGAGCCCACGTCGAGACCGGGGCGGCCGGTGAAGCGGAGCGTGTTCTCGGCGCCGCCCTTGCACAGCTGCTCCGGGGAGCCCTGGGCGACGACCTTCCCGGCGTCGATGATCGCGACGTCGTCCGCGAGCTGCTCGGCCTCGTCCATGTGGTGCGTCGTCAGGATCACGGCGACCCCGTCGTCGCGCAGGTCGCGGACGAGGTCCCAGGTCGCCCGGCGTGCCTGCGGGTCGAGTCCCGCTGTCGGCTCGTCGAGGAAGACCAGCTCGGGGCGGCCGACGACGGCCATCGCGAGGGCGAGGCGCTGCTGCTGGCCGCCGGAGAGGCGGCGGTAGCTGGTCCGGCCGCAGCTTTCGAGGCCGAGGCGCTCGATCAGGGCGTCCACGTCGAGCGGATGCGCGTGCAGCTTCGCCATGTGCCGGAGCATTTCCTCGGCGCGCGCGCCCGAGTACACGCCCCCCGACTGGAGCATCACCCCGATCCGGGGCCGCAGCTCGGCGGCCTGGGCGACGGGGTCGAGCCCGAGGACCCGGACCGTCCCGCCGTCCGCTCTCCGGTACCCCTCGCACACCTCGATCGTCGTCGTCTTCCCCGCCCCGTTGGGTCCGAGGACGGCGGTGACACCGTTCCCGGCGACCAGATCGAGGCCGTCCACCGCGGTCTTGGACCCGTACCGCTTCACCAGGGCCCGGACCTGGACGACAGGCTCGCTTCGCATGACTGACGAGTCTAAGGAGCGCGCGGGGGGTGCGGAGCCCGGGGTCACGGGAACTCGTACGGGCGGTGGACCGGCAGCCAGCGCTGCGCGTAGGCGACGGCGTCGGCGACCGGGAAGAGCCGGCACCTGGCCGCGCCCGCGGTGCCCTGGACGACCGGGCGGTCCCGTTCGTAGTCGTGGCCCAGCTCGGCGAAGTCGTCGCTGTCGGCGGAGACGTCGATGACCGTGCGCCAGCCGTCGGGCCAGGGGTGGCGGAACGGCTGGACGGGGCCGGGGACCCGGTACTCGGCGAGGTGGAAGGCGGTGCAGCTGTCGTAGCCGACGCCGAGCAGCAGGACCCGGGCGCCCAGCTCCTCCAGCCTGGCCAGCGGGCTGTGCTCGCCGAACTGGCAGTCGGCGGCGTGGCCGTCGGTGATCCGCGCGGCCTGCGGGCCTATCGCCGCGAAGGACGTCTGCGGGTGGGCGCTGCGCAGGGCCCCGGGCCAGCGCCGGGCCGTCTCGGGGACGACGCCCATCCCGCGCGTGGGCGTGAGCAGCGGGTCGAAGGGCGGCATCGTCGCCCGGATCGTCGTCCACCACTCCTCGGGGACCGGCGGGGCCTGCCACAGGGCGGGGTCGGAGATGTTGCCGGTCTGGGTGGGGACGGTCAGGGTGCCGGTGGGGCCGAGGGCGTCGAGGAGGGCGTGGACGACGGTGACGGCGCCGCCGTTGACCCAGCCCAGGGATTTCAGCGAGGAGTGGACGATGAGGGTCTCGCCCGTTTCGACGCCGAGTTTGCGGAGGTCGTCCGCGAGGCTGTCCCGGGTGACGAGTGGGCCGGTGGGAGGGGGTGTGGGCATGGTTCAGGAGTCTCTCGCGGCGGGCCTTCGCAGACCAGCGATTTGCCGGCCGGGAGATCGTTTCCGCAGGTCGCATTAGGTATGCCTAAGTGATGCAGGGCACCCCGGCCGGGGAGGGCGCGGCTTGCCCGGCCCCAGGGAATTACGCAACAATGGCGTTGTGAAAAACGTCGGCGAGGCCCCGCAGGAGGAGCTTGCGGCCGGTTCGCGGTCGGATCGGTCGACCCGCAACCGCGTCGCCCGCTCGATCCTCGACCACGGCCCGTCCACGGTCGCCGAACTCGCCGGCCGGCTCGGCCTCACCCAGGCCGCCGTCCGCAGGCACCTGGACGCGCTGGTCGAGAGCACGGTCGTCGAACCCCGTGAACAGCGCGTCTACGGCGCCCGCACCCGCGGCCGTCCCGCCAAGGTGTTCGCCCTGACCGACTGCGGCCGGGACGCCTTCGACCAGTCGTACGACACGCTCGCCGCCGACGCGCTGCGCTGGATCGCGGAGCGGGAGGGCGGCGAGGAGGCCGTCACCGCCTTCGCCCGCGCCCGCGTCGCGGCCCAGGCCCCCGCCTACCGCAGGGCCGTCGCCGGAGTCCCGCCCGAGAAGCGAGCGGAAGCCCTGGCCAAGGCCCTCACGGCGGACGGGTACGCTGCTACGGCGCGAAGCGCGCCCGTGGGCGAGCAGCTCTGCCAGCACCACTGCCCCGTGGCGCATGTCGCGGAACAGTTCCCCCAGCTGTGCGAGGCGGAGACGGAGTTCTTCGCCGAGCTGCTCGGGACGCACGTGCAGCGGCTGGCGACGATCGCCCACGGCGACGGCGTCTGCACGACGTTCATCCCCAAGATTTCCCACCCCAAGATTTCCCACAGCGCATCGACAAGCACGGCCGGGAGGAACCCAGCATGACCACGGAGACTGCCCACCCCGAACTAGAGGGTCTTGGCAAGTACGAATACGGCTGGGCCGACTCCGACGAGGCCGG
>DATCQX010000196.1:0-11979 GCA_036569285.1 Streptomyces sp.
TGCTCGCCGGCATCTCCGCGACCGCCCCGGCGGCCTCGGCCGCGAGCCTCCCCAAGGGGTGTTACGGGGGATCGCCCCACACCAAGGACGTCTCGATCGCCGTGAACCTGCGGAGCGGCCCCGGGACCAATTACACGTCCCCGGGAATCCTCTACAGCGGCGCCGACTTCACGGAGTACTGCGTCACGAAGGATTACACGTGGAGTTACGGCAAGGTGACCAGCGGCCCGAACAAAAACAATTGGGGCTGGGTCAGTTACAACTACCTGAACCCCGTCTACAACTGACCGAAACCACACAAGAAACCTTCGAAAGGAACTCCTGAAATGAACATCTTCACCCGCTCCGGGCTGACAATCGCCGCAACCTTCGCCGTGGCCGTGGGATTCGCCGTGACCGCCCCGGAAGCATCCGCCGTCACACCCAAAGAAGCGGGATGCTACTACTGGTCGCAACCCTTTCAGGCCAAAACCACCACCACTATAAATATCCGGAGCGGACCCGGAACCAAATATGCATCCCTGGGAATTCTCCAAAAGGGCACCAAGTTCGAAGAGCACTGCTACGTGTCCAGCTCTGACTGGTCTTACGGAAAGGTCAAAAGCGGCCCGAACGAGGGGCGGTTCGGCTGGGTTTCCTCTCCGTATCTGACATTCAAATGAGCGGAATAACCGCCAGGAAATGACCCCGTGAATCCATCCGCCATCCCACGCGCAAGGGGACCGCCTTGCCTCCCGTCACCCCTGAGGCGCGGCGCTCGGCCCTCGAAACGGCTGAGCGCCTGCGCCTCCTCTCGCCCACCGAACGCGACTTGATCCGCCTCGCGAACGAACCCGGCTTCGCGCGCTGGCGGGAACAGATCACCTCGATCGGCGGGTGCGCCCACCCCATCTACCTGGCCGGGCACATCACCACCCGCGACGCGCTCACCGGGGAAGTCCTGCGGCACTACGACACAGCCGACGAACCCGGCGGGCGCCTGCCGGTGCGCTGCCGCAACCGCCGAGAGAGCCGCTGTGAGCCTTGCTCCCGGCTCCACGCTGGCGACACCTTCCACCTCGTCCGCTCGGGCCTCCTGGGCGGCAAGGGCGTCCCTGAGCGCGTCCAGTCCCACCCCCGCCTGTTCGTCACCCTGACCGCCCCCAGCTTCGGCGCCGTCCACCGCGCGGGCGGCCCTGACGGCGCCCCCTGTCGTCCTCGACGCGACGGCGGCCTGTGCGAACACGGACGCCCCGTCGGCTGCGGACGCACCCACCCCGACGACGCCCCGGACGTCGGCCAACCCCTGTGCCCGGACTGCTACGACTACCCCGGACACGCCCTGTGGCACGCGTCCGCCGGACGGCTCTGGACCCGGTACTGCCACACCCTCAGGCGCCACCTCGCCAGTGCGGCCGGCATCGTCCAAACCCGCCTCAACGACCACCTAACAGTCGGTTTCGCCAAGGTTGCCGAGTACCAGCGACGGGGCGCCGTGCACTTCCACGCCGTCGTGCGCCTGGACGGCCCTGACGGCCCCTCCTCGCCCCCGCCGCCGTGGGCCACCCCTCAACTCCTTGGGGATGCCGTACGGTCCGCTGCGGCGGCCGTGGAGGTCCGCACGCCCTACTCGCCCGCGACCGGCGAACGCGTCATGCGCTGGGGCACACAGCTCGACGCCCACCCGATCCGCTCCGACGCCTTCGACGGCTCAACTGCCGTGACAGATACGGCAGTTGCTGCGTATGTCGCCAAGTACGTGTCCAAGGGCGTCGGGGACTCGGGCGGCATCGACTACCGAGTCACGGACTGGGGCGAGATCGAGTCGGCCCCCGTCACCCCCCACATACGCGCCCTCATGTCCGCCTGCTGGCGCCTCGGCGCCCTCCCCGAGCTCGACGCCCTGAACCTGCGGGGCTGGGCTCACACGCTCGGCTTCCGGGGACACGTCCTCACCAAATCACGCGCCTACTCGACGACATACGGAGAGCTGCGCGCAGTACGAGAGGAACACCGCAACAATGCCGAACCGACTGATGACGTCCCGGTCATTACAGAATCCTCTTGGCGCTACATCGGATCGGGGCACTCACTGGCAGAGGCTGAGATAGCAGCAGGAATCGCAGAAGACCTGGGAAAGATCCGAGAAATCAAGAAAGAAATGATCACAGAACAATGGGATTACGGAGAATGAAGCACATGCAGGGAAGTTCCATTCTGGGCGAATCTCAAACAATCGCCCGGAAGCCCTTCAAACTTGGAGAGTGACAAGCTCGAACATTGAAACAATCCAACTACTGGCCGATTTTATGGGCGGGAAGCCTGAAATATCAAACGTGGGCGAATCCGCTGGAGCGAGCGTCATCACAGATGCAAGCAGTATTCGAATAAAGCTCTGCAAGAAAGACGCCATCCGTCGAGAAATGCTCTTATGGAGAAATGGAGAGATAGCCCACCACTGCAATGGTAAGAAATTCCTGTCGTCAGAGGGATCCGGGGAACCGTGCGGATGCCCTTCCGGGCTAGCAGATCAGAAACGAAAGGCGCGATTGGGTCTAGGGCCTCAACCGATGACCTCGATCTTTTTTCGCATAGATCAGATGAGCGAATTGGGGACTTTCTCTCTCAGGTCCAACTCATGGGACCTCGCCGAGTCGGCAGCACTAGCAGAATCCGGACTCCAAGAGAAAGATGGAAACATACCTGGTGAACTAGCGCTAGACCTGAGGATGTTTAAAATGCGTGGCGGTTTGCAGGCGGTTCAGGTTAGGCCGATTCTTAGAATCGTAAGTGACTGACTGGAAGATCAGGGCACTGGAGGCTTCACGCCAATCCAGTGCCCTGATCTTTTCTTGCATGTCTAGAGGGATGCTAGGACCTCTTCACTTTCACTTTCTTCCCGATCTTCCGACTCTTCAGGAAGCTCACGCCAATCAAGCACAACGCGCTCTTCTATCGGAATGTACTTGTACGTTTCTGGATCGCGCCCACGGCCAACCGATACGCCCGTGAGGAAAAGGTCAAGAAACTCTCGCTTCTCAAAGAGATTCCACTTTGCCCATACCGATTTCGGTCCCACTGGATCGACGCCCGGAGCAAACCATTCAGAAGGTATCTGAACTGTCTGCGCCATCAGTTCGTCAATCTCCTTTATGCGGACAACACATTGATCTTCGTAAGTCCGGTATTGCTCCATCGTGGCTCGCCACGTAGCCAACTCTTCGCGCCCTCGATACATTCCCGCTTTTCGGTCTGCTTGAAGCTCCTTGATGGACTGACGCACGTGCTCAAGGTGCGCCGCAGTTTCCCGACGCTCCTCCTGAACTCCAGCCAAATCCTTTTGAGCGGCGAACCGCAGGGCAGCAGCACCTACCCATTGCCGATCTTCATCATTGTCCATGTCTGCACTGGAGAGCCTCGACCAAACAGCTTGGGCAACGTATTCGTCAATGTATGAACGCTTAACCGCAAGTCCACCGTGCCCCTTCGGATTGGAGCACATGTAATATTCCTGCCCGGCATTGTTCTGACTTTGCCCCATCGATCCCGAGCAGATACCGCATGTGAAAAACCTCCACCCAGAGAGCAACGTGGGAACCGCTTCTGTGCCGGGCTTCCGGTTAGGCTTACTACGCTTCTTCCGTCGCTCTTGAAGTTCTAGCCACTTGGCCCCCGGAATGATTCCCCTATGGGGCGCCAAAGGCTCGCCCGACTCATCTCGGGCAATTACATTTACATGGGTTTTCCCTCGCTTTACTCGCTCTACAGCAAATCCCCCTATAGCGGGATGGCTGAGAATCCATCGCACAGTTTGAGTGCGCCACATAATCGGGGCGTCATCATCGGAGAGACGACGCTTCTTTATCGCCTCCATGCGTTTTTCTGTAGCGCGACGCTCCGCCATTCCTGGAGCCTCGATCCCCTCCTCCTCGAACTTCCGGGCAATGCTGTTATCGGCAACCCCTTCCCAGCTCATCTCAATCATGCGCTCTACTATTTCTACGAAATCGGGATTGTCCTCGTCGGGCTCCAAAACGGAGACGACCAACTTGCCCATCTTTTCCCGAACGGCGCGCATTCCATAAGGCGGAGAACTGGAGTGGTGGCCACCGACAGCCCTGATCTGTTCTTTCGCGCCACGTAGGCGTTCGGCCTTGATATCGCTATCTTGCTTAACGAGTGCCGCAATCAGCGCGAAGATAGCGACGCCGATCGGGTTGGACGTGTCCAGGAACGGTTCAAGTACGGAGACAAACCTAACTCCGTACTTCTTGAATTCCTTATCAATCTCCAAAGCGTCATACGCACCCTTGCGAGTAAGCCGCGACAGTTCATTGACTATCACCACATCGACTTTCCCGGCACGGACGGTGGCCATCAGGTCTTCGAAGCCTGGGCGTATGACGTCGGGGTCCCATCCCGACCGGCCTACGTCCTTGAAGGTATGAACAACCCTCCATCCCCTACTGGCTGCAAGCGACTCACCGGCAAACAGTTGTGCTTCCGGTGACGCTTCCGACTCATCAGGGCGAGCCTTGGACTGCCGTGCGTAGAGGGCGACCCGAACCGTGTCCAGTGAGCTGGCGAGTGCCTCACCGCGGGGAACCTCGTAGGTGGTTCTGTCGTCGCTAGGAAGGGGAGGGGGAGGAGTCGCGCTACCCGCTCGGGACGTGCCTCGGGACATGGTCATGGGGTTCCACCTGCTCCTTTATCGTGATCCTGCAGCAGGTGGTTAGTTTCCTATGGAAGGTTACCCAAATGACCCAACTCCACACCCCGAAGGCGAGCAGGAACCAGGACAGGGGGCGGGTGAGCTTCATGGGGTCAGTATCGCCGTGGGGTGTCCGGTTCCGGCAGGTGGGTGGGACTTCCGGGCGAACGGCGGGTACGTTCGGCGGCGTGTCCGCTCCTATGAATCGGGCCGTCAGGCGATCCCTGACGGTCACCGCCGCCACGCTCACGGCCGCCGCGCTCACCGCGCCCTTCGCCGTCGCCGCGCCCTCGCCCAAGCCGACCCCTTCGGTGACGCCGCCCGCGAAGATGTCCACCGTCGGGGGCGCCCGGCTGGGGCTCCCGGGGACGCAGGCGGATCTGGCGAACGGGGCGCCGGTGCTGCCGAAGGACATCACCGCGCGGTCGTGGATCGTGGCGGACGCGGAGTCGGGGGAGGTGCTCGCGGCGCACAACGCGCACTGGCGGCTGCCGCCGGCGAGCACGATGAAGATGCTGTTCGCGGACACCGTGCTGCCGAGGTTCCCGGGGACGACGCTGCACAAGGTGGAGCGGGCCGAGCTGGACGGCATGGGGGCGGGTTCCAGCCTCGTCGGGATAAAGGAGGGCGAGACCTACTCCGTCCACGACCTGTGGCTCGGGGTGTTCCTGCGGTCCGGGAACGACGCCGTGCACGTGCTGTCCGCGATGAACGGGGGCGTCCCGGCGACGGTGGCGCAGATGAACGCCCACGCGGAGGAGCTCCAGGCGCTCGACACGCACGTGGTGTCGCCGGACGGGTACGACGCTCCCGGGCAGGTGTCGTCCGCGTACGACCTGACGCTGGTCGCGCGCTCCGGGCTCCAGAAGAAGGACTTCCGGGATTACGCGTCGACGGTGCGCGCGAAGTTCCCCGGCGAGACGAAGAAGGACAAGAAGACCGGGAAGACGGTCCGGACGCCCTTCGAGATCCAGAACACCAACCGGCTGCTCAGCGGGGACTACGACATCGCCCAGTACCAGGGCATCGCGGGCGTCAAGAACGGCAACACGACGAACGCGGGCGCGACCTTCACGGGCGTCGCGGAGCGCGCGGGCCGGGTGCTGCTGGTGACGGTCATGAACCCGTCCAAGGAAGGGCACAACGAGGTCTACAAGGAGACCGCCGCCCTCTTCGACTGGGGCTTCAAGGCCGCAGGCAAGACCCGCCCCATCGGCGAACTGGTCCCCCCGAGGAACGCCTCCCTCTCCACCCCGCAGCCCGGCCCCAGCAACACCACGGACGCCACCGGCCAGGCGGGCGGCGCGGGCAACGCCTCCGGCGCCCCCGTCGCCGCGAAGACCGCCGCGGACACCTCCAGCGGCATCGGGACGGCCGTGGGCATCGCGGGCGGCGTCCTGGTCCTCCTCGCGGGTGGCGTGTTCCTGGTCAACCGGAAGTGGCCTCTGCGCAGGAAGCCGGACGGCACGGAAACCGAGGACGGCCCGGAAGCCAAGGACGCGTCGGACGGCCCGGAAGCCAAAGACGCCCCGGACGCCAAGGACGCCCCGGAAACCCCGGAAGCCGAGAACGCCCCGGCCTCCTGAACGCCCTCAGCCCCCGTCCCCCTCCGGAGCGCCCTCGACAACCTCAACCACCTCAGCGCCCTCAACCCCCTCCCCCCGCGTCGCCGTCCAAGCCGCGCAGTACAACACCAGCTTCGCCGTCAGGTTGATCCACAACAGCAGGGCGACAGGGACGCCGAACGCGCCGTACATGGACTTGGTGGCGACGCCTTGGAGATACCCGCTGAGGACAAGCTTGAGGAGTTCGAAGCCGACGGCTCCTATGAGGGCGGCTTCGAGCAGGCGCCGCCGGGGCGGGTCCGCGCCGGGGAGGAGGGTGAGGACGTACAGCAGCAGCAGGAAGTCCGCGAGGACGGCCACCGCGAAGGCGAGGACACGCAGCAGCATCGTCCCCCACCCGTGCTCGTCCAACCCGAGCGCGTCCGCGATCGCGCTGACCGCCCATGTGGCCACCGTGGACGCCGCGAACGTCACCAGCACAGCTCCGCCGAACCCCAAGAGCACCCCCGCGTCCTTCGCCTTGACGAGGACGGGGTTGCCGGCGTCGTCCGGAAGTTCCCAGACGGCGCGCAGGCAGTCTCTTATCTGGCCGACCCAGCCGAGCCCCGTGAAGAGCAGGACGGCGCCGGCGATGAGGCCGACGGTGCCGGCGTTCTGGACGAGCGAGGCGACGTCCAACTGCCCCGAGATACCGGGGACTTGATCGGCGATCCGGCCCTCCAGTCGCCGCTGCTGGTCGTCACTGAGCGCGGCGGCCGTGACGGCGGCGGCCAGCGTCAGGAGCGGGAACAGCGAGACGAAGCTGATGAACGTCATCGCGGCGGCGAGCCGCGTCCACTTCACCTTGTCGAGCCGCTCGTACGACCGCCACGCGTGCGTGGCCGTCAGCCACACCGTCAGCGGCCCCACCACGGGAAGCCTTTTCAGCCAGTCCATGATCCGAACTCTGCCTCACCTCGTGCCGGAAGACCCAGGTCCGGGTTCCCCAGAACCGCAGAACTGTAGCCAGTGCCATCCCGACTCCTGCCCCGGAGACCGTGTCGGCGAGCCGGGAGGTGAGGCCGAGGCCGTAGTGGCTGACGGTGAGACACGAAAGTTGGACGAGCGCGCCCGCCAGGTTGACGGCGGCGAACGTCAGGAAGGCACCGAAAGCGTGCTCCACGCGTGCGTGCCGGTACGTGGTGCGCGCGTTGCCCCAGTAGGCGACGGCGCAGCCCGCCACGAAGGAGAGGGACTTCGCGGTGAGGGGGCCGAGGGCAGCGGGTCCTCTCAGGTACGTGAAGAGGGCGAGGTCGGTGGCGTAGGCGAGCGCGCCGACGGCCGCGAAACCGACGACCTCGCGACGGCTCACCAACCCGCCACCGCCAGCCCGTACATCGCCACCCACACGACGCCGATGACCGCCAGCGCCCGGTCCCCCAGCACGACCTCCTCCGGCTCCCCCGCCGTCCCCCGGTCCGCGAACACGGCGTACCGGAGCACCGCCAGGATGAATGCGACCGTCGAGAGCTGCCGCCAGGGACCCGCTCCCTCCAGCGCCCACAGGCAGTACCCGAGGACGGCGACCCCGGCGGCGAGCTGCCACACGAACCGCAGGTACCCGGTCGTGTACTCGGTGAGCAACGCGCGCGTGGCGCCCGCTTTCCCGGCCATCTGGACGGCCTCGGAGTACCGCTTCGCGGCGACCATGAACAGTGCCCCGAACCCGGTGGTGATGAGGAACCACCGCGACAGCGGGATGCCGAGCGCTAGCCCTCCGGCGGTGGCCCGCATGAGGAACCCGGTGGAGACGACGGCGAGATCGACGACGAGGACGTGCTTGAGGCTCACGCAGTACGCCAGTTGCAGGGCCACGTACGCCGCCAGGAGGGCCGCGACGCCCGGCGTGGACAGCCGGAGTGCCAGCGCGGGCCCGGAGGCCGCGAGAAGGCCGCCCACGGCGTACGCGAGGGGGACGGGGACCTGTCCGGCGGCGACGGGGCGGCGGCGTTTCGTGGGGTGTGCGCGGTCCGCGTCGGCGTCGCGCGCGTCGTTGATGAGGTAGACGGCCGCCGCGCAGGCGGTGAACAGGGCGAAGACGAGGGCGATCTGGGCCGCAGCGTGCCAGGACAGGAGGCGTCCGGCGGCGGCGGGCGCGGCGACGACGAGGACGTTCTTGACCCACTGTTTGGGGCGGGCGGTCTTCAGCAGGCCGTACAGGACACCGCGCGCCGGGACGGCCGGCGCGGGCGGCTGTTCGGCCCGGACGCGTTCGGGCGCCGTCTGCGTCATGCCGCGACACCCGTCCGCGTCCGGCGCGCACCCACGCGCGCGGTGACGACGCCGAGCACCGCGCCCGCCACCACGTCGGACGGCCAGTGCACGCCGACGACGAGCCGGGAGGCGCACATCGCGGCGGCGAGCGGTGCCACCGGGTACGCGCCGAGCGCCCCGTAGGCGACGGCCGCCGCCGCTGCGGACGTCGCGTGGGAGCTGGGGAAGGAGTGCCGCCCGGCGGTGCGCACGAGGGGCGTCAGATGGCCGGGGCGGGGGCGCCGGACGACGCGTTTCACGCCGATGCTGACGGCGTGCGCGCCCACGGTGAGCGCCGTCGCCCGCAGCCACGCTCCGCGCCGCGCGGGGTCGAGGGCGGCTCCGGCGAGGCCCGCCGCGATCCACACGGCGCCGTGTTCCCCGGCCCACGACAGGGCGCGCGCGGCGCCCGCGACCCGGGGATCGCCGCCGCGCGCGTGGAACGCGTCGAGGATGCGCCGGTCGTAGTTCTCGTCCATATGAACTCACTGTTCATGCCCGGACGGCCGCAGGACCGGCAATATTGGGCGAAATCCCATTTATCACCCATTTCGGGGAGTGGATTTGATGTTGACGAGGTTTCAGGACTAAACGCCCGCAAAGGGGCGCTACGGTCACCGACATGCCTGCCGAGACCACTTCCGTCACCGGATGGGGCCGCACCGCGCCCTCCACGGCCCGTCTGATCCGCCCAGGAACGTACGAGGAGGCCGTGGCGGCCGTCCGGGGCTGCGGGGCCCGGGGAGGCATCCCCAGGGGCCTGGGACGGGCCTACGGGGACGCGGCACAGAACGCGGGCGGCGCCGTCTGGGACATGACCGGGCTCGACAAGGTGCACGCGATCGACGCCTCCGAGGGGATCGTCCTGTGCGACGCGGGCGTCTCCCTGCACCACCTGATGGAGGTCCTGCTCCCGCTGGGCTGGTTCGTGCCGGTCACCCCGGGGACCCGGTACGTCACCGTCGGGGGCGCGATCGGCGCCGACATCCACGGCAAGAACCACCACGCGTCCGGCTCCTTCGCCCGGCACGTCCCCTCGTTCGAGCTCCTCACCGCCGACGGCACCGTCCGCACCGTCCGCCAGGGCACCCCCTTGTTCGACGCGACCGCCGGGGGCATGGGCCTGACCGGCGTGATCCTCACCGCGCGCGTGCGCCTGCTGCCCGTCGAGACGTCCCTGATGGCCGTCGACACCCAGCGCGCCGCCGACCTCGACGACCTGATGGCCAAGCTGACCGAGGGCGACCGGCACCACCGGTACTCCGTCGCCTGGATCGACCTCCTCGCGCGCGGGGCGTCCACCGGCCGCGCCGTCCTCACGCGCGGCGACCACGCGCCCCTGGACGCGCTCCCCGCACGCGCGCGAAGGCGCCCCCTCGCGTTCCGCCCCGCGACGCTCCCCGCCGCCCCCTCCTTCCTCCCCGGCGGCCTGCTGACCCGCACGACCGTCGGCGCGTTCAACGAGCTCTGGTACCGGCGGGCCCCCCGCGCGCGTGCCGGTGAACTCCAGCGGATCTCCACGTTCTTCCACCCCCTGGACGGCGTCCCGCACTGGAACCGGATCTACGGGCGGGCCGGGTTCGTGCAGTACCAGTTCGTCGTCGGGCACGGGCAGGAGGAGGCGCTGCGGCGGATCGTCCGGCGGATCTCCGAACGGCGCTGCCCGTCGTTCCTCGCGGTCCTCAAGCGGTTCGGGGACGGCGACCCCGGGTGGCTGTCCTTCCCGCGCCCCGGCTGGACCCTGGCCCTCGACATCCCGGCCGCCCTGCCCGGCCTCGCGGAGTTCCTGGACGAGCTGGACGAGGAGGTCGCCGGCGCGGGCGGGCGCGTGTACCTCGCCAAGGACTCCCGGCTGCGGCCGGAGCTGCTGACGGCGATGTACGCGCGCGTGGACGACTTCCGCGAGCTGCGCGCCCAGCTCGACCCGCGCGGGGTGTTCGTGTCCGACCTCGCGCGCCGACTCAGCCTCTAGGAGCACTCCGTGAAAGACGCCTTCGGCCTCCCCCAGTCCCTCCTCGTCCTCGGCGGCACCTCCGAGATCGCCCTCGCCACCGCCCGCCGCCTCATCGCCCGCCGCACCCGCACGGTGTGGCTCGCCGGACGCCCCTCCCCCGCGCTGGAGGAGGCCGCCGCGAGCCTGCGGGCGCTCGGCGCGGACGTCCGTACGGCCGCCTTCGACGCGCTGGACGCCGAGTCCCACGAGACGGCGCTCGGGAAGGTCTTCGCGGAGGGTGACATCGACGTCGTCCTCCTCGCGTTCGGCGTCCTCGGGGACCAGGCGCACGACGAGCGCGAGCCGCTCGCCGCCGCGCGCGTGGCGCAGACGAACTACACCGGGGCCGTCTCCTCGGGCCTCGTCGCCGCCCGCGCGCTCCAGACGCAGGGCCACGGCTCCCTCGTCGTGCTCTCCTCCGTCGCCGGGGAACGCGCCCGGCGCGCGAACTTCATCTACGGCTCCAGCAAGGCCGGCCTCGACGCGTTCGCCCAGGGCCTCGGCGACGCGCTCCACGGGACCGGCGTCCACGTCATGGTCGTCCGCCCCGGGTTCGTCCGGACGAAGATGACGGCGGGCCTGCCGGACGCGCCCCTCGCCACCACCCCCGAGGCGGTCGCGACGGCGATCGAGGCGGGCCTCAGGCGTCGGGCGGAGACGGTGTGGGTGCCGGGGGTGCTGCGGGTGGTGATGTCGGCGCTGCGGCACGTGCCGCGGGGGGTGTTCCGGAGGCTGCCGGTGTAGTCCTACAGACTCGGGATCGAGTCCAGCGGCGCCGACGCCTGCGGCGGGACCATCACGCCGCCGAACGGGTACTCCCGCAGCGTGCGCCAGACCCCGTCCGGCCCCTGCGCGTAGAGGGAGAAGCCGGTGCAGGACCACTCCGCCTCGTACCCGGCCAGCTCCTCGAACGCGCGGTCCATCGCGGCCTCGTCGATGCCGTGGGCGACCGTGACGTGCGGGTGGTACGGGAACTGGAGTTCGCGGGCGACCGGCCCGGACGCGTCACGGACCCGCTGCTGGAGGCACGCGCACTCCTCGGCGCCCTCCACGACACGGACGTAGACGACCGGGGAGAGCGGGCGGAACGTGCCGGTCCCGCGCAGCCGCATCGGGAACGGACGGCCCGCGCGGGCGACGTCCGTCAGATGCGCCTGCACCGCGGGGAGCGCGTCGCCGTCGATCTCCGTCGGCGGCACCAGCGTGACGTGCGTGGGGATGCCGTGCGCGGCGGCGTCGCCGAAGCCCGCGCGCAGCTCCTGGAGCAGGCTGCCGTGAGGCTCCGGGACCGCGATCGACACGCCGATCGTTACGGTCCCCACGTCGTCTCCTGTCGTCTGGTTGATCTGCCGTTGTCCGTGCCGTCCGGCTATCGACTGTACGGCCACGGCCCGCGTACGGGCAGGCGTGGCCGGAGTGATGTACAGCGCTCTTGACCG
>DATCQX010000197.1:0-5391 GCA_036569285.1 Streptomyces sp.
TTTGGGTTTTCGGACCGTCAACCGGAAGACTGCACCCGTGACGTCCCGTATCCCGCGCGACTCCAGGCTTCGACTCGTCCGCCCGCGACCCCTGGCCGCCGCCCCCTCAGCTGTGAACCAGCGGCGCCCGCGCCGCGCCGCACCGCGCCCTCCGGAGGGCACACCGGCCCCGGCGGAACTGGCCAGAATGGCTCGCTCGGGCCTGGCCGCCGCTGCCCGTGTGGCCCGCTGGGCGGACAACGCCCTCGGTCCCGGCAAGGACGCCGCGACCATCGACGGCAAGGCGACCCTCTCCGACGCGACCGCCGAGCGCGCCGCGAACGACCTCGGCCTGAGCGTCGAACGCGTCCGCGCCGACTGGGACACCGCCCGGCTGGCTGGCCTCATCGAGGTGCACGGCGCGAGCGCCCGCCCCGGCTGGCGCCTGCGCGCCTGGGACCGCGACGACAGCGCCGTCCTGCGCGGCTGGGTGGCCCTCTTCGACGCCTGGTCCCTCGCGATCACCGAACCGGCCGGCGAGGAGCCCGCCACGGTCGCCGAGGTCGTCTCGGCCATGCCGCAGGTGCTCTCCTTCCTCCAGCTCTCCGCCGGTCCCGTGCCCGTCGAGCAGCTCTTCGACCTGCTCACCCAGCGCGTCACCGAACTGCGCACCGAGCGCTGCGAGATCCCGTACGCCGCGGGGGCGGACGAGGTCACCGGGGCCGGCGGCACCGAGGTGAGCGGCACGGAGGCCGGGGTCGCCGGGACGTCGGCGCTCGCCGGGCCCCTCGGCCTCGCCGGGGCGTCCGAGCCCACCGGCGTCACCGAGCCCGCCGGACCGGCCGAGCCCGCCGAACTCGCCTCCCTCTTCGACTGGGCCCTCCACGCCCTCGCCTCCGTCGGCGCGCTCACCTGCGGCGACGGGCAGGCCACCCTGACCCCGCTGGGCAGCTGGGCGACCTGGGTGAAGCTGGAGCAGATCTGCGTCGCCGCGCAGAGCCCCGCCGGGAACATCGAGCAGGCCGCCGAGGACATGCTGCGCGGCTGCGCCCAGCTCCGGCCGAACGCGGCCCGTGCCGAGTACCGCGCCTGGCTCGCGGCCCGGACGGTCGGCAGCGCCGTGACGGAACTGCTGGTCGCCGCGCGCGGGGAGGACGCGTTGCTGCGGGGGCTCGCCTTCGAGGCGCTGCGCGTCGTCGGCGCCCCCGCCGAGCCGGACGTCCGGGCCGTCGTCGACGAACCGGCGCTGCGGCCGTACGCCCTGCTGTGGCTCGCCGAGCACGACGGCGTGGACCCGGAGGACGCGCACGAGGTCCTCACCCGGGAGGAGGCCACCTGGCTGTGGGTCGACACCGCGGCCGCCGTCGCCGACCACGGTGAGGCGCCGATGCTGGTCCGCCACCTGGAGTCGGCCCTCCAGCCGACCGTCCCAGCGCTCCTCAACGAGGTCCGCGCGGTCGGCCACCCCCGCACCGTCCAGGTCCTCGTCGCCCTCGCCGCCGCCCATCCCGACCCGGCGCTCGCCAAGGCCGTCCGGCGGGCGGCGTTCCAGGTGCACACCGGGGGAAGCTGACCCGCCGGGGGCGTCCCCCACCGCCCCCGCACCCTCACCCCCTGACCTCCGGCGCATACGTCCCGAACGACCACACGTTCCCCTCCAGATCGCGCGCCATGTAGTCCCGCGCGCCGTAGTCCTGGTCCGTCGGCGGCATCAGGATCTCCACCCCCTGTTCGACGGCCCGGCGGTGATGCGCGTCCACGTCGTCCACCACGACGTACGTCCCCGTGGGACCCGCGCCCGCCATCGCCGTGTCGAACGCCCCGCCGCGCCCCTTCGAGCCGAGCATCACCACGCCGTTGCCGAACGCCAGCTCGGCGTGCAGGACCACGCCGCCCTCCGCCTCGTACACCGTCAGTTCCGTGAAGCCGAAGGCTTCGGTGAGCTGGCGGATCGCCGCCTTCGCGTCGCCGTACAGCACCGTCGGACAGATGCTCGGACGCCCGCTGACCGCTCCTGCCATACCGACCACTCCCTGCGGATTCCTACCGGAATGTCACCTGCGGCCCAGTCTGGCACCCGCCACTGACAACGGCCCCGGAACCCGGAGGACCCCCCCTCACCGGAACGTGTCGCACCGCCCCATGTCCCCGCTCCGGTACCCCGTGGAGAACCACTCCTGCCGCTGCCGGGCCGACCCGTGCGTCCACGACTCCGGCGTGACCCGCCCCTGGAACTTCTCCTGGATCCGGTCGTCCCCGACGGCGGCAGCCGCGTCGAGGCCGTCCTGGATGTCCGCGTCCGTGAGGTTCGTCATCAGGGGCCGCCCGGTCGCCGGATCCTTCGTGGTCGTCGCGTGCCGCGCCCAGACCCCCGCGTAGCAGTCCGCCTGCAACTCGACCTTCACCGCGTTGCTGTCGGCGCCCGTGCGCCCGTCCTGCGACCGCCTGAGGGTGCCGAGGAGGTCCTGCACGTGATGCCCGTACTCGTGCGCGACGACGTACGCCTGCGCGAAGGCTCCCCCGCTCGCCCCGAACTTCGTCCGCAACTCGTCGAAGAACCCGAGGTCGAGATAGACCTTGCGGTCACCGGGGCAGTAGAACGGCCCGACGGCCGAGGTCGCCGCCCCGCACGCCGTGTTCACCCGCCCGCTGAACAGGATGGTCCGCGACGGCGTGTACGTCCCGCCGCGCTCGCGGAACTCGGTGCTCCAGTAGTCCTGCACGCTGTTGACGACGGCCACGATCCGGCAGTCGCCCTTGGTGTTCGCGTCCCGCCCGCTGTGGCAGGTCTGCTGGACCTGCCCCGCCGAGGAGGCGGTCGAGGCGGGATGGTCGCTCCCGGAGGAGAGCCCGAGCTGATCGGGGCCGACGCCGAGGAAGAGCGCCAGCAGGAGGGCGATCACCCCGGCGATCCCGCCGCCCACGGTGGCCCTTCCGCCCGGGATACGGCTCCCGCGCACGTCCTGCACCTCGGAGGTGTCCAGCGGGGCGTCGTCGTCGAACTGCATGCGCCCAGCGTGCCGTGCCCGCGCCCGCCGCGCCCAGGGAGTGCACCCGGACGGCGCAACCCACGAGACCGTAAAACCGCTTGCGGCCCCCCGTTAGACTGACCCCATGGCCATTCTCCTCGCGCATTAGACGACGGGATCGTCCTCAACCCTCGTCCAGCCCCCCCCTCACGCCCAGGAGTCTGTCCGTGATCTCCGCCTCCGGTATCGAACTGCGCGCCGGTGCCCGCATCCTCATCGAGAACGCCACCTTCCGCGTCGCCAAGGGCGACCGCATCGGCCTCGTCGGGCGCAACGGCGCCGGGAAGACGACGCTGACGAAGGTCCTGGCCGGCGAGGGCCAGCCCGCCGCGGGCCAGGTCGCCCGCTCCGGCGAGGTCGGCTACCTCCCCCAGGACCCCCGCACCGGCGACCTCGACGTCCTCGCCCGCGACCGCATCCTCTCCGCGCGCGGGCTCGACACCCTGATCCGCAAGATGCGCGACAACGAACAGCGCATCGCCAACGGCTCCGGTGCCACGCGCGAGAAGGCGCTGCGGCAGTACGAGCGCCAGGAGACCGAGTTCCTCACCAAGGGCGGGTACGCCGCCGAGGCCGAGGCCGCGACGATCGCCGCCGCCCTGAACCTCCCCGACCGCGTCCTCGGGCAGCCCCTGCACACGCTCTCCGGCGGTCAGCGCCGCCGCGTGGAGCTGGCCCGCATCCTGTTCTCCGACGCGGACACCCTCCTGCTCGACGAGCCGACCAACCACCTCGACGCCGACTCCATCGCCTGGCTGCGGGACTACCTGAAGACCTACCGGGGCGGCTTCATCGTCATCTCCCACGACGTGGACCTCGTCGAGACGGTCGTCAACAAGGTGTTCTACCTCGACGCCAACCGCGCGCAGATCGACGTCTACAACATGGGCTGGAAGCTGTACCAGCAGCAGCGCGAGGCCGACGAGAAGCGCCGCAAGCGCGAGCGGCAGAACGCCGAGAAGAAGGCCGCCGCGCTCAACGCGCAGGCCGACAAGATGCGCGCCAAGGCCACCAAGACGGTCGCCGCGCAGAACATGGCCCGCCGCGCGGACAAGCTGCTGTCCGGCCTGGAGGCCGTCCGCGTCTCCGACAAGGTCGCCAAGCTCCGCTTCCCCGAGCCCGCGCCCTGCGGCAAGACCCCGCTCATGGCGGAGGGCCTGTCGAAGTCGTACGGCTCCCTGGAGATCTTCACGGACGTCGACCTGGCCATCGACAAGGGCTCCCGCGTCGTCATCCTGGGCCTCAACGGCGCGGGCAAGACGACGCTGCTGCGCCTCCTCGGCGGCGTCGAGAAGCCCGACACCGGGCAGGTCGTCCCCGGGCACGGTCTCAAGCTCGGCTACTACGCGCAGGAGCACGAGACGCTGGACCCGGAGCGCACGGTGCTGGAGAACATGCGCTCCTCCGCGCCCGACCTCGACCTCGTCGAGGTCCGCAAGACGCTCGGTTCGTTCCTGTTCTCCGGGGACGACGTCGACAAGCCGGCCGGTGTGCTCTCCGGCGGTGAGAAGACCCGGCTGGCGCTCGCGACCCTCGTCGTCTCCTCGGCGAACGTCCTGCTGCTCGACGAGCCCACGAACAACCTCGACCCGGCCTCCCGGGAGGAGATCCTCGGCGCGCTGCGCACCTACAAGGGCGCCGTCGTCCTCGTCACGCACGACGAGGGCGCGGTGGAGGCGCTCCAGCCCGAGCGGATCATCCTGCTGCCCGACGGCGTCGAGGACCTGTGGGGCGCGGACTACGCGGATCTCGTCGCACTGGCTTGATCGAATGGGTGATCCACTGGGTATGGATCATTCGGCCTACCGGTGATCCATCATCTGTGTGAGATCTCCTCGTATCGAGGTGTGTCCGTTCCGCTTTTCACGGCCGATCCCTTTGTCGACACGCGTTGTCGGGGGGTCGGCCGTCGTGTCTCTCTGACCTGCGTGTTCACGCAAAGTGCTGTTCGACCCTGCGGACATCGCGGTGTGGAATCCCCGATTCCGATTGTGGGGACGTGCTCCTGTCGTCAAAACCCTCATCCACGGACCTTGCCGAATGGGTGGCCAGGAAGCCCGGAAGGGGTGATCATGAGGGGACCAAGAGCGCACTTCCCATGAGGAGGCACGGGTGGCCGAGACTCTGAAGAAGGGCAGCCGGGTGACCGGCGCCGCGCGCGACAAGCTCGCGGCAGACCTGAAGAAAAAGTACGACTCCGGTGCGAGTATCCGGGCGCTGGCCGAAGAGACCGGCCGCTCGTATGGCTTCGTCCACCGGATGCTCAGCGAGTCGGGCGTCACGCTCCGTGGGCGTGGCGGCGCGACCCGCGGCAAGAAGGCCGCCTCGTCCTGAGGTCGGGCGGCCATCGTCTTCGATGGTGGCCACCCGGTCGGCGTACCGA
>DATCQX010000198.1:0-3702 GCA_036569285.1 Streptomyces sp.
GGACCAGTTCATGCCGAACTGGAACTCCTGCACGATGCCGGTGACGACACCCATCGCGATGTTGATCAGGAAGAGCTTGCCCCAGAACTTCGTCGCCCTGAGGTACTTCTCCTTGCCGGTCCGCACCCAGGCGGTCTCCAGGCCCGCGGTGAGCGCCGCGAGGGAGATCGTCAGAGGGACGAAGAGGAAGTGGTAGACGGTGGTGATACCGAACTGCCAGCGCGCCAGTGTTTCTGGCGCCAAAGCCATTTCCACGTCGTCAGTCTCCTTACGTGCCGTGGTACAGCGGCAGTTTGCCCCTTATGTCATACACAACAGTGGAGCAAATGGGACACGCTTGTGAACGCGTTCACATTCACAAGCAATTATGGCGCATGCCCGTTCGAGCATGGGAGGGAGGGGGGCGTCCGAAAAGGGGCCGGAGGTCGTCGAAGAGGAGCCAACCGGCCCCACGCCGGTCCCGCACCGCCCCCTCGCCGGTCCAGCGCTGTCCGGTTTCACGTGAAACATCCGCATGAGTCGCGCGCTCACGCCATGAAAAACACCCGCCGGGACCGGGTGCGTTCCCTTGGTCACAGTCCCGACGGGCGCGAGAACACAGGGGCCGCGATCAGGCGGCCCCCACGCGCGATCACCCCTCCTTGAGGAACCCCTCCGCCACCTTCAGGAAGATGTCGTTGGCCTCGGTCTCACCGATCGTCACCCGAGCCCCCTCGGGGAACGGCCGCACCACGACGCCGGCCTGCTCACAGGCGGCGGCGAAAGCGGGCGTGCGCTCTCCGAGCCCGAGCCAGACGAAGTTGGCCTGGCTGTCGGGGACGGTCCAGCCCTGGGTGCGCAGCGAGGCGACCACCCGGGTGCGCTCGGAGACGAGGGAGCCGACGCGGCCGAGGAGTTCGTCCTCCGCGCGCAGGGAGGCGACGGCGGCGTCCTGGGCGAGCTGGGTGACACCGAAGGGCACCGCCGTCTTGCGCAGGGCGGCGGCGACGGGCTCGTGGGCGATCGCGAACCCGACCCGCAAGCCCGCGAGACCGTACGCCTTGGAGAACGTGCGCAGGACGCAGACGTTCGGCCGGTCGCGGTACAGCTCGACCCCGTCGGGAACGTCGAGATCGCGCACGAACTCGCGGTACGCCTCGTCGAGGACGACCAGGACATCGCTCGGCACCCGGTCCAGGAACCGCTCCAGCTCGGCCCGCCGGACGGCCGTCCCTGTCGGGTTGTTGGGGTTGCAGACGAAGATCAGGCGGGTCCGCTCGGTGATCGCGTCGTACATCGCGTCGAGGTCGTGGACGTCGCCCGGGGCCAGCGGGACCTGGACGGAGGTCGCGCCGCTGATCTGCGTGATGATCGGGTACGCCTCGAAGGAGCGCCAGGCGTAGATGACCTCGTCCCCGGGGCCGGAGGTGGCCTGGAGGAGCTGCTGGGCGACGCCGACCGAGCCGGTGCCGGTGGCCAGGTGGGAGACGGGGACGCCGAAGCGGTCGGCCAGTTCCGCCATCAGCGCCGTGCACGCCATGTCGGGGTAGCGGTTGAACGAGGCGGCGGCGGCCGTGACGCTCTCCATCACGCCGGGCAGCGGCGGATAGGGGTTCTCGTTGGAGGACAGCTTGTAGGCCACGGGACCGCCCTCGGCGGCCGGCCTCCCCGGCTTGTAGGTGGGGATCCCCTCCAGCTCGACCCGCAGCTTGGGGCTCGTCTCGCTCACCGCAGTCCTCCTCTTGCCACCGCCGGGATTCAATTCTCCTCACCTTATGAGGATTCGGGCCATCCGCGTCAGCGGCGGAACCGGCCTCGTGCGTCACACAGGCATCAGGGGCAACACCGCACGAAGGGCGACGAATCAGGGGGCGCGTCTCACATATATCTATGCGCCGGTGGCACGCGCCGTGGCGCGCATCCCTCGTGCAGGTGAGTTGAGACCTCTTCGAGACCTCGGTGCGTCGCCAGGTCCATCCGCGCCGATGCCGCATGTAGTGCGGCTCGAACGGTCAACTGCCTTTGTTTCTAATGCAGTTGTGTGCTTTCGACCTTGCAGAAACGTGCCTGTCAATGCGTGCATATGCGTCCGCCCTACCCCCTCTCCTGAGCCCTACTATCGGCACGCCATGACAGCAGCAGGGAAGCACCAGGTGAGCCGCGCGGAAACCTCACGCCGAGGCAGCCGGCCGGGCCGAGCGGGCATCAGGGACGTGGCCGCCGCCGCCGGAGTATCCATCACGACCGTTTCCGACGCCCTGAACGGCAAGGGCAGGCTCCCTGATGCCACCCGACGCCACGTCCGCGAAGTCGCCGACCGACTGGGCTACCGCCCGTCGGCCGCGGCCCGCACGCTCCGTACAGGGAAGTCCGGACTGATCGGACTGACCGTCACCACGTACGGGGATGAACCTTTCACCTTCACCGAGTTCGCGTACTTCGCGGAGATGGCCAGAGCCGCCACCTCCGCCGCGCTGGCCCGCGGCTACGCGCTCGTCATCCTCCCGGCGACCTCGCGCCACGACGTGTGGTCGAACGTCGCCCTGGACGGCACGGTCGTCATCGACCCGTCCGATCAGGACCCGGTGGTGGGCGAGCTCGTCCGGCAGGGTTTACCCGTCGTCTCCGACGGGAAGCCGTCCGGTCCGCTGCCGGTCACCGCGTGGGTCGACAACGACCACGAGGCCGCCGTCCTCGACATCCTCGACCATCTCGCCGACGCCGGAGCGCGCCGGATCGGGCTGCTCACGGGGACCACCACCGACACGTACACGCATCTGTCGACGACCGCGTACCTGCACTGGTGCGAGCGGGTGGGGCAGGATCCGGTCTACGAGGCCTACCCGGCGCACGATCCGTGCGCGGGCGCCGTCGCCGCGGACCGGCTGCTGGCCCGGCCCGACCGGCCCGACGCCGTGTACGGGCTGTTCGACCCGAACGGCACGGATCTGCTCGCCGCCGCCCGCCGCTACGGGCTGCGGGTGCCGGAGGATCTCCTGCTGGTGTGCTGCAGCGAGTCCACGGTCTACGCGAGCACCGAGCCGCCCATCACGACCCTCTCCCTCAAGCCGCGCCGGATCGGCACAGCGGTCGTCCAGCTCCTCATCGACGCCATCGAGGGCGTCGACTCCGACCAGCCGGTCGAGCAGGTGATACCGACCGAACTGATCATCCGAACCTCCTCCCAGCGCCGCCCACCACGCACGACGGTGAGCCCCCCGCGCACACCCGAGGGGAAGTAGCGGCTCGTCCCGGGGGTCTCGTGGGCCCCCGGGACGGGTCGGTGAGGCACCGTCCGCGCTTGTCTCTCCGGCAACCCGACGACACACAGCACCGGTGCCCCGTCCCGAGCACGCACGCCCCACGAACTCGCGCCCCAGCGCTCACGAACCCCTCAACGGCACGGCTCCCCCAGAGCGCGAGCCCCGTGAGAACGCCCCCGGCCGAGCCCGCCGCAGGCGACACCCCTGGGCCGGAGTGCCTCTCGTGAGGCACTGTGGTGTGCGTGAGGTGTGGAGTGGGGCGGTGTCCCGGCGGCCAAGGTCGGCCCAATCGGGGCGAATGCCTCACACCGGCGCGGGGCGAGACCGATTCACCACCCCTGGGTCATCACACGGCGCGATCCGCATTCCTATGATGGGCCCACGACACCGCGGGCCTCTGCGACCAGGCAGTCCGAAGCGGTGCAGATGCGGCGCGATGGTGGAGGGGTCTGATGACTCA
>DATCQX010000199.1:0-5527 GCA_036569285.1 Streptomyces sp.
GGCGGGGCCCGGGGGGAGGAGTCCGAGGGCGCGCAGCACGTCGTGGGCGGGGATCTGTGCGAGGCGGCCGAGTTCGACGCAGAGTCCGGCGGGGACGGAGCCGGTGGTGCCGGTGAGGTAGCCGCGCATGGTGCCTTCGGCGACTCCGAGGGCCTGGCCGAGTGCGGCGGCGCCGACCGGGCGGCGCTGGTCGCGCAGGATGTCAAGGCACTGGGTGATGAACTGCCGGGTGGCTGCGGTGTCGTCGAACGGACGGTGGGCCACGCGGTTCCTCCGTGACTGCTGCGGCGGGCGACCCGTACGGCCGCGCGGATGTCGGCGGCACGCGGCTGCCCGCTGCCGGAGTTCCCATGGTGGACCGGCTCCCGGCCGCTTCGGCGGCCCTCGCGGCAACTCGCGGGATCGCCGTGTCTTTCCGCCGTGTCCGGCGCGGATCGCCTCGGGTGCGCTGTCCTACCCCGTACGGCACGGAGTGAGGACAGGTGAGGAATGGCGGGCATATCCGGTCGGCTGCGGCGGGCGGTGGCGTCGGTCGTCGCCGATGTGAGGGGGCAGCGCGACGTCGAGGCGTACGCGGTGTTCGTGGTGGGGGTCACGGTGACGGCGCTGAGCCTCGCCGACGCGGTGGCGCCGCGTTTCCAGCTGGCGGCGCTGCTGGTGGCGGTGAACTTCCTCGTCTTCGCGTCCCGGCGCGGCGGCGGGGAGCGCGGCCCTGTGGTGGAGCGGGTGCTGCGCGGGAGGGAGGAGTTCGGTCCGTTCGGTGCGCTGCTGCCGGGGGTGGAGGACCTGCGCGTGTACGGGCCGACGGCCGCTCACGTGCTGCTGAACAACGCGGACATCCGGACCCAGGTGCTGGCGAGGGGCGGCCGGGTGCGGTGCGTGATCCTCGCGGACGACGCGGCGGTGGTGGCGGCTGCCGCGCTCCAGCTCGACGACAGTGTGGACCTCGCGGCGACCCTCGCGCACTCGGCGGACACGCTGCGCCGCCTGGCGCGTGACCAGCCGGGGTTCGCGTTCCGCAGGCTGCCGGTGAATCCGGGGTTCAGCCTGCTGATCGTGAACGCGCACCGGGCGGACGGCTACGCGATCGTCGAGTTCCACGGCTTCCAGGACGACAACATCGCCGGCCGGATGCACGTGCGGATCTCGCGCTACGACTCGCCGCGCTGGCTGGAGTACTGGGTCGACCGGTACGAGGCGCTGTGGAAGGCCGCGCGTCCCGAGACGCCGGGGGGCGGGTCGTGAGCGCGGCGGTGGTGGACGGTTTCGAGGGCGTCGCGGATCTGATCGCCGGTTTCGGTCCCCCGCTGGGTGTCTTCCTGACCGGCGCGGGGATCTCCATGGACGAGCCGTCCGGTCTCCCGGCGGGTCCGGCGCTGACGCGGCGGGTGTTCGCGTCGTTCCTGGAGGCGGACCTGCTGGAGCGGGTCCACGCGCTGCACGACGCGTTCGGCCTGTACAGGCCGCCGCGCTGTCCGCTCGACAGGACCCCGGCGGACGTCCCCGTCCCGGCGGACCCGCGTCTGGAGACGGTCCTCGGCGCGGTGGTGCGCGGGTGTGCGGGAACCCCGGTGCGGCCGATGGAGGTGCTGGCGGACATCCGTGACGCCTCCCCGAACACCGGGCACGACTTCTTCGCGCGGCACGTCGCCGCGGGCGGCCTGCACATCACGGCCAACTTCGACCCGTGCGTGGAGCTGCGGTACCGGGAGCTGACGGGGGCCCTGCCGGGTGACGGTCTGGTCCAGCACTTCCACCACTCCTTCGTCGGCAACCCGGACGGCGAGGGTCTCGGCGCGACGCTGGCGCGTATCCAGGGAGGGCTGGACCCGCGCCACGCCGAGCGGTTGCTGCGCACCCTGACCAGCCGCCGTCTCCTGGTGGTCGCCGGGTATTCGGGGAGCGACTTCTTCGACCTGGACGCGACGGTCGCGAGCTGGCCGCCGGGGACGCTCGCGGGGCTGCGGGTGGTGTGGCTCTCCCATCACTCCGACGCCTCCCACCCCTGGCACGAGGTGCCGCGCGACGACAGGTCGGTCCCCAGGCTGGTGCGGCTGCTGGCGGCGGCGGGAGCGGACGTCGGCGTCGTGTGCGGGCACACCGCGCGCCTGTACCCGGTGCTGCGTGACCGCTGGCACCTGGGCCCGCCGGTCCCGGCCGCCGCGAGCACCCCGCGTCCCGCGCCACCGGCTCTCGCCGCGGACGATCCGCTGCGCGCCGCCTGTTCGTTCGCGCTGTGCCGGGCGCTGGGGATGCACAAGCGGCTGGGCGAGATGCTCGACGACCCCTCCCGGCTGAGCGCGGTCCCCGCCGAGGAGCTGTGGTGGGCCCGCTCGGAGCGCCTGTGGGAGGAGGGCCGCTGGAGCGACCTGCGGCGCGTGTGGCGGCGGACGGCTCCGGGTGGCGCCCGGGGTCCGCTGGGGGCGGCGCGCGCCGAGCGGATCGGCGCGACGCTGTGGGCGCAGGGCCGTCTGCTCCCGGCGTACGGGTGGCTGGTGGTGCGGCGCAGGCGCTTCCCGCCGGGGAGCGGGGAGTATCTGCTGCTCTCCGGGACTCTGGGGAGGGTCGTCGAGCACATGACGTACACCCCGGAACTGCGGTTCCTGGGACGGCGGCTGGCTCGCCGCCATCTGGCGCAGTTGCGTGCGCTGTCCGTGGCGGACGGGGTCTCCGAGCATGCGACGGACGCCGATCTGCGCGACAGCCTGGAGCGGATCGGCGACGGGCGGCGGCGGGACGCGGCGGCGACCGAGGGCCCCTCCGGGCTGGTTCTGGAGGCGGGGAACCTGCTGGCCTGGCTGAGCTACCGGCACCGGCGGCTGCGCGACACGTACGCCGGTGAGCCGGATCCGGGGCTCGGTGAACTCGCCGACCTCTACACCCTGCTGGGGTCCACGGCGGGGGCGGCGCGGACGGTGCTGCTGCCGGGCGCGGACCGGGTCTTCGGGTGGCAGGAGTACCGCGCGCACGTGCGGGCGGTGCAGTACGCGCCGTGGCACCGGTTCCGGCTGCTGGCGCGCTGGACGGCGCTGCGGTTGGCGCGATGTGTGTCGAACACGGGAGGGGAAGAACGATGAGCACACTGCTGCCTGTGGGGGGCGAGCCGCGATGGCGCCGTCCCTGGTATCTGCGCTGGGGAGCGGAGCGCGCCGACCGGCAGCCGCGCACCTGTCATGAGGTGTGCGCGCAGGAGGATCCGTCGCCGACCGACCTCTTCTGCCGCGCGTACGCCTTCCTGCCGCTGGCGCGCGCTTCGGTGGGGGTGCGGCGGTTCGCGCTCGGTCTGCTGGCGACGCTGCCGGCCGGCGCGGTCTCGCTGAGCGCGACCCGGCACACTCCGGTGCCGCTGCTGGTGCTGGCGCTGGGGTACCTGGTCCTGTTCGTCCTGGCGCCGCTGCGCCATCATCCGACGACGCTGCGCGCGGCCGTCGCCGTCCTGCTGGTGGCGGGTGCGGTCGGCGGGGTGGCGCGCTGGGGCGAGGGGAGCGTGCGGACCGTGGTGCTGACGGCGGCGCTGGGTGGGGCGGCGCTGCTGTGGGCCTGGTACGCGGGGCAGGTCGCCTGGTACGGCGGCTGGACGGGGATCGTGCCGCGTTCCCGCACGCCCCGTCGGTCGCGGGACCGGCACGAGGGGTGGATGCTGCCGGGTGCGGTGACGTTCGGTTCGGCGGCGAGCGCGTTGCCGGTGCTGCTGGTGGGGCGGGTGCTGCGGTACGTGCCCGAGGGGTGGCTGTGGGACCCGCCGGCCGCGGTGCGGCTGTGGCTGGCCAGGACGCCGTGGCTGGGTCTGCTCGGCGCGCTGTTCACCGCCGTGCTGACCGGGCTGCTGCACGGGGTCCGCACCTTCGACCCGAAGGTGGAGCCGCTGCTCTCGGCTCCCCCGGTGTTTCCGCTGCTCACCCTGCCCAGGCCGCGCTGGGAGGCGGTTCCCGCCGGGGGGCCGCTCGAACAGCTCGCGCTGGTGCTGCTCTCGCTGTGCGGGCTGCTGGCGACGACGCTGCTCGCCGTGGGCTGCGTGGCGGTCAACATCCTGATCAAGGCGGGTGAGTACACGTGTCTGGCGATCGTGTTCGTCCTCGACGTGGTGTGGTGGGTCGGGGTGTCGGTCGTCCGGCTGGTGGCCGCCGTCCTGGAGCGGTCGGTCGAGGTGGTCGGTCAGGCCGCGTTCCTCGGGGGCGGGGCGCTGCTGCGCTCGCTGCGGGTCGTGGTGCTTCCCGTGGTGCTGACCGGTGTCCAGCTGGTGTGCGCGTGGGACTTCGCCTCCTGCGGGAACTCCTACCGGGAGAGCGGGTCGTCGGGTGACCTGGCGGTGGCGGTACTGGCGGCGGCGGCCGGGTACGCGGCGTCCGTGGCGACCTGGGTGCTGTGGTGCGGGGAGCGGCTCGGGCCCAGTGCCCGGTCGGCGGGCCGGAGTGGCCGGAACGTGCTGGTGTGGACGCTTGTCGTGGTCCCGTTCACGTCGTGGCTGGTGTGCGGTCAGCACCTGCTGACCGGTCGGGGTGCGGTCGCGCCGGGGTTGATCACCTGGTCCAGTACGGCTCTTCTGCTCACCGGGGCGCTGGCGGGGATCGTGCAGTGGCTGCGCGGCGGGAAGCCCGCGGTCCCCTGACGAGCCAGGACGTTTTCCGGTTTTCCGGGACTCCTCCGACCTGCGGCGAAGCCCGTTGCGGGGGCCGCGCACCGGCCTCTACAACGGAAGCCGGATACCTGCGCAGGGCTTTCCGACGACCGTCAGCAGCGGACTCACGCAGTGAGGAGAGCCCCCATGACCTTGATCAGCGTTCTCTTGTCCCTCCGCCCGTCCTTCCGCGCCGAACCCGACGAGCCCGAGGAGCGGGCCGGCAAGTCGGTGTTCCGCGCTTGACGGCAGTGCGGGCACAGGTCCACCGGAACCTGTGCCCGCGCCGCTGCCGCCGGGCGGTTACGCCCGCAGCGTCTCCTCCAGCTTCCTGGCCACCGCGCCCGCCTCCTCCACGGGCAGCGGCGCCCCCTGCACGCCGGTGACGTAGAACGCGTCCACCGCGTTGGCCCCCAGCGTCGAGACGTGCATGCTCCGCACCCGCACCCCCGCGTCGTCCAGCGCGGACCCGATCCGGAACAGCAGCCCGGGCGCGTCCTGTGCGCGCACCTCGATGACCGTGGCGTGCCGGGAGGCGGCCGAAGCGACGGTCACCCGGGGCGGCGGGGCCACCCAGCCCCGGCGGCGCGGATACGCGGCGTCTCTTTCCGCCAGCCTCCCGGCGATGTCCAGCGACCCGTCCAGCGCACGGACCAGGTCCGCCCGCAGGCGCGCGGCCTGCGGAAGCGACCCGTACTCGGCCGCGACCCGCCAGTCCAGCAGCAGCACGGACCCCTGGTCCACGCCGTCGGGCAGCTCCAGTTCCCGCAACTCGGCCGTGCGGACCGTCAGTCGGTGCATCGCCAGCACACCGGCGACCGCGGGCAGCACGCCCGGCTGGTCCGGCACCGCGATGAGCAGTTCGACGCCCAGCGGCTCGCCGGGGTCCATCTCCTCCTCCGGCGTCTG
>DATCQX010000200.1:0-7399 GCA_036569285.1 Streptomyces sp.
CGCAGCCGGACCTTCGCCTCGGGGTCGGTGAGGCCGCGCCGTTTGTCGGGCAGGGGGCGCAGGCACTTGCCGGTGAGCTGCCAGTCGTCCACGAACACGGTCGGCTCCCCCTTGTCGCTGCGCCCTGCGCGCCCGCTGACGGTGACGAGGTCGCCGAGGTCGACGTCCGTACGGAACCGGTCGGCGGCGGTCAGCGCGAGCTGGTGGTCGCCGGACCAGTCCCGCAGGGTGACGAAGACGATCCCTCCGAAGTCCCGCACGCGCAGGACACGCCCGGCGACGGTGACGTCGTCCCCCTCACGGACGTCGGCGAGGGCGTGGGTGGGTGCCGGGACGCCGACCGGGTAGGGGTCGGTGCCGGCGTCGTACAGCCGTTTCAGGTGTTCCTGGCGGACGCGGACCTGGTCGGAGGGGCCCTTCGCGCGGGGTTCGGCGGGCTCGGTGAGTTCCTCCAGGGGCGGCAGGGTGCCGGTGGAGGAGGCGGGGCGGACGGCGTGTTTGAAGCGGTGGCGGCGCAGGGAGGGGACGACGACGAAGCCCTCGGCGATCCCGGAGGCGAGGCCGACGCGGGCGAGGGCGCCCGCCTCGCCGTAGCAGAGGAAGCGGGGGTACCAGGCGGGCCGGTACTTGGCGTTGGAGCGGTAGAGGGCCTCCAGCTGCCACCACTTGGAGAAGAACAGCAGCAGGCGGCGCCACAGGCGCAGGACGGGTCCGGCGCCGATGCGGGCGCCCTCCTCGAAGACCGAGCGGAAGACGGCGAAGTTGAGGGAGATGCGGCGCACGCCCAGTTTGGGGGCGGCGGCGCAGACCTCCGCGACCATGAACTCCATGACGCCGTTGGGGGCGGTGCGGTCGCGGCGCATCAGGTCGAGGGAGATGCCGTCGGGGCCCCAGGGGACGAAGGAGAGCAGGGCGAGGAGGCGGCCGTCGTCCGCGACGGTCTCGACGAGGAGGCAGTCGCCGTCGGCGGGGTCCCCGAGCCGGTCGAGGGCCATGGAGAAGCCGCGTTCGGTCTCGGTGTCGCGCCAGGCGTCGGCGCGGTCGACGACCTCTTCCATCTCCTCGTCGGTGAGGGCGGAGTGGCGGCGCACGCGGCAGGTGGCGCCGGTGCGGCGGACCCGGTTGACGGCCTGGCGGGTGACGCGCATGTCGCGTCCGCCGAGGTCGAAGGAGGGGATGTCGAGGATGGCCTCGTCACCGAGCTGGAGGGCGCCGAGGCCCGCGCGGGCGAAGGCTTTCGCGCCGTCCTCGGAGGCGCCCATGACGGCGGGGGTCCAGCCGTGGCGGCGGGCCGTGTCCTGCCAGGCGGCGATGGCGTGCGGCCAGGCCTCCCGGTCGCCGACGGGGTCGCCGCTGGCGAGGCAGACGCCGGCCTCGACGCGGTAGGTGACGGCGGCCTTGCCGCTGGGCGAGAAGACGACGGCCTTGTCCCGGCGGGTCGCGAAGTAGCCGAGGGAGTCCTGGGCGCCGTAGCGCCTGAGGAGGGCGCGGATGCGGGCCTCCTCGTCGCCGTGCAGGGCGGCCTCCATGCGCTGGCTGCGGAACATGGTCGCGGCGGCGTTGAGGAGGGCGAGGGCGCCGAAGAGGCCGAGGAGGAAGAACAGGACGCGCGGCGGCCGTCCGTCGAAGCTGCGGGCGGAGACCAGGCCGCCGAGGACCCGGTCGGCGGCCCACACGAACCGCTCGCTGCGCGGCAGCGAGCCGGGGAACAGCTCGACGAGCCCCCATCCGGCGAGGATCGCGAGCCCGAGCCCGACGAGCAGGACGAGGACGGCCCTGCGGACGGCGCCGTGACGGGAGTCGGCGTAGAACTCGCGGCGGGCGAAGAGCAGGACGACGAGGGCGATCGTGCAGATGACCAGCGAGGGCAGCGACTCGGTGTAGTCGCCGAACGCGACGCCCAGGCTGTCCCCGAGGACCAGCAGCCCGAGGTAGACGACGACCAGCCACCAGGCGACCTTCTTGCGGGCGGCGGTCGCCCCGGCCAGCAGGAACAGGAACACCGCGTAGGCGAGGTTCACGCTGACCGGGATGATCAGCAGGTCGAGGAACTCGACGGCGGGGCGCATCAGCCGGCGCAGCGGCGGCACGAAGGCGAGGACGACGCACAGCGTGCCGATCACGCCGAAGAAGCCGCCGAACGCCTCGGGGACGCGGCTGAGGAGGCGCAGGTGCCTGGGCGGGTCGGTCTGGGCCTGTTGCGCGGGGGCGGTCGCGGTTCCGGCTGCGCTCATGGCTTCGACTGTAGGAAGGGGACGGGCGGCGCGCCCGTCGAGCAGGGGGAACAGGGGGTTCCGATAGCCTCGGCGCGTGACGGAACAGCATGGAGTGCAGCCCTCGCGGGGATTCGAGCGAGGCACCGACGGCCCCAAGGTCATCGTGGTCGGGGTGGACGGCTCCGACTCCTCCCTCCGGGCCGCGTCCTACGCGGCCGGACTCGCCCGCCGCCAGCACGCGCTGCTGGCCCTCGTGTACATCCAGCCGATGCTGGCGGGCGGCGCCGTGCTCGGGGCGCCGGTCGCGGAGACGACGGAGGAGATCGCCGAGGAGCTGATGGCCCTGATCCGCGAGGAGACGGAGCGGATCAGGGGGATATTCGACGTCCGCTGGGAGTTCCACACGTTCCGCGGCGACCCCTACACCGGACTGGTGACGGCCGCCGACGACCTGAAGGCGGACGCGGTGGTCGTCGGCGCGTCGGAGCAGGCGGGGCACCGGATCGTGGGGTCGGTGGCGGTGCGGCTGGTGAAGGCGGGGCGGTGGCCGGTGACGGTCGTCCCGTAGGTCAGGGCGCCATGGTGAGGCCGTCGTTCGCGGCGCCGCGGCTGAGGACGACGTCCCGGATGCGGTCGCGGACGCCCTGGACGTCGGCTCCCTGGGCGAGGGCCTGGTTCAGGTCGAGGACGCGGCCCGCGTCGATGTCGAAGAGCTGCGGGACGAACTCGGCCTTGGTGACGTTCCAGCGGGCGCCGGGGGTGGTGGGCGGGGTGAAGGTGAAGCGGGCGATGGACGACTGGTTGCCGCGCGGGTCCTGCTGTCCCTGGTGGTTGAACATCTCGCCGGCGATCTGGTCGCCCATGCCGTAGACGACCCAGGTGCCGTTGACCTTCTCGTACGCCTGGGGGATGTGGGCGTGCGTGCCGAGGATCAGGTCGATGTCGGGGCGTCCGGCGGACTGCGAGGCGGTGAGGGTGCGGGCCAGGGTGAGCTGCTGCTCGTCGGGGGCGTCCTGCCACTCGGTGCCCCAGTGCAGGGAGACGACCACGACGTCGGCGCCGGCCCGGCGTGCGGCGCGGGCGTCGGTGAGGATGCGGGCCTCGTCGATGACGTCGACGGCCCAGGGCTGCCCTTGCGGGAGGGGGTAGCCGTTGGTGCCGTAGGTGTAGGCGAGGTGGGCGACCTTGGCGCGGCCGGCGCGCAGGAGGGTGGGGGCGGCGGCCTCCTCGGCGGTGCGGGCGGTGCCCGCGTGGCGCACTCCGGCGCCGTCGAGGGCGTCGAGGGTGCGGCGGACGCCTGCGGGGCCGTCGTCGAGGCTGTGGTTGGAGGCGGTGGAGCAGCCGTCGTACCCGGTGGCGGCGAGGGCCTCGGCGATCTCCGGCGGGGACTTGAAGGCGGGGTAGCCGGTGTAGTCGCCGTTCGCGCCGTACACGGTCTCCATGTGGCACAGGGCGAGGTCGGCGCGGGAGACGAGCGGGCGGACGGCGTCCAGCATCGGGCGGAAGTCGAAGCCCCGGCCGCCCGCGTCGAAGCGGGCGCGTTCGATGACCGAGGTGTGGGGCAGGACGTCACCGGTGGCGACGAGGGTGAAACCGGCGGGGGCCGCGGGTGCGGGTGCCGGGCCGGCCGGGGCCGTCCGTCTCTCCGGCTCCTGCCGGGTCTCCTGTGCCTGGCAGGCGGCCAGGGCGAGGAGTACGGTCACGGCGAGGGCCACGGTTCGTCGTCGTGTGATCACGGCCACCCCAATCTGGTCCTATTTTCATACTTACGGTGCACGGGCACACTCATAGCCCGCGTCCGGGCCCGCGAGGCGGCGCCACTCCCGGGGACGCACGCGATCGGCGTACCGAATCGCGCTCTTTGTTCGAACGGTCGTGCCGCCCCCGAACCGGAACTCCCCGCGCCGCCGTTCACCGACCGTTCGTCGAACCGTTCGTCGACGCGATCGACCGTCCGCCGCAGATCTGTGTACGCGCCCTGTCCCTGAGTGACGACGCCGGTGTGCCATGACCGACATGACCGCCACACTCACGCAGCCGAAGACGACCGCTGAGCATGAACTCGCCGCGCTCCAGCGGGATCACGGGCGGCCACTGTTCGCGCTGCTGCTCCGGCTCAGCGACGGCGACCGGCAGCGGGCCGAGGACCTCGTCCAGGAGACGCTCGTGCGCGCCTGGCAGCACCCCGAGGCGCTGCGGGCGGACGACTTCGACTCCGTGCGGCCCTGGCTGATGACGGTCGGACGGCGGCTCGCGATCGACGCCCGGCGGGCCCGGCAGGCGCGGCCCGCCGAGGTGGGGGACGCCGTCCTGGAGCACGCGCCGGTCTACGGCGACCACGCGGAGCGCGCGGCGGCCACCCTCGACGTCCGCGAGGCTGTGAAGACTCTCACTCCCGAACACCGTGAAGTCCTGGTGCTCGTGTACTTCCAGGGTGCGAGTGTGGCGGAGGCCGCCGAGATACTCGGCATCCCGCCCGGTACCGTGAAATCCCGCGCGTTCTACGCGCTGCGCGCCCTGCGCCGGGTCCTTCCGGGTTACGCGGCCGACCTGCGCTGAAACCCAGCACAGAGTCAAACCTCCGTAAAGCGCCTTGCCTCAGACCCCGGTTGAGTAATCGGCTGTTCCCATCCGTGTTCCGGACTGGGGGCCCGGCGACGGGCGACGGTACACCGGAGGGAAGGCTGCGAGAGATGCTGCACAGAGATCATCCGGACCACGACGGCTCCGACGACGGCTCGGGCGAGGGCTCCGGTGGAGGCTTCGGCGGGGACTCCGGCGGGAGTGAACTCACCGTCCCCATGGCCTGGTTGTACGCCGAGTACATCGCCGACGAACTCCTGCGCACCGGCGACCTGATGCCGCCGACGTCGTTCGAGTTCCGCGCCGGGCGCGACGCGCTGGCGCTCACCATCTTCCTGTCGGACACCGACGGCGAACTCCCCGGCATCCGGGTCGTCACCCAGTTGGAGACGTGGCTCTCGCTGACCGCCTACGACCAGCCCTGGCAGGACTGGGTCGGCGAGCGCATGGGCCAACTCTCCGCGCGGGTAGCGCAGTCGGGCCTCGACTCGCCCGACCTCCGGCTCGCCGAGGCCGCCTGGCAGTGGCTGGAGGAGACCGAACTCCTCGCGCCCGACCTCAACGCGGTCCCCGGCGGGGCGCTGCCCGGGCTCGGGGAGGACGAGGGGCCCAAGGTGTGGACCCCCGCCTGGCAACTCGGGCTGCCGCTCGGACACTTGGCGATCCATCTGTTCTGAGGCCTTGGAAAAAAATTTCTTCGATCCGACCAATCCGCCCGCGCGGCGGCTCCGAACACCTGGGTCACGATTCTGCACACCCCTTGAGTGATTCCGGTGCCTGGTGCGTACCGATGGGAGCAAGGAGTAACCCCAACCGCACCCAACGGCACGAGGATTCGGCGATGAGGTCCCTGGAACAGCATGTGGACGTCGGCGCGTACGCGCTCGGCGTCCTGGACGAAGCGGAAGCCTTCCGCTTCGAGGACCACCTCATGGAGTGTCCTCGGTGCGCGGCTCAGGTCACGGAATTCGGTCCCGCGACACGGCAGTTGATGCTGTACCGGCGCGCGACCCCGCGTTCCGTGCACCCCTTCGCCGGGCCCGGCCCACGCCTCCTGGAGAAGCTGCTCGGCGAGGTCGCCGTCCGGCGCCGCGCGGTACGCCGACGGTTCCTCTACGGGCTCGCCGCGTCCGTCGTCGTCGCGCTGGCCGGGCCCGCGCTGATGATGGCCTTCAGCGACAAGGGCTCCACCCAGCCCGAGGCCGGCGCCCAGGTGCGGATCGCCGCGACCGACTCCCGGTCCGGGGTGTGGGCCCAGGTCACCGCCGCCGACAAGACGTGGGGCGCGGACATCGAGCTCCAGGTGAAGGACGGGGCGGGCCCTCGCTCCTGCCGCCTCGTCATCGTCGGCCGCGACGGCACCGAGCAGACCGCCACCGGGTGGATGGTGCCCGACCACGACGCCCGGCCCAGCACGATGCACGGGGGGACGGCGATGCGCACGGAGGAGATCGCGTACTACGACGTGCGAGAGGGCGAGAAGACGCTGGTGCGGATTCCGGCGGGGTCGTGAGGGCGGGGGCCTTGAGCGGACAGGTCTTGGGCAGGTGAGCCACTTGAACAGAGCGGCGGCTTCGAGCAGGCCGGTCACTTGAGCAGGCGGGACATCCGGCGGTCGGCCAGGGGTTTTCCGCCGGTCTGGCAGGTGGGGCAGTACTGGAGCGCGGAGTCGCTGAAGAAGACCTCGCGGACGGTGTCCCCGCACACCGGGCACGGTTCGCCCGCCCTGCCGTGCACGCGCAGCCCGCTCCTCTTCTCCGCCTTCAGCCGTCCGGCGGCCACGCCGTGCGAGCGCTCCACGGCATCGCGCAGCGTGGTGCGCAGTGCCTCGTAGAGAGTGTGGGTCTCCTCGGGCGTGAGGGACGCCGCCAGCTTGAACGGCGACATCCTCGCCGCGTGCAGAATCTCGTCGCTGTAGGCATTGCCGATCCCCGCGATCAGACTCTGATCCCGCAAGGCCCCTTTGAGCTGCCGCCGCTCCCCCGCGAGCAGGCCGGCGAGCCTCTCCTCGTCGAAATCACCCGCCACCGGATCCGGCCCCAGCCGCGCGACCCCGGGCACGTCCTGCGGATCCCGCACGACATACACCGCGAGCTTCTTCTGCGTCCCGGCCTCGGTCAGATCGAACCCGGCGCCCGTCTCCAACGCCACCCTCATCGCAAGCGGCCCCTTCCCCGGCCGGGGCATGCCATCGGGCAACCGATCCCTCCACCGCAGCCACCCCGCGCGGGCCAGATGCATAACAATCGGGGGCCCACCCTCGGTCTCCACCCCCAAAAACTTCCCGTACCGCCGAACCCCGACAACCTCCCGCCCCTCGACCTCGGTGACCGGCGGCTCGTACGTCTTCAACACACTGACCGCGACCGGCAGCACCCTGACGATCTCGCGCCCCACCAAGTGCTCGTCGAGAAACCCCCTCAAAGCCTCCACCTCAGGCAACTCAGGCATGCTCCCAGAGTGCCACCCGACACACGCCCACGCCCACCGACTCGGACGCTCCGGTACACAGGCGACTACAGGCCCGCTGTGGCCATTCGCGCAGTTCCCCGCGCCCCTAGAAGGCGGCTACGCCGCCACACTCACACCCCCCACCCACC
>DATCQX010000201.1:0-8487 GCA_036569285.1 Streptomyces sp.
GAGGAAGGGGGTGGTCATGGGGGTGGAGGATAGTGGGAGGGGGGGCAGGGGGCCTGCGTTGAGGGGTTGGGGGCTTGACCGGAGTTGGTGGAAGGGGGGCCGGATGCGTGGACATGGCGGCGCAGCCGCCTTTTAGGGGCGCGGGGAACTGCGCGAACGGCCACGACGGGCCCGCACCCGCCCTCGCACCGAAACCACCCGAGTTGGTGGGCACTTACCCGGCGTCGTGTCGGCCTGGTGGGCCTTGGCGGGAGTGCTCCGGCATCCGCGAAGGGCCCCGGCACCCTCACCCCCTGCGCATCTCCCGAGCCCGCTCCAGCACCCCCTTCGCCGCCCGGTCACGACCGTGGGGACGCAGGCGGGCCAGGAGGGTGTGGAGGTGGGTGTCTAGACGGGTACTGGTGACGGTGGGGCGGAGGTCCAGGAATGTGTGGGTCACTGCGCACGCACGGTCGAGGTGCCCGATGTCCAGGTGGGCGGATGCCAGATCCGCGAGGGTGATGGCGGTGGAGCGGCGTTCGTCGGGGGGACGGTGACGGAGGGATGCCTCCAGGGCGCGGACGGTCGCCCGGCGGTCGCCTCGCGCGCGGTGGACGTAGGCCTGTTGCAGCGCGAGGGCACCGGGATGGAACGCGCCGACGGGCAACTCCCCGGCGTCACCGGCCCGTTCGAGGCACCGCTGCGCCCGGCCCAGCGTCGCGAGGCAACCCGGGTCACCGAAGGCCGCCTGGACGACCGCCAACTGTCCGATGAAGAAGGCGTGTTGCCGTGAGGGCGCGTACCGTACGCCGACGCGTACCGCCTCCTCCGCCAGCTCGCGCGCATGGGCGGTGTACCCCAACTGATGGGCCTGCACGCTGAGTCCGCGCAGCGCGACCGCCCTCCCGGCCCGGTCCCCCGCCTCCTCCGCGAGACGCACAGCGGCTCCGTACATCCGCTGGGCGAGCGCGTGCTGTCCCCCGTCGTAGGCCACGAACCCGCACAGGTACGCCAACTGTGCGGCCACTTCGAACAGTTCACGCCTCACCCGGGGCGATGCGGGACCGCGCAGCCAGGGCAGCACCACCGCCCCCAGGAACCGTCCGAGCGGCTCCCGCACGCTCCCGGAGCCGAAGGCGTCGTCGCTGCGGGAGAACAGATCGAGAAGCTGCCGCGCGGACTCGACGTGGGCCATACCGACGCCTCCCCCATCAGCCGCGCGCGCAAAAACAGTCGGACCCCATGGGGCGAGGCCCCCCGGCACGTACACGTCCCACCGCCCGACCTCTCGCAACGCCCCGTCGAGAAGGTCCGCCCCTTCGAGAGGCTCCGCCCGCGCCTCCTCGTGCGCGAGCCCGGTCTCGGCGGCCCGTACCCGCCTGCCGAGGCCGTCCGACAGCGCCTGGGCCGCCAACTCCGGTGCGGGCGGGCGGGGTCGGGTGCCGGAGAGCCAGTGGGCGACGGACGTCCGGTCGTAGTGCAGGGCGAACCCCTGTGCCCGGCCACGTGAGTTGACCTCGCGGGCGAGGCGCGCGCCGGACCAGCCGGCCTCGTCGAGGAGCGCGCGCAGGGCGCGGTTCGGTGTACGGAGTCGTCGCACGGTCACCCCCGGCGGACGTTCAACGTCCGCTCGTCTTCAACACATCGGTCAGCGGTACGGGCGCCGCGCGGGGCCGGCGTCGTACAGGCTCAGGATGTGTCCGCGCGGGCGGTCGTCCGCAATGCGCGGACGGCGCACACGGTCGCCCTCCGGCGCCGGCCGGGCGCCGTCCGCTCCCCCTACCTCTCCGAGAGGACTCCCCCATGGCCTCGTCCCTTGACCTCTTCCGTCTCGAAGGCGCCCGCGCGCTCGTCACCGGCGCCTCTCGGGGCATAGGCGAGGCGGTCGCCGTCGCGCTCGCCGACGCGGGGTGCGAGCTGGCCGTGACCGCCCGGACGACGGAGGCGCTGGACGACACCGTCCGCGCGGTGGAGGAGCGGGGCCGCAAGGCGACGGCGCTGGCCGGGGATCTGGAGACGCCGGGGGTCGCGGCGGACCTGGTGGAGCGGGCGGCCCAGGCGCTCGGGGGGCTCGACGTCGTCGTCCACAACGCGGGCGTGACACCGGCGGACGACGACGGCGGGATGCTGCTCGTGCAGTTGCAGGACCTTCCGGAGCCCGCGTGGGACCGGGTGATCGCCGTGAACCTCGACGCGACGGCGGCGCTGTGCCGGACGGCTCACCCGTACCTCGTCGAGTCGGACCGGGCCAGCCTGGTGCTGATGTCCTCGACGGCCGCGATCCTCGGCGCCCCGCTCCTCGACTCGTACGCGGCGACGAAGGCGGCCCAGGTGTCGCTGGCGAGGAGCCTCGCGGTGGGCTGGGCGCGGCAGGGGGTCCGCGTGAACGCGATCTGCCCGGGGTGGACGCTGACGGACATGACGACGTTCGCGAGCGGGACGGACGCGCTGTCGGAGTGGCTGATGGGCCACGTCCCGATGGGGCGGTGGGCGACGGTCGAGGAGATCACCGGTTCGGTTCTCTTCCTCGCCTCCCCCGCCTCCTCGTACGTCACGGGCCACGCGCTGGTCGTGGACGGCGGGGTGTCGGTCCCGGACGGCGGGCTCGGGGGCTACCCGAAGCCGCCGTCCCCGATCTCGGCGTCCTGAACGAGCCTCTTAGCGGCTGGCGGTCAGCCGCCCACCGCCCGCAGCACGAACGGAAGCAGCCGGTCGGCCGCCCCCTCCGCGTCCCGCGCCTCGGTGGGCCGCGCGGTGAGCAGCAGGCGGCTGACCATCGGCCCTATGACGAAGTCCGCGACCAGGTCGGCGTCTTGGACGGGGGCGATCTCGCCCCGGTCGACGGCGCGGCGGACGATCTCCTCGACGCGTTCCCGTACGGGCTTCATGAACGCGGCGGTGACGGCTTCGGCGAGGGGGACGTTGTGGGTGGCCTCGCCGATGAGGGCGCGCAGGAGGCGGCCGTTCTCGCCGGTCAGGCCGGTGGCCTTGTCGCGCAGGAGGGCGCGGAGGTCGCCCTCCAGGGTGCCGGTGTCGGGGCGCCGCTCCAGGTCTTCCGTGAAGTCGGCGGCAGCGGCGAGGACCAGTTCCTCCTTCGAGGACCACCGGCGGTACAGCGTCGCGGTGGAGACTCCGGCACGGGCGGCGACGGCGGCGGTGGTCAGCCCTCCGTACCCGCTCTCGGCGAGGACCGCGAGGGTCGCCTTGAGGAGCGCGCGGTCGCGGGCGGCGTCCCGGGGGCGGCCCCGGCGGACCGGCGCCGGGTCAGCGACCGGCACCGGTCAGGCCCGGGAGGTGCTCGGCGAGGTGGTAGGCGTGCAGGCGGGCGAACTCGTCGTGCGTGCAGGTGCCGTACGCGGGGTGGGGGGCGTGCGGGCCGGTGTGCTCGGTGAAGAGGGCGACGGCCGCGGCGAGGTCGGCGGCGGCCTCGGCGACCGGGAGGTCGGCCCGCAGGGGCGGGGCGCCGTCGATCTCGGCGGCCAGGGAGTGCTTCGTCGCGCCGCGGCTCAGGAAGATCTTCTTGGCGAGCGTGCCCGCGGTGGCCCGGAAGAGGGCGGGCTTGAGGCGGGGGTAGCCGGTGACGGAGTAGCGGACGGTCTGGGCGCAGTGCTGGAGGGTCTGGGAGAGGTTCCAGTCGGCGTCGCGCTCCAGCAGGTCGCCCTCGGGGCGGTCGAGCCGTTCCATGAGGCGGTCGGTGAGGGCGGGGAGGGCTTCGGTCATGGGACGAGGATACACATATACGAAACGAAACAATTTCGTTTCGTATATCCTGGGCGGCATGCGCCTCGACACCCAGCCCACGCCCGACAGCCCGGCCGCCCCCGACGCCCAGGCCACCCCTGTCGCCCCCGACGTCGCCGCGACCGTCTCCCGGCTGCACGCCACGTTCACGACCGGCCGCACCCGCCCCGCCGCCTGGCGCAAGCAGCAACTCCGTGCGCTGCGCGGCCTGTTGATCGACCGGCAGAGCGAGCTGTCCGACGCGCTCCACACCGACCTCGGCAAGAGCCCGCTGGAGTCGTACCTCACCGAACTCGGCTTCGTCGTCAACGAGATCGACCACACGCTGCGTCACCTGAACCGCTGGATGCGCCCGCGCCGCGTCGGCGTCCCGATCTCGCTGGCGCCCGCCCGCGCGCGGACCGTGCGCGAGCCGCTCGGTACGGTGCTGATCATCAGCCCCTGGAACTACCCCCTCCAACTGGCGCTCGCCCCGCTCGTCGGCGCGCTCGCGGCGGGCAACTGCGCGGTGGTCAAGCCCAGTGAGCTGGCCCCGGCGACGTCGGCGGTGCTCGCGCGCTGGCTGCCGAAGGTGCTGGACCCGGAGGCGGTGGCGGTCGTCGAGGGCGGGGTGCCGGAGACGACGGCGCTGCTGGAGCAGCGGTTCGACCACATCTTCTACACCGGGAACGGCGCTGTCGGGCGGATCGTCATGACCGCCGCCGCCCGTCATCTGACGCCGGTCACGCTGGAGCTCGGCGGGAAGTCGCCCGCGATCGTCGAGCCCGGCGCCGACCTCGCGACCGCCGCGCGGCGGATCGCCTGGGGGAAGTTCATGAACGCCGGGCAGACCTGTGTCGCCCCGGACTACGTCCTGGCGGTCGGGGAGGCGGCGGGCGAGATCGAGGGGCATCTCGCGGCGGCCGTCCGGGAGATGTACGGGGAGCGGCCCGCGGAGAGCGCGGACTACGGGCGGATCGTGAACGCGCGGCAGTTCGAGCGGCTCACCGGGCTTCTCGGGGACGGGCGGACGGTCGTCGGCGGGGAGCACGACAGGGAGTCGCTGTTCATCGCGCCGACCGTCCTCGCCGACGTCTCTCCCGAGTCGGCCGTCATGCGGGAGGAGATCTTCGGGCCGGTCCTGCCGATCGTCCGGGTGCCCGATCTCGACGCGGCGATCTCCTTCGTCA
Organism: Streptomyces sp.; assembly: GCA_036569285.1. GTDB lineage: Bacteria > Actinomycetota > Actinomycetes > Streptomycetales > Streptomycetaceae > Streptomyces. The sequence continues at coordinate 4,890 of DATCQX010000201.1, forward strand.
CCGGCCGGGACAAGCCGCTCGCCCTGTACGCGTTCGTCGGGTCGTCCCGGTCCAAGAAGCGCATCGAGGCCGAGACGTCGTCCGGGGCGCTGGCCTTCGGCGTCCCCAACGCCCACCTCACCGTCCCCGGGCTGCCGTTCGGCGGGGTCGGCGAGAGCGGCGTGGGCCGCTATCACGGCGCCCACTCCATCGACACCTTCAGCCACCACAAGGCAGTCCTCGACAAACCCCTCCTCCTCGACCCCCTGCGCGTGGCGTACCCGCCGTTCACGCAGGTCAAGGAGCGGATTCTGCGACGACTCGTGTGACGTCCCCCGGGACCGGCGTCCTCGTCGGCGGGCCGTTGTCAGTGGCGCGCGTTACGGTGCGAAGAACCGCACTCCTTGGAGGCTCGTATGGCTTCTCGGCTCAACCCGTACCTGACGTTCACCGGCGAGGCCCGTCAGGCGCTGGAGTTCTACGAGCGGGTCTTCGGCGGCACGCTCACCCTGAACACGTACGGCTCCTTCGGCCAGGACGCCGGTCCCGACTTCACCGACAAGATCATGCACGGCATGCTGGAGACACCCGCCGGCTTCACCCTGATGGCCGCCGACAACCCGCCCGGCATGCCCCAGCCCGCCGAGCACCGCTACTCCATCAGCCTCAGCGGGGACGACGACGCCGACCTCCGCGGTTGGTGGGAGCAGCTCTCTGCCGAGGGCTCCGTGTCGGTCCCCCTGGACAAGCAGATGTGGGGCGACGTCTTCGGGATGTGCACCGACCGGTTCGGGGTGCCGTGGATGGTCAACATCACCGCTTCCGAAGGCTAGTCGAGGCAGAACTCGTTCCCCTCGGGATCCGCCATGACCACCCAGCCCCCGCTCATCGGAGGCTGCGCGGGATACCGCCGGAGAACCGTGGCCCCGAGGGCGACGAGGCGGCCGGCCTCGGTCTCCAGGGCGGCCGTGCGCTCGTCGCCCTCAAGGCCGGGAGCCGCGCGGACGTCGAGATGGACCCGGTTCTTCGCGGCCTTCCCCTCGGGCACGCGCTGGAAGAAGACGCGCGGCCCGTGCCCGTCCGGATCCTCGATGGCGGCCTTCGACTCCCGCTCCTCCTCGGGGACGCCGGCCTTCGCGAGGAACTCGTGCCAGGCCTCCCACACGTCGGCCCCGTCGGGGAGTTCGACGCCGGGAGGCGCGGGGACGACGTACCCGAGGGCCTCGGCCCAGAACGCGGCGAGGGAGCGGGGTTCGTGGGCGTCGAAGGTGATCTGGAGGTGGCGGCTCAAGGCAGGCTCCCTTGATATGGCTGATGGGCTCTGCTCCCACCCTGACACCGATCTAGGACAGGAGCCGTCCTAGATACGCCTCACGACACCACCGCCCGCCCCACCAGCAGCACCACCGCCCCCGCGATGGCCTCCGCGTCGATCCCGGCCCCCCGCATCTGCTCCTCCGGCGTGGCCGACCCCGGCATCCCCCGCACCGCGAGCCGCACGAGCCTCGGCTGGGGGCGCCCGTCGGCGAAGGCGGCGGCGACCGCGTCACCGAGCCCTCCCTCGGGCCGATGGTCCTCGACCGTCAGCAGACACCCGGTGTCGGCGGCGGCCGCCCTGAGCGCCACCTCGTCCACGGGCTTCACGGAGTACAGGTCGATCACCCGCACCGCGATGCCCGCCGACTCCAGCATGTCCGCGGCCTTCAGCGCCTCGTGGACGGTGGCGCCCGCGCCGATCACGGTCACCCGGTCCTCGGGCCCCGACCGCAGGACCTTCGACCCGCCGACGGGAAACTCCTCGTCGGGCCCGTACAGCACCGGCATGGGTGAGCGGCAGGTCCGCAGGTATCCGATGCCGGGCAGCGCGGCCATCTCCCGCACCAGGTAGGCCGTCTGCTGCGCGTCGCAGGGGTGCAGGACCGTCGACCCGTGGACGGCACGCATCATCGCCAGGTCCTCCAGGCCCATCTGCGAGGGCCCGTCCTGCCCGATGGAGACGCCCGCGTGCGACCCGCAGAGCTGGATCGCGAGCCCTCCGACGGCGGCCATGCGGACGAAGTCGTGTGCCCGGGTGAGGAACGCGGCGAACGTCGCCGCGAACGGCACGTACCCGCGCGCCCGCATCCCCACGGCCGCGGCGACGAGCTGCTGTTCGGCGATGTAGCACTCGAAGTACCGCTCGGGGTGCGCCTTCTCGAACGCCTCGGCCTTGGTGGAGTCGCCGACCTCCCCGTCGAGCACGACGACGTCGTCCCGTTCGGAGCCGAGCGCGGCGAGCGCGTCCCCGAAGGCGGCCCGGGTGGCGACCTCCTCGCCCACGTCGTAGCGCGGCCAGGGCACCGGGGAGGGCTTGGGCCGCTCGGCGCCCGCGCCGCCGACGGGCAGCGCCACCCCGACCCGCGCGGACCGCACTCCGCCGAGTTCCTCCACCGCCCGCTCGGCGTCGGACAGCGGCTTGCCGTGGAACCCTTCCCGGTCCTCGACCGCGGCGACCCCCTTGCCCTTGAGGGTGCGGGCCAGCACGGCGGTGGGCCGTGTCTCGGTCTCGGCGGCCTCGCGGTACGCGGCGTCGACGGCGGCGACGTCGTGGCCGTCCACGGTGACCGTGTGCCAGCCGAAGGCGGCGAGGCGGGCGGCGTACGCGTCGAGGTCCCAGCCGTGGCGGGTCGGGCCGCGCTGGCCGAGGCGGTTGACGTCGACGATGAGGGTGAGGTTCGCGAGCCGCTCGTGCCCGGCGTGCTCGACGGCCTCCCACACCGAGCCCTCGGCCAGCTCGCTGTCCCCGCACAGCACCCACACGCGGTAGGGCAGCCGCTCAAGACGCTCGCCCGCGAGGGCCATGCCGACGCCGACGGGCAGGCCCTGGCCGAGTGAGCCGGTGGCGATGTCCACCCACGGCAGCCGGGGTGTCGGATGCCCCTCCAGACGGCTGCCCGCGTGGCGGAAGGTGAGCAGTTCCGTGTCGTCCACGACCCCGGCCGCCCGGTACATCGCGTACAGGAGAGGTGAGGCGTGGCCCTTGGAGAGGATCAGGCGGTCGTTGCCGGGATGGTCGGGGTGGGCGAAGTCGTAGCGCAGGTGGTGGGCGAGCAGGACGGCGCCGAGGTCGGCCGCCGACATCGACGAGGTCGGGTGCCCCGAGCCCGCCGCCTGCGCGGCACGTACCGCGTCCACCCTCAACTGCTGTCCCAGTTCGGCCAGTTCGTCGTACCGCATCGGCAAGTCCTCACTCGTACGTACGGGGGTCGCGGTCGTCCGGATAGGGGCTCGCCGGTGGGACGATCAGCCTCCTGCGGCGCGCGATGCTCGCGAAGGTGACCGTGCCGATCAGGCCGACGATCATGAGAATCACCCCGATCAGGTCGAGGTTCGCTCCGTCCACGTGCCAGTCCGTGGCGAACGTGAGGATCGCGCCGACGGCGATCAGGGCGAGGCATCCTCCCAGTCCCATGAGTTCTGCTCCTTTCCCTCCGGCGCGCATTGCCGGAAGTGCCCCGGGTACCCGCGCGTCGGCCGACGACACCGAGGAGTGAACCGACGTGAACATCGCTTTCCTGGCCGCCCCCGAGGGCACCGAGCAGATCGAGCTGACCGAGCCGTGGCGGGCGGTCCTCGCCAC
>DATCQX010000202.1:0-7805 GCA_036569285.1 Streptomyces sp.
CCGCGTACCCGGCGATCACGGCGGCGGCCGGGCAGTCGGGGCCGTCGCAGACCGGGATCAGCTCGAAGTCCCGGAAGCGCTGGGCGAGGACGGAGTCCAGCGCGAGGGAGAGCCGGCCCGCGACGCCGTGGGACGGGACGATGACGCTGAAACGGGGCATGCTGGTCTCTCTGTTTTCCTGCGCTCTTGCCGCTGCGGACTTCAACTGCCTTGAGGCGAAAGGGAGTCGATCCCGGCAGGCCGGGGGATGCCGGGGCGCGCCGAGGCCGCCGGCGCACGTCCCGCCGGGGGCACGGACGGCGGCAGCGACGCCGGGTCCTCGCCCAGCACGACACGCCTGACGACGCGTTCGGCGGCGCGGCCGTCGTCGTACGGGCAGAAGCGGTCGCGGAAGGCGGCGCGCAGTTCGGCGGAGCGGGAGCCGCGCCAGTGGCCGGTGGCGAAGATGTCGATCAGCTCGTCCTCGCTGCGGGCGACCGCGCCGGGTGGGAAGGCGCGCAGGTCGAAGTAGGTGCCCCGGGCCGCCTCGTACGCCTCCCAGTCGTCCGCGTGGACGACGATCGGCCGGTCGAGGACCGCGTAGTCGAACATGATCGACGAGTAGTCCGTGACGAGCGCGTCCGCCGCGAGGCAGAGGGACTCGACGCTCGGGTGGTCGGTGACGTCGATGACCCGGCCGCCGCGCGGCAGGACGTCCGGCTGCCAGTAGTGGGCGCGGGCCAGGATCGTGAACCCCGCGCCGAGCCGGTCCAGGACGCGCTCCAGATCCAGGGAGACGCGCTGCGAGCGGCGGTAGTCGCGGTGGGTGGGGGCGTAGAGGATCGCGACCGTGTCGTGCGGGATGCCGAGCGAGGCGCGGATGCGCGACACGTCGTCCGAAGTCGCTTGCAGGAGAAGGTCGTTGCGCGGGTAGCCGGTCTCCAGGGTCTCGTAGCCGCCCGGGTAGACGCGCTCCCAGGTGAGTGTGGTGTGGCGGTTCGCGGAGACGACGTAGTCCCACTTGTCGACGCCCCGCAGCAGCTCGGCGAAGTCCAGGTCGCGGCTGGCCGCCGGGTGGTCCTGGAGGTCGAGGCCCATGTGCTTGAGAGGGGTGCCGTGTTGGGTCTGCACAAAGACCTGGCCGGGGCGTTTGACCAGCCTGCGGTCGAAGTTGACGTTGTTCACGAGGTACTTGGAGCGGGCCAGCGCCGTCCAGTAGGCGGCCGTGCCGGGCGTGATGCGCCGGGGGCCCGGCGGAATCGTGTGCTGGTGCCCGGAGTTCGCGATCCACGCCGTCCGTACGTGCGGCGCGAACACCCGGAACGCGGACTCCAGGGCGGCCGGGTTGCAGGAGTATCCGCGCCCCCAATACGCCGAGAACACAGCCGAGTTGGTGCGCAGCGGCAGCTTCAGCTGGATGCGGTAGTGGAGTTGGAGGAGAGCGGCCCGCAGCGCGCGCCTCGCCCTCGCGGAGAGTCCCCGGGTCCGGCCGCGCAGGGCCGTCGCCGACTGGACGGCCCGGTAGGTGCGGTGCATGCCGAAGTGGACCAGGGAGTGCCGGAGCCGGGAGCGCAGCGGGACCTTGGCGCCCGGGACCCGGTAACGGCGGTAGTGGTCACGGGCGTTGCGCAGGAACTCGGCGCGGGCGTCGTCGGGGAGGCGGCCGGGCCGGGTGAACACCGTGGAGAGGTGGTCGACCATCCGGCGGAACAACACCGGCCGCCAGCGCGCCAGTTGGGGGCGCTGGTCGAGGAACGCGAAGACGCGGTCGTACTGGTCGAAGACGTCGAAGTGCTTACGGCTCGTCGTGGACAGGATGCTGCCCTGCCTGCGCTGCCGGTAGTGCACGCACACGCGGTCCAGGGTCGCGATCGACCCGGCGGCCATCAGCGCCGGGTAGGTCCACGGCGTGTCCTCGTAGTAGCCCGGCGGGAAGGAGAGACCCTCACGGGCGACGAAGTCGCGGCGGACCGCCTTGTTCCAGGCGACCATCAGGACCCGCAACAGCCCCGGACGGTCCTCCAGTTGGAAGGGCGCCGGACCCGACTCGCTGAGCTGGCCCGCGAATCGGTCCCGGACCCGCTCACCCGTCCAGTGGACGCTCGCATAGTCGTAGACCAGCACCTCCGGCTCGCCCGTCTCCGTCAGCCGGTCGGCGATCGCCCGCAGCGCGTCCGGGGTGAGAGTGTCGTCCCCGTCCAGGAAGACCAGATAGTCGCCGGCCGCCCGCGCGATCCCCGCGTTGCGGGCCCCGCCGAGACCGGCGTTCTCCGGCAGGTGCAGGGCGCTCACCCGGGGGTCCCGGGCGGCGAACTCGTCGATGATCTCGCCGCAGGCGTCCGGCGAGCCGTCGTCCACAGCGATCAGCTCGAAGTCCCGGTACGACTGGGACAGCACCGAGTCGAGGCACTCGTGGAGGTACGCCTGGACCTTGTACGCGGGGACGATGACACTGAACCTGGGCAACGGGGACATCCATGGGTCGGCGCGGGCGTTCTGCCCGGCAACGCGCCCCCACGTGCATTGGTTACGCAGGGTTACGGCATCCGGGGGACGCGCCGCGCACGGAACGGCCGACGCGCCCCCGGGTTGTGCGACCGTCCGCCGTGATGCGGACGGCTACTTCACCGCCCCCGCCATCACCCCCGACACGAACTGCCGCTGGAACGCGAAGAACACGGCCAGCGGGATCACCATCGAGATGAACGCGCCCGGCGCCAGTACGTCGATGTTGTTGCCGAACTGCCTCACCTGGGTCTGGAGCGCGACCGTGATCGGCTGGCTGTCGGCGTCCGTGAAGACCAGCGCGATCAGCATGTCGTTCCACACCCACAGGAACTGGAAGATGCCGAGGCTCGCGAGCGCGGGGCCGCCCAGCGGCATCACCACCCGGGTGAACAGCCGCAGTTCACCCGCCCCGTCGAGCCGCGCCGCCTCCAGCAGTTCACGGGGGATCTCCGCGAAGAAGTTGCGCAGCAGGAACACCGCGAACGGCAGCCCGTACCCCGTGTGGAAGAGGATCACCCCGAACACCGAGCCGAACAGCCCCAGTTTCCCGAAGAGTTCGGCGATCGGGATCAGCGCCACCTGCACCGGCACCACCAACAGGCCCACCACGCCCAAAAACCACCAGTCCCGCCCCGGGAACTCCATCCACGCGAACGCGTATCCGGCGAGCGCGCCGATGACGACGACAAGTACCGTCGCCGGCACGGTGATCAGCACGGTGTTGAGGATCGAGTCCGTGATGTCACTGTTCTCCAGCAGCTTCTTGTAGCTGCCGAAGGTGAGTTGGGACGGTTCGGCGAACACCTTCCACCACCCGCTCGCCCCCATCTCCTCCGGCGCCCGCAGCGACGACAGCAGCAGCCCGACCGTCGGCACGAGCCAGAACAGCCCGACGACGAGCAGAATGACGCGGACGGCACCGCTGTTGACCTTCTCGACCACTTTCGCGATCACCGCCGCACCTCCCGCCGCAGCCGCCGCACGTTGAACCACATCACCGGGATGACGAGCAGCAGCAGGAACACCGCGATGGCGCTCGCGATCCCCGGCTGGTCCTCGGAGAACCCCTTGCGGTACAGCTCCAGCGCGAGGACGTTCGCGTCGTCCTGCGAGGAGCCCGGGGCGATGATGAACACCAGGTCGAACACCTTCAGCACGTTGATCATCAGCGTGACGGTGACGACGGCGAGCACCGGCGCGAGCATCGGCACCGTGATCCGCCGGAACACCTGCCACTCGTTCGCCCCGTCCATCCGCGCGGCCTCCAGCAACTCCCTGGGCACACCGGCGAGTCCGGCGGCGATCAGCACCATCGCGAACCCGGCCCACATCCAGATGTACGACCCGATGATCGCCGGGGTGACCAACGACGGGCCGAGCCAGTCGAGTCCGTTGTAGGGCGCCCCGAAGTTGCTGCCAGGGAGTCTGAGTTGAGCGCCGTCGGCGGAGGCTGGGAGCGTGAAGGAGCCGTCGCCGGCCGCCTTGGTGGAGGCGACGACCTTGCCGTCCTTCACCGCCTCGATCCTCATGCCGGAGTACCCCAACTCCGAGGGATCCGGCTGCCCGAGGCGCCCGACGCCCTTGCCGCGCGTGAAGTCCTGCCAGGTCGTGCCGGTGACCTTGCCGGACTCCGGCGCCTTCAGTGCGGCGCGTTTCGCGCCGTCCGGCATCTGGTCGGGAGCCACGCCGACCAGCGGCAGGACGACCGGATCGCCCACGCGTACAGGGGACTTGGTGATGAAGCCGTCCCCTTGCGCGATCAGCGGCGAGTTCCGTCCCGGGTGTGCCTTCGGGAACGCCGAGGACTGCGCGAACGTGTCGTGCACACCCACCCAGACCGCGTTCGCGACGCCCTTGTCCGGGTCCTGGTCGTACACCAGGCGGAAGATGATCCCGGCGGCGAGCATCGAGATCGCCATCGGCATGAAGACGACCAGCTTGAACGCCGTTCCCCAGCGGACCCGTTCGGTGAGCACCGCGAAGACCAGGCCGAGAGCCGTCGTCAGAGTGGGGGCGAACACCACCCAAATGACGTTGTTCTTCAGGGCGGTTCGGATGCCGTCGTCCGAGAAGAGCGATGTGTAGTTGTCGAGTCCGGCGAAGGAATCACCGGACTGGTCGTAGAGGCTTCTGACGACCGAGTACCCGATCGGGTAGACCACGAGCGCGCCGAGCAGGACGAGGGCGGGCAGCAGGAACAGCGCCGCGACCCATCTCCTCGTGCCGGTCACGCTCTTGCGGACCGGCACGGCCGACTGAGTCGACACGGCGTCAGTTCCCGTACGCGGCGGCTGCGTTCGCTTCCAGCTTCGCCTGCGCGCCGGCCACGTCGGACGGGTTCTTCAGGAAGTCCTGGAGGTCCTTCCACTCACCCTTCCCCGGCGTCCCGCCGAACGCCTGCGGCGCCTGGTCGGACATGTCGAAGCGGAAGTCGTCCCCCGCCTTGATCAGCGCCTCGGCGATCGTGCGCTGCACGTCGTTCGGGTACGCGGAGAAGGGGACGCTCTTGTTCGGCGAGAGGTAACCCCCCAGCCCCGCATGGATGGTTGCCGCGTCCGGCGAGGCGAGGAACGCCGCGAGGGCCTGCGCTCCCGGCGAGTCCTTGAATATCACCGCCGCGTCACCGCCCGAGACGACCGGCGCGGTGGCGCCGACCTTCGGGAACGGGAACACCTTCGCGTCCGTCCCGACCTTCGCCTTCGTCTGGCCGATGTTGACCTGCACGAAGTCGCCCTCGTAGACCATCGCCGACTTCGGCTGGTCGCCGCCGGTGAACGTCTGCGTCACCGAGTTCGGGAACTGGAGTTGCAGCGAGCCGTTCGCGCCGCCCGCCAAGTAGTCCTGCTTCCCCCAGACTTGGGCGAGCGTCTTCAGCGCCTGGGCGACCGAGGGGTCCGTCCACTTGATCTCGTGCCTGGCGAGCTGGTCGTACTTCTCGGGGCCCGCCTGCGAGAGGTAGACGTTCTCGAACCAGTCGGTGAGCGGCCAGCCGTCCGCGCCCGGTACCGAGAACGGCGTCACTCCGGAGTCGTAGACCGTCCGGGCGGTGGCGAGGAGTTCGGGCCAGGTGTCCGGCTCCTTCGCGCCCGCGTTCTCGAAGACCTTCGCGTTGTACCAGACCAGCGATTTGTTGGCGGCCTTGTAGTAGACCCCGTACTGCTTGCCGCCGACCTTCCCGATGTCCTGCCAGCCCTGCGCGTAGTTCTTCTGGACCTCTTTCAGGGCCTCGCCCGTCACGGGCTTGGCCCAGCCCTTGTCGACCGCCTGCTTGATCGCGCCCGGCTGCGGGAGCAGCGCGATGTCCGGCGGCTTGCCGCCCGCGATCTTCGAGCCCAGGAAGTTGATGATCGGGTCCTGCGCCGGGACGAACGTCACCTTCGCCCCGGTCCGCTTCTCGAACTCCGCCAGCACCTTCTTGAAGTTGGCCTGTTCACCGCCGGACCAGACGGCCGCGACCTCCAACGTGGTGCCGTTCAGCCGGGGAAGGGTGAGGCCGCTTCCCGTCGTCTCCGTCCCCTTGCCGCCGCTGTCGCCGCCCGGTTCGTCGTCCCCGCTGTCGCCGCAGGAGGCGAGCGAGAGCGCTAACGCCCCCGCGAGAAGGGTCGCTGTCGCCGTCTTCACGGTTCTGCTGGTGCTGATGCGCATCACTGCCCCGTGGGTTTGCTGACTTATGGACTTTGGTCCTACGGGTCTACGCCCGGTGGACGGGGTCGGCAAGACCGCGAACGGTGTCAAGTGGGTGATTGTGACGGCGTCGTGATGACAGAAGGTGCTGAGGGGGCGGGAGTTGAGGAACTGTCAGGTTTCACCGGCCTCGCTCAACTCGTCAGCAGCGGAGCCACCTCCGCCGCCGACACCTCCTTCGCCGCCCGCTCCAGCGCGCTCGCCAGCAGCGCCAGGTCCGTCGGGCCGTTGCCCAGCTCGCGGACGGGACGGCGGGTCGGCGGGTCGCCCATGCGGTGCCACTCCAGCGGCGTGACGGTCGGCCGCAGCGTCGCCGTGCGCGGGATGCGGCCGGTGACCCTGCCGCCCTGGAAGGGGGCCGTACGGCCGTCCGGAGTGGTGAGCCGGCCCCGGCCCGCCGCCGGGTCGTCCGCGGCCGTCCCGGGCGCCTCCAGCGTGATCCGCAGGGTCGCCTGCCGCGCGGTCTCCGACTCCGCCGTACGGCCGCCGGGACCCGCCGCGGCCACCAGGTGCACGCCGAGCCGGGCACCCTCGCGGGCGACGGCCTCCAGCGCGCGCGTGACAGACCCGGCCGAGGGGCGCCCGGGGGAGCCGAGGGCGGGGGAGATCAGCGCGTCGAGGTCGTCCACGACGACGATCAGGCGGGGGAGCGGGGGCGGCACGTCCGCCTCCCGGCGGGACTTCGCGGCGTTCGGGCGCAGCCGCAGCGTCGTGCTGGGCGGGGCGTCCAGGTCGCCGGCGCCGGGGGAGTGGGGGGCGAGCGTGGGGCTCGCGGTGCCCCGGGGGGCCGAGGTGTGCGCGGCGGCGCTCTGGCTCGCGGGCGCGTGCGCCGACGCGCTCTGGGCCGGGACGGCGGCGGTGACCTGTGGTGCCGTGCCCTGCGACGCGGCCGACTGCTGGGGCGTCGCCGTGCGCTGGCTGACCAGACGGCCCGACAGCGTGCGGTGCGTGTGCCAGTCCGCGAAGTCGCTCCGGCCCAGCAGCTCCGCGCGGCGCTTCAGCTCGGCCGTCAGCGACTGGGCGAACTCCCGCATGACCACCGGGTCGTTGGCGGTCAGGTGCGTCGTGACGTGCGGCAGCTCCGTGCACACCCGCAGGCCCTCGCCGGAGCGGCCGATGCTGTCTCGGCCGTCCATCAGGACGACGCTCAGCCGGTCCGGGCGCTCGGCCGCCGCCAGCGACGCGACGATCGCCCGCAGCAGCTCGGTACGGCCGCTGCCGTCCGGGCCCTCGATCAGCAGGTGCGGGCCGTCGGCGACGAGGTCGGCGAAGACCGGCCCGCGCGCGCCCGCGCCGAGGACGGCCAGCGCACGTCCGCCGACCGCGTCGGCGTCGTCCGCCGCGTCCGCCCAGCGGGCCATCAGCGAGGCCGGGGTGGCGCGCGCCAGGCCCAGTTCGTCCAGGAGACGCGCGGACTGCGGGAGGGGCACCGCCACGCGCGCGTGCTTGTCGCCCACGGCCGCGTCCGGCCTGAGCGGGGCCAGCGCCCGCGCGAACCGCTCGGCCCACGCGGCGGACACGGCGTCCACCGCGCCCGCGGTGCCCTGCCCCACGGGCCCGCCGCCCGGCGCGACGCGCACGAGCCGCAGCACCGTCGCCACGTCCCCGCCGAGCAGCCCGACGGCCCCGCACTC
>DATCQX010000203.1:0-2393 GCA_036569285.1 Streptomyces sp.
CCCACGGGTCGTCAGCGGGAGCGCCGCCGCCCTGCTGACCGCCGCCGGAGTTTCCACCCCAGCCGCCGCCACCCTGGCCGCCGCCGTAACCGCCCTGGCCACCCCGACCGGCGCCGCCGGCCGTCTTGGTGACCTTGGCCGTGGCACTGCGCAGGCTGGCGCCGACTTCCTCGACGTCCAGCTCGTAGACCGTGCGCTTGACGCCCTCACGGTCCTCGTAGGACCGCTGCTTCAGCCGGCCCTGCACGATGACGCGCATGCCTCGCTGGAGCGACTCGGCGACGTTCTCCGCCGCCTGACGCCAGACGGAGCAGGTCAGGAACAGGCTCTCGCCGTCCTTCCACTCGTTCGTCTGACGGTCGAAGGTGCGGGGGGTGGACGCGACACGGAACTTCGCGACCGCCGCACCGGAAGGGGTGAAGCGCAGCTCGGGGTCGTCGACAAGATTGCCGACGACCGTGATGACGGTCTCGCCTGCCATGGGGAACCTCTCGGCGGGTTTGCTGCTCTGGCTGCTTGGTTGCTGCTACTCGAATCCCGGGATCAGCTGAGCGGGAGAGCTCAGTGGGTCTCGGGGCGGAGGACCTTGGTCCGGAGGACCGACTCGTTCAGGTTCAGCTGTCGGTCGAGCTCCTTGACGATCGCGGGCTCAGCCTGCAGATCGATGACCGAGTAGATGCCCTCGGGCTTCTTCTTGATCTCGTACGAGAGACGACGACGGCCCCAGGTGTCGACCTTCTCGACCTTGCCGTTGCCCTCACGGACGACGGAGAGGAAGTTCTCGATCAGGGGGGCGACGGCGCGCTCCTCCAGATCGGGGTCGAGGATGACCATCACCTCGTAGTGACGCATGTGGAACCCACCTCCTTTGGACTCAGCGGCCACGGTCGTTCCGTGGCAGGAGGGTTGTGATGCGTACGCAACGGTATCGGCCGCCACTGACAATCGGGGCTCCCTCGCGGTAGACCCGGTCGTGACATGGGCAGACACCTTGCAGACGGTACAGACTACCCGCACACCGGCTTCCGGTTGAAATCCGGCCTCGGGGACCGTCACTCTGTACACATCGGGTGTGTATGGCGCTACGTTGCGCCGCCTTCCGCAGGAGGTGCCCTATGGCACAGGCAATGCGACCCAACACCGCCGGAGGCCTCTTCGCCACGGACGGAAAGCCCCATCCCCTCCAGGACACCCTGCTCGCGGTGACCCTGGTGCTGGGCATCACGGCGTTCGTGACGGCGATGTTCCACAACCTGCACCTGCTCAGCTCCTGGACCGGCCTGGTGGGCATCCTCACCGGCGCGTACGGCCAGTGGATCTCGGAGACGACCAGGGAGCGCTTCGGACTGATCCTGGGTCTGGGCGCCGCCGCGGTCGGCTTCTTCCTCGGCATGGCGCACGGCGGCCTCTTCGGTGGGGTCATCAGCTGACGCCACGGGCACCCGCCCTTCTCAACAACCACCCAAAGCACCGCGGAACGCCTCGGCGGCCCCACAGCCGGGACGCAGGTGCCGTACGCCCAGTCGGGGCGCTCGCCAGGCGCAGTAGGCTTCGGCGCGAGAGCCGGAGCCCCTGTACCCATGGGGACACACCAGCCCGAGGAGCGCCCCGAATGAGCCTGACCCTGAGGACGATCAGTCGCGAGCAGCATCTGGCGTACATCCAGAGCCTGCCCTCGGCGAGCCACATGCAGGTTCCTGCCTGGGCAGACGTCAAGGCGGAGTGGCGCTCCGAGAGCCTCGGCTGGTTCGACGAGAAGACCGGCGAACTGGTGGGCGCGGGTCTCGTCCTCTACCGCCAGCTGCCCAAGATCAAGCGCTACCTCGCCTATCTGCCCGAGGGCCCGGTCATCAACTGGTATGCGCCAAATCTGACCGAGTGGCTGGAACCGATGCTCGCGCATCTCAAGCATCAGGGCGCCTTCTCCGTGAAGATGGGCCCGCCGGTGATCATCCGGCGCTGGGAGGCCACCTCCATCAAGGCCGGCATCCAGAACCCGGACGTGAAGCGGCTGCGGGACATCGAGGCCGACTTCATCGAGCCGCGCGCCTTCGAGGTCGCCGACAAGCTCCGCCGGATGGGCTGGCAGCAGGGCGAGGACGGGGGAGCCGGCTTCGGTGACGTCCAGCCGCGGTACGTCTACCAGGTGCCGCTCGCGAACCGCTCCCTGGAAGAGGTCCACAAGAACTTCAACCAGCTGTGGCGCCGCAACATCAAGAAGGCCGAGAAGGCCGGCGTCGAGGTCGTCCAGGCCGGCTACCACGATCTGGAGGAGTGGCAGCGGCTGTACGAGATCACGGCCGTCCGCGACCACTTCCGGCCGCGCCCGCTGTCGTACTTCCAGCGCATGTGGTCGGCCCTCAACTCCGAGGACCCCAACCGGATGCGGCTGT
>DATCQX010000204.1:0-3113 GCA_036569285.1 Streptomyces sp.
GCCTTCAGGTGCGCGGCCCATGCGATGACGTGCTGCTGGGCGGGGCGCCCGCACTCCCTCGGCTCACCCGGCAGGCACAACGGGAGCTGCGGCCCGACCTTGTTCGCCGCGTGCCGGACGTACCGGGCGATCGCCGCCCACTCCTCCTCCGGCCGCTGCACGCCGGTGCTGACGCTTTCCCATCCCCATGGCCCGAAGTCGTCCCCGTGGTCGTCCATGTGCGCTCCTGATCATCGCCGCAGGCTGGAACCGGTGCGGCGATGGTAGCGGCGTCGTTTCCCGCATACCCCGTCTCCGTGACGGCACGCCGTTGACACCCGTGTACCGGGCCCGTCAGAGTCGCGGTCGATGGAGATCAACGAGCTGACGTCGGCCGAGCGACGTGTCTGGCGAGCCTTTGTCACGGGAGCGACCGTGGACTTCCGGGACGCGGACGTCCGGGATTCCGACGGGGCCGAGTGGGGGCCCGAACGGTCCGTGCGGGCCTCCGTGTTGAAGGCGCTGCTGCTCAACGGGCCCGCCGAACCGGGGGAGGTGTCCGCGCTAAAGCTCTTGGGGGCGCGGATCACTGGGGAGTTGGACCTTCGGTACGCGGTGGTGGAGCAGGTGATCCGGCTCAACCACTGCTCTTTCGAGCGGGTTCCGCGTCTCGCGGGCGCGCAGTTGCAGTACCTGAACCTGCGGGACAGCGTGCTGCCGGGGCTCGCGGCGGCACGGGCGCGGATCGACGGGAGCCTGCGGCTGACGCGGTGCCGGATCGACGGGCAGGTGAAGCTCGGGGGTACGCAGATCGCGGGGGCGCTTTTTCTGGACGGTGCAGAAATCACCGGCGCCGAGGGCCCGTTGCCCGCATTGGAGCTCAATCAGGTGTCCGTGGACGACGATCTGTGCGCGCGGGGTCTGAAGGTGCGCGGCATGATCCGGCTCGACGGGGCGCGGATCGCCGGGTCGGTCGATCTGGAGGAGGCGGAGCTGTCGCGTCCGGGGGAGAACGTCGTCCAGGCGGAGGCGCTGGAGGTGGGGGCGAACCTCGTCGCACGCCGGTTGCGGACGGAGGGGAGGATCGACCTGCGGGGCGCCCGCGTGCCGGGGCGGATCGACCTGTTGGAGAGTACGCTGCGCAATCCGGGCGGGACGGCGCTGCGGGCGAGCAGTTGTGTCATCGGGGAGTTGTGGCTGCGCAAGGGAACGCCGATCGAGGGGATGCTGAACCTGCGGGCCACGGAGATAGGCCAGTTGAACCTGGCCCCGGAGAAACTCCCCGACCAGGTGCGGCTGTTGGACCTGACGTACACGTTCCTCACCCCGCACGCCCCGGTCGAGGCCCGCCTCCCGATGCTGGAGCGCGACGACTCCTACGCCCCGTTCAACCCCCACGCCTACGAACAGCTCACCGCCGCCTACCGCCGCACCGGCGACGACGCCTCCGCCCGCCTCGTCCAGCTCGCCAAACAGCGCCGCCACCGCCGCACCCTGCCCTGGTACAGCCGCCTGTGGGGCCACGTCCAGGACATCACCGTCGGCTACGGCTTCCGCCCCCTGCGCGCCGGCATCTGGCTCCTCTCCCTCCTGGCCGTCGGCACCCTCACCTTCACCCTCCACCACCCCGCCCCTCTCAAGCCCGGCGAGGCCCCCCACTTCAGCCCCGTCTTCTACACCCTCGACCTCCTGCTGCCGGTCATCTCCTTCGGCCAGGAGGGGGCGTTCGCGCCGACGGGGGCGTACCAGACCCTGTCGTACGTGCTGATCGTGACGGGCTGGATCCTGGCGACGACGGTGGTCACGGGCATCACACGAACAGTGAGCCGGCAGTGAGGTGTGATGCGTGATGTACCACTGCCCCTTCGCTTCAAGAGGGCCCCTGGGGACAAACCCGCTGGCCAGAAGGGGTGAACCCGTGGCAGTATCCCGGCCGTGACAGAGATCGACAACATAGTGATCACCACCCTTGCCGAGCGCCCGTCGTTGCTCTCCCGCATGTACGAGATCGCTGAGACGTGGCCGGCCTTCATACCGCACGATCTGGTGGGGCAGGCCTTGCTGGGCCGGGTGGCGGAGGACTTCCCCCAGTACTGCGTGGTGGCGACGGATGGTGACCGTGTCGTCGCCCGCGGGCTGAGTGTGCCCTTCAACGCAGACCTCGACGGCCGTGAGGAGACGCCGGACAAGGGGTGGGACCAGGTCCTCGTGTGGGCGTTCCGCGACCGGCGTCACGGGCACTCGCCGACAGCGGCCAGCGCGTTGGAGATCACCGTGGACACCGAATATCTCGGCCGTGGCCTGTCCTACAGGATGTTGGCCGCACTGCGGGACGCCGTCGGCCGCCAGGGCCACAACGTGCTGTTGGCCCCGGTCCGCCCCACGGCCAAGCACCTCGAACCGCGCGTCACCATGACCGACTACATCGCTCGCCAGGGGGACGACGGATTCCCGACGGACCCTTGGCTCCGGGTACACGTCAAGGCCGGCGGCAGCATCCAGAAGATCGCCCCCGCATCGATGACGGTCAGCGGCTCGCTCTCCCAGTGGCGCCAGTGGACCGGCCTCCCGTTCACCACCGACGGCGACATCGACGTCCCCGGAGCTCTCGTCCCGGTGCACTGTGACACCGCACTCGACCGAGCCGTCTATGTCGAGCCCAACGTATGGATCCGGCACGACGTGCAGCCCACCGCCTGACCACACCGCCCAGCACAGCGAGCGCCCCGCGACGAGCACTCCGTCCCGCTCCTGGCCTCATCACCGAGGGCCGGGGCGGGGGGCTGCGGAGTGCGCCCGCCGATGCCGAGTCCAGCGTTTTCGGACGACGGTGGGTCATCCCCGTCCCTCCGAACCGCCCCCCACTCCGCGAGCCGTTCGGCGACGAACGTTGCACTGACCCGGAACTCCCGCGCCAGGGCCGCCGCTGACGTCCCTTTCCGGTACCGGTCCACCACGTCCTCCCGCACGCGGTCGAACTCAGCGCGCGCTTCCCACACTTCGGCACTGCTGCGGCGTCGGGCGCGCCCCTTGAACACGCGGGCACCCGACCTTCGGTAGAGCAACGCGTCGACAAGGCCCCTGCGTTGCTCACCCCACTCGTCGAACCGCCGCCCCAACCAGCCGGCGGTCAC
>DATCQX010000205.1:0-3292 GCA_036569285.1 Streptomyces sp.
ACCGGATACCTTCGGCGTCGTGGCGATGTTCCGACTGCAAGGCAGCAAGGTGCTGGCCGTCGAGATGACCGGCGATTCCGTGAAGGCCAAGAACGGCTCGATGGTCGCGTACGACGGACAGATGGCGTTCAAGAAGCTCTCGGGCGGCGGTGAGGGTCTGCGCGGGATGGTGACCCGGCGGCTGACCGGCGAGCAGATGACGGTGATGGAGGTGAAGGGGCACGGAATCTGCTGGTTCGCCGACCGCGCCTCGGAGATCAACCTCGTCGGTCTCCAGGGGGACAAGCTGTACGTGGAGTCGAGCAACCTGCTCGCGACGGACGCGGCGCTGAGGACGGGCACGACGTTCACGGGCCTGCGCGGCGCCTCGCAGGGCAACGGCCTGTTCACGACGACCGTCGAGGGGCACGGCCAGGCGGCGATCACGTCGGACGGCCCGGCGGTGGTCCTGCGGGTCACTCCGCAGTACCCGCTGACGGTCGACCCGGGCGCGTACGTCGCCCACCAGGGCAACCTCCGCCAGTCCTTCCAGGCCGGTGTGACGTTCCGCACACTGATCGGCGAGGGCGGCGGCGAGGCTTTCCAGATCCGCTTCGAGGGGGACGGCCTGGTGTACGTCCAGCCCAGCGAGCGCAACACGATCGCGGGGGATGTGTGAGATGACCTTCCGTGAGATCAACTCCAAGATGGTCGAGGCGACGGTCGCGCCGGGGCAGCGCCTGTTCAGCCAGCGCGGCGCGATGCTCGCCTACAAGGGCGAGGTGTCGTTCACGCCGAACATCCAGGGCGGTCAGGGCGGTGTGATGTCGATGCTGGGCCGCCGCCTGGCGAACGAGGACACCCCGCTGATGACGGTCGAGGGCAGCGGCACGGTCCTGTTCGGGCACGGCGGGCACCACGTCCAGGTGATCAACCTCGCCGGTGACACGCTGTACGTGGAGGCGGACCGCCTCCTCGCCTTCGAGGGCACCCTCCAGCAGGGCACGATGTTCATGGGTTCCCAGGGCGGCGTCATGGGCATGGTCCGTGGCCAGGTGAGCGGCCAGGGCCTGTTCACGACGACGCTGAAGGGCCACGGCGCGGTGGCGGTCATGGCGCACGGCGGCGTCTTCGAGGTCCCGATCACCCCGAACCGCCCGGTCCACGTCGACCCCCAGGCCTACGTCGCCCACCACGGCGACGTCCGCAACAAGCTCTCGACGGCCCTCGGCTGGCGGGACATGGTCGGCCGGGGTTCCGGCGAGGCGTTCCAACTCGAACTGAGCGGCAACGGCGCGGTGTACGTCCAGGCGTCGGAGGAGAAGCTGTGAACCACTACGCGGGCGCGGGCCCGGTGGTCTACGACCCCATGTCGTTGCCGGTCGACGACAACGTGAACGCCTACACCTTCTGTGTGGAGCTCAAGGGGAGCCAGTGGTTTCTCCAGAAGGGGAAGATGATCGCCTATTACGGGTCGATGGAGTTCAACGGCATCGGGCACGGCCGGCTGGACCGGCTGGTGCGGACGTCGTTCCATTCGCCTCTGCACGCGAGTGACTGGGTGGTGGCGGAGGGGTCGGGCAAGATGCTGCTCGCCGACCGGGCGTTCGACGTCAATTCGTACGACCTGGAGGACGGCAACCTCACCATTCGCTCCGGCAACCTCCTCGCGTTTCAGCCAAGTCTCGCGCTGAAGCAGTCGATCGTGCCGGGGTTCCTGACGCTGATCGGGACGGGCAAGTTCGTCGCCGCGTCGAACGGCCCGGTGGTGTTCATGGAGCCGCCGATCCGGGTGGACCCGCAGGCGCTGGTGGGCTGGGCGGACTGTCCGTCGCCGTGCCACCACTACGACCACGGCTACATGACGGGCCTGCTGGGCGGTCTACGTGCGATGACGGGCATCGGCGGCGCCTCGGGCGAGGAGCACCAGTTCGAGTTCGTCGGCGCCGGGACCGTCCTGCTCCAGTCGACCGAGACGCTCATGGCCGAGCAGGCGACGGGCGTGGTGCCGGGTGAACCGGGCGTCCCAGGTGGCGGGGCACAGGGTGGACAGGGGTACGGCGGGCAGTCGGGTGCACCGCGTCTTCCCGGACAGCTCGGTGATCTCCAGCGTCGTTTCGGGCTGTGAACGGTAGTCTGCGGAGTGTGACGTCGAACGGGTGCGCGCCGTCACACTCTTCTCATTCATATTTCAACTTTTTAGGTAGACTTCATTTATGGAGACCGAGACGGCAACACGTTGGCTGACCGAAGCCGAGCAGGGCGCCTGGCGCACCCAGCTGGAGGTCAACCGGCTGCTGATGCACCAGCTGGAGAAGGATCTCCAGCCGTTCGGGCTGACGATGAACGACTACGAGATCCTGGTCAACCTCTCCGAGTCCCCTGACGTCCGGATGCGGATGAGCGACCTCGCCGCCGCCACCCTGCAGTCCAAGAGCCGCCTCTCCCACCAGATCACCCGCATGGAGAACGCGAACCTGGTCCGCCGGGAGAACTGCGAGTCCGACCGGCGCGGGCTGTATGCGGTCCTCACCGACCGCGGTCTCGAAGTGATGCGCGAGGTCGCGCCGTTCCACGTCGCCTCCGTCCGCCGCCACTTCATCGACCTCCTCTCCCCCGAGTCGATGGAGCAGCTCAGCCGGGCCCTCGGCCCGGTCGCCGACCACCTCCGCGAGAACCGCGGCCGGCCCTAGCGAGCCGCCACCGCGGCCGTCACCGGAAGGCGCAGCTCGAACACCGCTCCGCCTTCCGGCCCCTCCCCCACGCTCAGGCTCCCGCCGTGCCGGACGGCGATGTCGCGGGCGATCGCGAGGCCGAGCCCGGCGCCGCCGTCGTCCCGGCTGCGGGCGTCGTCGAGGCGCACGAACCTCTCGAAGATCCGCTCCCGGTCGGCCAGCGGGACACCGGGGCCGTCGTCGGCGACGGTGAGGACGGCGTCGGCGCCCTCCCTGCGGACGGTCACCTCCACCCCCGTCCGCGCGTGACGCGCCGCGTTGTCCAGGAGGTTGGCCAGCAGCCGCGTCAACTGACCCCGGGAGCCGGGGACTTCGACGCCGGGTGCCGTGTCGGTGCGGACCCCCGTCCGGCCGGACGCCGTCTCGCGGGCCAGCGCCGTGAGGTCCACCGGGGTGAGGTGCGGTCTCTCCCCCGCGTCCAGGCGGGCCAGGAGCAACAGGTCGGCGGCGAGGTGCTGGAGGCGGACCGTGTCCTCGACGGCGCCGTCCAGGTCCAGCAACTCCGGGTGGGCGGCGGCCACTTCGAGCTGGGTGCGCAACGAGGCGATGGGGCTGCGGAGTTCGTGCGAGGCGTCGGC
>DATCQX010000206.1:0-6523 GCA_036569285.1 Streptomyces sp.
CATGCAGCCCCACGCCTCCGGCGCCGCCTACCAGAACTACACCGACCCCACCCTCACGAACTGGCGCAAGGCGTACTACGGCGATGCCGCGCCGAAACTGGCGAAGGTGAAGCAGCAGTACGACCCGACGAAGTTCTTCTCCTACCCGCAGGGGATCTGAGGGGCGCCCCGGCGCTGCTGAACAGCACACAGTCAGGAGACAACGGACGGTTCCGAGAGCAATGCCTCCCGGTTCACGCGCTGGTCCTGAAGTCGTCCGCACCGAACGGCGCACCGTCGTACGTGTACGGATAGTCGACCCCCAGCATCGCGAACGCCGCCGCCCGACGGCGTTCCTGCTGGCGTTCCCTCTCGGCGTCCGCCTCCGCCATGCGGCGGAAAAGGGCGGCAGCTTCTTCTTTGCTGGGGCTGGTCCACGGCTTGGACCAGGGGCTGACGTACGGCTCCGGCTGCACGGGGGGCGCCTCGACGGGGCGCCTACGCCTCGTGCCCGTGCCGGGCAGGATGTAGGAAAGCAGGGTGTGCAGGCACGCCAGAATGGCGCGCGCGATAGAGTGGCGCACGGCGACAGGATCCTTCCAAGAGCATGTCGTCACGGCCCCGTCAGCGGAGTGTGCAACCACTCCGAGTCCTGATGGGGCCACTTTTTTGTTGTGGTGCAGCGCACGCTAGCACCAACATCCGCCCCACTGCACGCAGTTGCAGCAAATTCCTGAATACCCGACAGAAACTGTCAGCGTTTCAAAATTCAACAGATACCCCCAGGTCGCCGGCGCCTCATGAACCCACCCCACTTCACCAACGGGAACAGCCGGCGGAGCTCTCCGCGTCCAATTCGGGGAGGGCGTTTCCGAACTCGCCGTGATCCTCTCCAGCGTCCCTCGACGACTCCCGCCAGATCTCGACTGAACGAACGGGCAGGGGAGTTGGCCCGGCAAAGGCGGCGGCTCAAGCCATTTCGACTGGCAGGTACTCGTGCAGTTGCCCCGCTCGTGTGCCAGAGGGCGGCTCACGGGCGGGGCTGCCATAGGGGGCGTCACTCGCCCTGGGGACGCCTTTCGCCCCACTCCGCCAGTCGCTCGGCGACGAACGTCGGGCTCACCCGGAACTCCCGAGCCAGAGCCGCCGCTGACATCCCTTGCCCGTACCGGCCCACGACACTCTCCCGTGCACTGATGAACTCCGCGCGTGCGGCCCGTACTTCGGTACTGCTGCGGCGCCGGGCGCGGCCCTTGAAGACGCGGGCGCCTGCTCGCCGGTAGAGCAACGCGGCCACCAGGCCCCGGCGTTGCTCACCCCACTCGTCGAACCGCCGCCCCAACCAGCCGGCGGTGACGCCGTACTCCTCCGCGAGGCCGCTGAGCGGGACGCCCGCCCGATACCGCCGCACCACCAACTCCCGCTCCTCCAACGCACGTTGCCTGGCTGCGGCTCGCTCCGGGTTCACAGCAGCTCCCACGAGTGCTCGCGAGGGTGGTCCGCGATCAGGTAGCACGCCTGGGGGTCGTCACCGCCCGACAGCGCCTCGCAGGCGAGCGCCGACACGAACTCCCCTGGCCCGTTCGGGAGCCAGCGCCACCAAAGGTTTCCGGTCGCGTCGTCCCACTCCTTTACGTACACACAGTGCGCGCCGTCCAGGTCGTGATTCTCCGCGAGTTCGCAGCGCACGGGGCCGGCGTACCGGACATGCTCCTTGACAGGGACGGTTTCACCGTGGGCTTCCGCGGCGGAGACGAGATCCAGCAGGGGCAGGATGGAAATCGCGTTGCACACCCTCGCTGTAATCGCCATGGGGTGAGTCCTTTCTGGTGAACGAAGACCCCGCCCGCCGGTCGGCGGGGGAACGGACGCAGCGGGCGGGGTCGTCTATCGGGGTGCCGGAATCGGTTCGCGGCTAACTTCCGTACGTGCCACGGAAGATGAGGACGGCGATGGTGGTGACCCAGGCCGCGACGCTGACGGCAACGGCGATCTGCCGAAACGCACTCACACGGGCTCCAACTCGGACGGCGACGCGGTCCACTCGACCCCTCCGCCGTCCGGCCGCACCCACGCATGCCCCAACCACAGAGACTGAAGAACCCCCGTGCGCTCCCCGTCCGTGACTTCCCGCCCAATGTGCTCAGCGGTGACCATCACCCGGCCCCCTCACGGCATCTCGGTGCCGAGTGCCATAACGCTTCGCGTCGCATCACGGGGGCATAAGTGCCGAGCAAGGCACGAGTCGTCACGCTGTCCTCCATCGGGTCACGAGCGGGAAGCCACCCGCGTTGTCGCTCTACGCAACCAGGCGACCGCATGGAGCGGTACCGTTGGGGAGTCGGCGCGGGTTGAAACCGTGGAAAGTCCGGGGTGGGACATGGCCGAGCGGCAACCGAACGAGGCTCTGAGCAGGCTTCTCGCTGAAGCGGGGTGGACGCTTGGCCAGTTGGCCGGCGCCGTCAATCGAGTGGGTGAGGAAGCCGGGATCGGCATCAGGTGCGACAAGAGCAACGTGAGCAAGTGGCTCGGTGGCACCACACCTGTTGAGAAGGTTCGACCGCTGATTCTCGAAGCCCTGTCGCGTCGGCTCGGTCGGCCGGTCACCTTCGAGGAGGCAGGTCTCAAGGGCACCCCGGCACACTCGCTCGACACCATCGAGGGCCTCGTCGACACCGGAAGGGCAGACATGGACCCGTCCCGCCGTGCGGTCCTCACGACCGCGCTCTACTCAGCCGCTCTCGCCGTCCCCCGCTTCGGCGAAGCCGACGAGACGCCGGAGCGGCTCGGCCACCAGGCGGCGGGGCGGACGGTGCGTATCGGTGCCGGTGACGTCGCCGTCGTCCGCAGCATGACGGACCGGATCGCCGAGATCCTGGACGAGTTGGGCGGGGCGCACGCTCGTCCGATGGCTGCCGCGTTCATCGTGAACTCGGTCGCGTCCTACCTCCGGGCCGACGGGACGGAGGCCGTCAAGAACGACATGCGGGCCGCTGCCTCCGATCTGGTGTATCTCACGGGGTGGATGGCGATGTACGAGAAGGCGCACGGGCTCGGGCAGCGGTACTACCGGCAGGCTCTCGGACTGGCCAAGGCCGGTTCGGACCAGGTGACTTACTGCCGCACGCTGCGCGGAATGGCCTTGCAGGCAGCCAACTTGAAGCACGCGAACAAGGCCCTCGAACTCGCGGACTCGGCGGCGGAGGCGGCGCCTTCGGCAGGCCCCCGGCTGCAAGCCTTCCTGCGTGGCCAACAGGCGCACGGAGCCGCCCTGGTGAAGGACAGGCGACTGGCCTTCGCGCGGCTGCGCGAAACCGAGGAGGCCTTGTCGAAGGCGGACAACAGGCGGGACTCGGTGGGTGGTTACGACAGGTCCGCGTACGAGTTCCACGTGTCGAGCGTCCTCTACGCGCTGGGAGACGTCCCCGGCTCCATCAAGGCCATGCAGGCATCCAACCGAGCCCGCCCCCCGATGGAGAAGCAGGGCAACGCCCACGCCAACGGCCTCCTGGCCCAACGCCAACTCGAAGTCGGCCACCTCGAAGCCGCCTGCGCCACCTGGGACGCCTTCCTCGACGACTACGCCACACTGTCCTCGGCCCGGGCGGACGAACACTTCGACATCATGCGCCGCCGCATCAGGCCGCACCTCGGCAACGCACGGGCTCGTGAACTGAACGAACGGGCAGCGGAGTTGGCCCGGCAGAAGGCTGCGGCTTAGGCCGTTTCACCAACAGCCGCCGCCCCGGCAACAAGCGCCGCCCCCTGCAAAGCCGTCACCCGCTGAATAACCACCCCCAACAACCCAGCCGCCACAATCATCAGCCCCGACGACGCCACGACGAACCCCACCGGCTCCGGCCCCACCCAGCCACTGATGCCCAGCACGACCACGTGCCCGACCCAGGCCGCCCACCACAGGTTCACGAGGAGTGTCCCCCGCCCCCAGGACGGGGAACTCGCGCGGCCGATGGCGAGGACGAACCCCCGGGGGAAGACGAGGTTGAGGACAGGTATGAACCAGGCGACGATCGTCCAGAACCGGTCGGGGAGGGGGGCGTCGGGGGACAGTGCCTGCGCGTTGCGCCGAACCCGGGCGAGCCAGACGAGGAACAGGACGACCGCGAGGTTCATGAGGTAGACGAAGATCATGGAGGCGGGGCCCGAGGGGGTCTCAGGGTGGAGGGCGTGCTCCCGGACGGCCGTGGCGCGGAAGACGTCCGCCACGGCGGCCGCGGCTATCGCGGCCTGCGCGAGGCGGGCGAGGACCCAAGGGGCCTTGGGAGGTCTGGGTACCGCAGGGGTTCTCGAAGCAGCGGCAGTCGTCAACGTCTCGGCCCATCCAAGCGGCGCACAAGGCCACAGCGGACGCCGGGCGGAGCGATCTTAAGCCCCAGCTCCCGCACACGCGTACGACTTCACGCAGCCAGACCCCTCTGCCCCGCACGCACGTACGACTTCACGCGGCCAGATCCCGCTCCCCCGCGTTCACCTCACTCCGCGCCCCCGGCACAAACGCCACCCGCGCCGCCCGACTCCGCACCAGCCACCCCACCCGGGGCGAACGCTCGACGGCCCGCAGCACCGGCGTCAGCAGCGCGGACGCGACCGGTGACAGCAGCAGTGCGACGGCCGTCCCGAGGGCGAAGCCGCCGACGACGTCCGTGGGGTAGTGGACGCCCATGTAGACGCGGCAGAACCCTTCGAGGAGCCCGAGGACGAGGCCCCACACCCCGAAGCGCCGGTTCGCGACGAACAGGGCGACGCCCATCGCCATGGTGATCGTCGCGTGGTCGCTGACGAAGGAGTAGTCGGTCTTGCCGGAGACAAGGACGTCGAGCCCCTGGTGGTCGTTGAACGGCCGGGGCCGCTCGACGAACCCGCGGATCGGGACGTTGACGAGGACGGCGACCCCGGCGGCGAGCGGCGCCCAGACGAGCGCGGCGACGGACGACGCGGCCTCCTCGGCGGACGAGGCCCGCCGACGCACCGTCCACCAGCACCCCACGATGAGCAGAATCATCGCGAACAACAACCCGTATTCACCGACGAATCCGACGATCCGGTCGAACCAGTGCGGCGCATCCTTGGCGAGGCCATTGATGTCGTAGAGCAGATCGACGTCGAGGTTCGATCCGGAATCGGCGACTCCAGCCATGATGCTGCGGCCCCTTCGTCGTGGTCGTGGTCGTCACAAACAGGAACGCACGGCCCCGCTTCCCGCGTTCCGTCTCCACTGAATGATCACTGAGACGTTATCGAAGGGAGACGCGCCCTCTCGACCCAGGGCCGATTTAAGGGGCCCTCACCCGTTTTCAGACATTGGTCGGCAGCGCTTTCGCGCCATCCGCCGTCACGCGCGTCGCCCCGAAGTAGTCGGGGGTGTCGATCGGGTCGAACCGGATCACCGCGCCGGTGCGCGGCGCGTCGATCATGTACCCGCCGCCGACGTAGATCCCGACGTGCCTGATGGCCCGCGAGTTCGTGAGGTCGTCGGAGAAGAACACCAGGTCACCGGGGAGGAGCTCGGCCCGCGTGGGGTGCGGCCCGGCGTTGTACTGGTCGTTCGCGACGCGCGGCAGCTCGATGCCGACGGTCTCGTACGCCGCCTTCGTCAGCCCCGAGCAGTCGAACCGCCCGTTGTCCGCGGCGGTGCCGTTCCCGCCCCACAGATAAGGCGTGCCGAGTTTCTTCTGCGCGAAATAGATCGCCCCGGCGGCCTGCTCCGACGGCGAAACCCGGCCGACCGGCGCCGCGAAACTCTCTTCGAGGGTCGTGATGGTCTTCACGTAATTCTGGGTCTCTTTGTACGGCGGGACGCCCCCGTACTTGATGACCGCGTACGCGCCCGCGTTGTAGGCGGCGAGCATGTTGTGCGTGGGATCGCCGGGAACGTCCTTCACGTACTTCGCGAGTTCGCAGTCGTACGCGGCGGCGGACGGAATGGCGTCGGCCGGATCCCAGACGTCCTTCCGGCCGTCACCGTTTCCGTCGACCCCGTGGGTCGCCCAGGTGCCCGGAATGAATTGCGCTATTCCCTGCGCGGCGGCGGCGCTCTGCGCGCGCGGGTTGAACCCGCTCTCCTGGTAGAGCTGGGCGGCGAGCAGCGCGGGGTTGATGGCGGAACAGAGGTTCCCCCACTTCTGCACGAGCGCCGAGTACGCGGCCGGCACGGAGCCCTTGGCCAGCGCTCTGGCGCCACCGCCGACGCCGTTCGCCATGTTCCCGGCGATCAGATAGACCCCGATGACGAGCACCATGACGAACGCGAGACCGGCCCCGGCGACCGCGGTCACCCAGATCCACGCCTTACGCACCGTCAACCGCCCCTCGCCGACCGGGAGTCACCGCGCGTCAGTCTACGGCCCGACCTCGCCGCGTACGGGTAAGTTCGCCCCGGTCGGACACTGTCCATCGCGAGAGCGTTCTAATCCCCCTCGACACAGGGGTCGTCCGCCTCGTGCGGGGTGCCGCAGCGGCGGCAGCGGATGTCGGGGAGGGGGCGGGGGGAGCCGAACTGGACGGCGTCGGCCTTGTTCCAGGC
>DATCQX010000207.1:0-2354 GCA_036569285.1 Streptomyces sp.
CCAGCCACACACGGCCCGCAGCCCGCAGCCGGAAGCAGCCCCCCGCCCCCTCCCGGATGCACACAACCCAAAGGGGCGAGCCCAAGTAACTCGGCCCGCCCCCAACGCTTTTCGACGCCCACCCCCCAACCGACAGTAAACGGGTGGGTGGGTGGGCAAATCTCAAACCAAGTTCACCGCACGGGCCGACGTCGCCCCGATCTCCTCGGCAACCTCCGTGAGGACACCCGCGGCGACAGCCTCGTCCACCGTGAGGACCGCCAACGCTTCCCCACCCGCAGCCGCACGAGCAACCTGCATACCGGCGATGTTGATACCGGCCTCACCGAAGATGCGCCCGACGGTACCGACGACACCGGGCCGGTCCTCGTACTT
Source organism: Streptomyces sp. (assembly GCA_036569285.1). GTDB lineage: Bacteria > Actinomycetota > Actinomycetes > Streptomycetales > Streptomycetaceae > Streptomyces. The sequence continues at coordinate 376 of DATCQX010000207.1, forward strand.
GAGGACCACCAGGTGGTCGGCCACGGCGAGGTCGACGTCGTACTCCCCGACCGCGACGATCTTCTGGACGTTCTTGGTACCGGCGAGGGTGCCGGAAACGGACACCTCTTCACCGTCCGCCAGGGTCCCCCGGACAGTCACCACGTTACGGTGATCCGTCGCCTCGGAGCTGGTCGTCAGCCGGACCTCGACGCCACGCTCCTGAGCGAACAGGGGCGCGTTGACGTAGGACACGGTCTCGGCGACGACGTCCTCGAAGACACCCTTCAGAGCGGACAGCTCCAGCACCTTCACATCGTGCTGGGTGATCTCCCCGTACACCTCGACGTCGAGCCGAACGGCAACCTCACCGGCGAGAGCGGTGAAGATCCGCCCGAGCCGCTCCGCGAGGGGCAGCCCCGGCTTGACGTCCTCGGCGATGACGCCACCCTGGACGTTGACGGCGTCGGGAACAAGCTCACCGGCGAGAGCCAACCGCACCGACTTGGCGACGGCGATACCGGCCTTCTCCTGAGCCTCGTCGGTGGAAGCGCCCAGGTGAGGAGTGGCCACCACCTGATCGAACTCGAACAACGGCGAGTCCGTGCACGGTTCCTTCGCGTAGACGTCGAGCCCGGCCCCCGCCACGCGCCCTTCCTTCAGCGCCGAGTACAGCGCCTCCTCGTCCACGATCCCCCCGCGCGCGGCGTTGACGATCCGCACGGTCGGCTTGACCTTGCGCAGCGCCTCGTCCCCGATGAGCCCGACGGTCTCGGGCGTCTTGGGAAGGTGGACGGTGATGAAGTCGGAGACTTCGAGCAGCTCGTCCAGCGTGAGGACCTTGACCCCCATCTGGGCGGCGCGCGCGGGCTGGATGTAGGGGTCGTAGGCGACGACCTTCATCCCGAACGCGGACATCCGCTGCGCGACGAGCGCCCCGATCCGCCCGAGCCCCACGACCCCCAGCGTCTTCTCGGCCAGCTCGACGCCCGTGTACTTGCTGCGCTTCCACTCGCCGTTCTTCAGCGCGGAGTTGGCCTGCGGAATGTGCCGCGCGGTGGCGAGCAGCAGCCCGCAGGCGAGTTCGGCGGCGGTGACGATGTTGGAGGTGGGCGCGTTGACGACCATGACGCCGGCCTTGGTGGCGGCGGAGACGTCGACGTTGTCGAGGCCGACGCCCGCGCGGGCGACGACCTTCAGCTTGTGCGCGGCGGCGATGGCCTCCGCGTCGACCTTGGTGGCGGAGCGGATCAGGATCGCGTCGACGTCCGCGATGGCGGGGAGCAGTTCGGCTCGGTCCGCGCCGTTGCAGTGCCGGATCTCGAAGTCGGGGCCGAGCGCGTCCACGGTGGCGGGCGACAGCTCTTCGGCGATGAGTACGACAGGTTTCGAGCTCACGTGTGTCCTCACAGGTCCAGTGCGTGCGGACGGCCGTCCCGGCGGCCGCAGGCGGAGGAGGGGGAAGCGGCGTCGGGGCGTGTGCAGATCCCCGGGTCGCTCAACCGCGGAAGACGCACGACTCTGTGGGCCTGACGCGTGTTGTGCAGCAGTGTAGTGGCGCCGGATGGTGTCGAATACGTCTCCGGCGAATTACGGCCCATGGGGCCCGCGCGCGTCGTGCGGGCCCCATGGGTGGAGGCTCAGGCCTCCTCGTTCACCCAGCTCATCAGCTTGCGGAGCTGCTTGCCGGTGGTCTCCAGCAGGTGCTCGGAGTCGGCGGTCTTGTACTCGTTGTACTTCTTCAGGCCGCCGTGGTACTCGTCCATCCAGTTCTTGGCGAAGGTGCCGTCCTGGATCTCGGCGAGGACCTGCTTCATCTCGGCCTTGGTGGCGTCGGTGATGATGCGCGGGCCGGTGACGTAGTCGCCCCACTCGGCGGTCTCGGAGACGGACCAGCGCATCTTCTCCAGGCCGCCCTCGTACATCAGGTCGACGATGAGCTTCAGCTCGTGCAGGCACTCGAAGTAGGCGATCTCGGGCTGGTACCCGGCCTCGACGAG
>DATCQX010000208.1:0-13072 GCA_036569285.1 Streptomyces sp.
CTCTTCCTCGTCCTCGTCTCCGTGCTCGCCGTCATCCCGGCGATCGGCCTGATCGTCTCGACCGGCGGCAAGGCGCAGGCCCACGGCACCCCCATGAAGCCGGGCAGCCGCACCTTCCTGTGCTGGCAGGACGCCCTCACCGACACGGGTGAGATCAAGCCGGTCAACCCGGCCTGCAAGAACGCCCAACAGGTCAGCGGCACCACGCCGTTCTACAACTGGTTCTCGGTCCTGCGCTCGGACGGCGCCGGCCGCACCCGGGGCTTCGTCCCGGACGGCCAGCTGTGCAGCGGCGGCAACCCGAACTTCACCGGCTTCAACGCGGCGCGAAACGACTGGCCGCTCACCCACCTGACGTCCGGCGCGACGATGGACTTCTCGTACAACGCCTGGGCCGCGCACCCGGGTTGGTTCTACGTGTACGTCACGAAGGACGGCTTCGACCCCACGAGGACCCTCACCTGGGACGACCTGGAGCCCTCGCCGTTCCTGAGCGTCGACCACCCGCCGCTGCACGGCTCCCCGGGCACGGTCGAGGCCAACTACTCCTGGACCGGGCAGCTTCCGACGAACAAGTCGGGCCGCCACATCATCTACATGGTGTGGCAGCGCTCGGACAGCGCGGAGACCTTCTACTCCTGCTCGGACGTCGTCTTCGACGGCGGCCACGGCGAGGTGACGGGCATCCACGAGCCGGGCAACCCGAACGAGCCCGTCCCCGGCGCCTGCACCGCCACCCGCCGCACGACCGGCAGTTGGGCGGGCGGCTACCAGTCCGAGGTGACCGTCACCAACTCGGGCAACGTCCCGATGCTCGGCTGGATGGTCAACTGGACACTGCCCGCCGGGCAACGCGTGGACAGCCTCTGGAACGGCGCCGCCACCTACACCGGCCAGGACGTGATGGTCCACAACGCCGGCTGGAACGGCTCACTGAGTCCGGGCCAGAGCGCGACCTTCGGGTACGTGATCACCGGGGCGAGCAGCGACAGTACGACGACCCTGCCCTGTCGCGTCGGCTGATCAACCGCCGTGAGCCGTAAGGGAGGAGTGCGGCTCCGGGCGGACCCGGTGGCATCGAGCCGTGTGCCACCGGGTCCGCGAGCCGGACGGCCCCAGGGGGGGAGGGGGCCGTCCGGGGAGGTCCCCTCCGCCCGGACGACGACACGGGCGAGGGGGAGTTCGGGGTGACTCCGCCATCGTGGAGATAACGTTGTCGTTGCTTCGGTATGTGTACTGTACAGCCCCAACAGCCGCTGAAGTCAAATGAGTTGACGTTCACGGGCCGAGGGTGGCCGGACGGCGCACACCCGCCGCCCGGCCCTTGTTCCGGCTCAGCCCGCCGACTGCCCCCGACGCCGGACGACGAAGTAGCCGACACCCGCCAGGACGACCACCCCGGCGCCGATCGCGGCCCACGTCCCCCCGGACACACCGCCGTCGTCCTTCTCCGACGCGGACGACACCGGCGAGGCGGACGGCGTCGGAGCGGCCGGGCTCACGGGAGCGCCGCTCGCGGGGGCGCTCGCGCTCGCGCTCGGCGAGGGCAGGGGCTGCTGGGAGAGCGCCGCCGGCCTCAACTTCAGGACCGGCGCCGGGTTCCCGCTGTGACTGTGCTCCTCCTCGGACTTGCCCGGCTCCTCCAGCTCGATCCAGCGGTCGATCTTCCCGTCGCCGTACGTCTGGAGCGTCTTGAACACCAGCTCCTTCGCGTCCGGCAACTGCTTGACGACGACGCTGACTTCGGCGTCCTCCCCGACCGGCAGCGGCGCCCCCTTCACCGCGAACCCGTCCGAAGTGGCCGCCAGCGCCCACCCCTTGGGCCCACCGGCGAAGCTGACGTCCCCCGGGGCGATCCCGGCCGGCAGTACCACCCGCACCTCCTTGATCCCCGCCGACGCCGACTCCGACTCCGCGAACACCGTCAACTCGACGTCCAGCGCGAGGGCCTGCGGCTTGTCGGCCTTCACCTCCACATGCGCGGCAGCGGACTGGGCGCCCAGCACGACGAGCGCACCGGCCGCGAGCACGGTGAGTGACTTCTTGAACATGACTTTCTCCAGGCAGAGTTGCACACGATCAGTTGGCGTATACCGATCGCTCTGCCGGAGGTCCTCGGCGGCTGAGGGCGTGGGCGAGCACAACGCCGCCTGCGCGGCGGGGGAGTTCGGCTGGGCGGGGTGAAACAGTTGGCGTGAAGGGCGAGTTGGGTGTGAATCCCACCAACGCCCCGACAGAGCTGGTCCTCTCACGCAGCTCCCGCGCGACCCACCAGAACACCGAGTCGGCCCGCTGAAGCAACACGGCGACGAGGAGGGCGGCGAGGGCGTGGGTGAGGAGCATGCCGGGGGAGTGGTGGGCTTGGGGGGTGTGGTGGGCGTGCGTGTGGTGTCCGGCGGAGAGCCACTGGTGCAGCCCGCTTTGGGCAACCACACACGTGAACGCGACCACAGGAAGTGACCGAGGCCGCCGCACGCCAAGCAGCCCGAGCGCGAACAACGCACCGGCAGCGATGAACACCCGTTGCCAGTGCGGAGGTTCTTCGGCGACAAGGTGATGAGCGGCCGTTCCCAGAGCAGCCCCCACCGCAGCGAATAGACCGGCCCTGGCCACAGGTATAGGCGCGCTAGCGCCTCTTAGGGGCGCGGGGAACTGCGCGACCAGCCACAACGAACCCGCACCCGCCCCACAACCCCGCACCGCACCCCCTTAGTGATCCGCCCATCATGCCCAAGGACGGATACGCACCTCCCCACCCAACCACTCAATTCACCCCCTCGAACACCCCCGCCAACCACTCCAACTGCAACGCCACATGAACCGCATCCCCACCCTCATGCCCGTTGTACGGGTACGTGTGGATCTCCCGCCGAGGCGACCCCCCACCCACCTCCCCATACCGATTGAACGCCGCGAACGCCCCACTCGGCGGACACACCCGATCCCGCAGCCCCGTCCCGAAGTGCGCATGAGCCCGAGCACGCCGAGCGAAGGACACCCCCTCCACATAGGACAACGTCCGATAGGCGACCTCCTCAACCCCCCGATGCACGGAGAGGTACGCGGCGATCTCCCCGTAGGGCCCCACATCGGTCAGATCCAGCGCCCGCCGGATCCCGCACAACAACGGCGCCGTCACCAACGCGGCGACGACGTCGGGAACCAGCCCGGCGACAGCCAACGCCAGCCCCCCGCCTTGACTGTTCCCGACAACAGCGACCCGAGCCCCGTCCACCCCTGGAAGGCTCCGCACGGCCTCCACCGCCCGCACCGAGTCCACGATCAACCGCCGATAGTGGTACTGGTACCGATCGAGCAGCCCCCGGACGATCGCCCCCGGCCCCCCTGCGACGGCGGGCCCGAGATCGAGCGTCCCACCCCCACCGCTCCCGTAACTGTCCCCTTGCGCCCGGTTGTCCATGAGGAGATGCGCGTACCCGGCGTTGACCCAGGTGAGCCGCTCGTGGGGCAGCCCCCGCCCCCTCCCGTACCCGGCGTACTCGACGACGGTCGGCAACGCCTCCCGCACCCCGGCCGGCCGGCTGTACCAGGCCCGCACGGGATGCCCCCCGAACCCGGGAAACGTCACGTCCCAGGTCTCCGTCAGCTTCAGCCCACTGCGCACCTCCTCACTCCGCACGCGCAGCGGATTCTCGGAAGCCGCCTTCAACGCCTCGTGCCAGTACGCGTCGAAGTCGTCCGGCTCGTCGAGCGGCGGCCGGAAGGACTCCAGCTCAATCAGCGGCAGATCGAAGGCGGCCACGGCGACACCTCGCAGGATTCGGTAACGAAAGGGAAACTTGCGGAGCTGGGAAGGGTCGGACCCCCCTGTTCTACCCGCCTGTCGGCGCTTCCAACGCACCACCGGTTCCCGAGGAATCTCCCGCATGACCCATTGACAGCGCTTTCTGGGTGCCCATAAGTTGCCGCGAAGTTACCGGTAAGAGCTCGAAAGTTTCGGTTCCGCGTCCCTGCTCCGGGAGGCCCGAGCATGAGCACCCCCACCACCTCGGCGCCCCCACCGGGCACCCAGGACCCACCGCCCCCCACGACCCCGGGCAACCCCAAGCACCCTTCGGCGCGCCGCACTTGGCGCCGGGCCCTGCGCAGGGACTGGCAGCTGTACTCGCTGGTGATCCTGCCGCTGCTGTTCTTCGCCGTCTTCCGCTACCTGCCGATGATCGGGAACGTCATCGCGTTCCGCCGCTTCGAACCGGGCGGCTCGATCCTGGGCGAGCAGTGGGTGGGCCTGCGCTATGTGCGCATGTTCCTCAGCGACCCCACCTTCTGGCAGGTGTTCCGCAACACGCTGTGGCTCGGCCTGCTGACCCTCGTCTTCTGCTTCCCCATCCCGATCGTGCTGGCCCTGCTCCTCAACGAGGTCCGCCGCACGGCCGTGAAACGGTTCGTGCAGTCGGTCTCCTACCTGCCGCACTTCCTGTCGGTCGTGATCGTCGCGGGCATCACGATGCAGATGCTCGCGACGGACGGCCCCGTCAACCACGTCCTCGGCTGGTTCGGCCACGACCCCATCCGCTTCATCCAGGAAGCCGAGTGGTTCCGGACGGTGTACGTCGGCTCGGAGATCTGGCAGACGGCCGGGTGGGGGACGATCCTCTACCTCGCCGCGCTGACGACGATCGACGACGACCTGTACGAGGCCGCCCGCATCGACGGCGCGAACCGCTGGCAGCAGATCTGGCACGTCACGCTGCCCGGGATCCGGCCCACGATGATCACGCTGCTGATCCTGAACATCGGCACCTTCATGGCGGTCGGCTTCGAGAAGATCCTGCTGCTGTACAACCCGTTGACGTATCCGACCGCCGACGTCGTCTCGACCTACCTGTACCGGGCCGGTGTCGAGTCCAACAGCTTCAGTTACGCGGCGGCGATCGGCCTGTTCGAGGCGGTCATCGGGCTCGTCCTCATCACCTCCGCGAACCAGCTCTCGCGCCGCGCAGTGGGGACGAGCCTGTGGTGAACACCGTGAAGACCCGGACGTCAGTGAACCAACCCACGCGCGGTTACCGCGTGTTCCAGGGGATCAACGGGGTGATCCTCACGGGTGTCGTCGTGCTGACGCTGTACCCGTTCCTCAACATCGTCGCCCGCTCCTTCAGCGGGGAACGGGAGATCCGCGCGGGTGAAGTCACCCTGTGGCCCAAGGGGTTCGACCTCACGACGTACCGGATCGTCGTCAACGACGGCACGTTCTGGCGGAGTTACGGGAACACCGTGCTCTACACGGTCGTCGCGACCGTCGTGGCCATGATTCTGACGACCTGTTACGCCTACGTCCTGTCGAAGAAGAACCTCAAGGGGCGCGGATTCCTCGTCGGTGTCGCCGTGTTCACGATGTTCTTCTCCGGCGGCCTGATCCCGAACTACGTCCTCGTCACCAGCCTCGGCCTGAAGAACTCGGTGTGGGCGATCGCCCTGCCGAACGCGATCAGCGTGTTCAACCTGCTGGTGATGAAGGCGTTCTTCGAGTCCCTGCCGAGCGAACTGGAGGAGGCCGCCGAGATCGACGGGCTCAGCACGTACGGCATCCTGCTGCGGATCGTGCTGCCGCTGTCCAAGGCCGTCGTCGCGACGATGATCCTGTTCTACTCGGTGTCGTTCTGGAACTCCTGGTTCCAGGCGTTCCTCTACATGGACCGGACGGATCTGATGCCGGTCACGGTCTACCTGCGCAACATCATCGCGGGCGCCACCGGGGCCAACAACGCGGGCGCCACCACCGAGCAGGGCACGCAGGTCGCGGCGAGCATCCAGGCCGTGACGATCGTGCTCACCTCGCTGCCGATCCTGTGCGTGTACCCGTTCGTCCAGCGCTACTTCGTCTCGGGCGTGATGCTCGGCGCGGTCAAGGGCTGACCGCCCCCACCTCCCAAGGAGTATCCGGTGCAGAAGAACTCCCGCCTCAACACAGGCCAGTTGTCGCGCCGTCAGATCCTTTCCGCCGCCGGGTTCATCGGCCTCGCCACCCTCACCGGCTGCGGCAGCGGCGACGACGGCGGCGACTCGAAGGACCTCACGAAGAAACGGAACGGCGCGATGGAGGACTACCGCGTCGGCCAGCAGTTCAAGGCGGCGAAACCGCTGTCCTTCGACGTCCTGCACAACGACAACCCGGCCTACCCGATGAAGAGGAGCTGGCTGTTCTGGAAGGAGGTCACCCGCCGCACAGGCGTCACCCTCAAGCCGATCTCCGTGCCGCTCAGCGACTACGAGAAGAAGCGCAGTCTCCTCATCGGCGCGGGCGACGCGCCCTTCCTCATCCCGAAGACGTACCACCCCTCGGAGGTCGCGTTCGTCTCCTCCGGGGCGATCCTCCCCGTCAGCGAGTACGTCCACCTCATGCCCAACTTCCAGGACAAGGTGAAGAGATGGAAGCTGGAGCCGGAGATCGACTCGATCCGCCAGTCCGACGGCAACTACTACCTGCTGCCCGGACTGCACGAGAGACTCAAGTCCGGCTACTCCATGGCCTTCCGCACCGACGTCCTCACCAAGCACGGCCTCGCCCTGCCCACCACCTGGGACGAGGTCTACGACGTCTTCAAGGCGCTGAAGACCGCATACCCCGACCGCTACCCGTTCTCCGACCGCTGGAACGTCAACACCCCCTTCCCGCCAGGGGCGTTCTTCGGCTACCTCGGCCAGGCGTACGGCATCCAGGCCGGCTGGTCCTACGACAACCTCAGCTGGGACGCCGCCCAGGAGAAGTTCGTCTTCACCGGCGCCCGTGACGAGTTCCGCCAGATGATCGAGTTCGTCGCCAAGCTGGTCTCCGAGAAGCTCATGGACCCCGAGAGCTTCACCCAGACCGACGACGACGCCCAGCAGAAACTCCTCGCCGAGAAGTCCTTCGCGATCAGCGCCAACCCGCAGGTACTGGTCCAGGAGTACCGCTACAACCTGGCCAAGCAGGTCAAGGGCGCCACTATCGAGATGGTGCCGGTACCCCTCGGCCCGGCCGGACCGGTCGTGCTCGGCGGGGGCCGGCTGGAGAACGGCCTCATGATCTCCAGCAAGGCCCTCAAGAGCGACGACTTCGTCGCGCTGATGCAGTTCGTGGACTGGCTCTGGTACTCCGACGAGGGCCAGCGGTTCTGCAAGTGGGGCGTCCAGGGCACCACGTACACCTACAGCGGCGGCCAGTACCGACTGAAGCCCGGCATCTCCCTGATGGGCCAGAACCCGGACGCCCCGAAGGACCTCCAGAAGGACTTCGGCTTCTTCGACGGCGTGTTCACCTACGGCGGCAGCTGGGCGCTGGTCTCCTCCAACTTCAGCCCCGACGAGAAGAAGTTCCAGGACGCGATGGCCCAGCGCAAGGAACTCCCCGTCGCCCCGGCCCACCCCCTCGAATCCTTCGAGCAGGAACAGGCCACCCTCTGGGACACCCCCCTCAAGGACCACGTCGGCCAAAGCGCCCTCCAGTTCGCCCTCGGCAAGCGCCCCCTGTCCGAATGGGGCTCCTACGTCTCGGAGCTGAAGGCCAAGAACATGGACCAGCTCGTCGCCCTGCACAACAAGGCGTACGAGCGGTACCGGAAGGAGCACGGATGATCCTCGTCCCCGCCCAGCCCCTCGGCCCGTTCTCCGACGCCTGGCGCCAGTGCGTCGGTACCGGACGGGCCGACCTCGCCCTGCGCCGCGACTACCAGGACTCCCTGCGCCTCGTGCAGCGGGAGATCGGCTTCCGGCACATCCGGGGCCACGGACTGTTCAGTGACGGCATGGGCGTCGTCCGCCCCTACGAGCACGACGGCGCCCGGGGCCTGCGCCACAGCTTCACCTACGTCGACCAGGTCATCGACGCCTACCTCGACATCGGTATCCGCCCGTTCCTCGAACTGGGCTTCATGCCCGAGGCGTTGGCGTCCGGATCCCAGACGGTGTTCTGGTGGAAGGGCAACGTCACCCCGCCCCGCTCGCACGACGAGTGGGCCGACCTCGTCCGCGCCACCCTCGTCCACCTCATCGACCGCCACGGCCTCGACGAGGTCCGCACCTGGCCGATCGAGGTGTGGAACGAACCCAACCTCGCGGACTTCTGGCAGGGCGCCGACGAGAAGGCGTACCACCACCTGTACGAGGTGACCGCGCACGCCGTGAAGGAGGTGGACGCCTCTCTCCAGGTCGGCGGCCCCGGGATCTCCCCCGGCGCGGACGAATGGCTGCCCCGCTTCACGGAGTTCACCGACCGGGGCGACGTCCCCGTCGACTTCGTCTCGCGGCACGCCTACTCCTCGGGGCCCGCCCAGCGCGTCCCGTTCGCCAGCTACCAGACTCTCGCCCCCGCGAGGGACCTCCTCGACCAGTTCGCCACGCCACGCCGCCAGCTCAAGGGCACGCGGTTCGCGGAACTGCCCGTCCACATCACGGAGTTCAACTCCTCGTACTGCCCGGACAACCCGATCCACGACACCGCGTTCAACGCCGCCTACCTGGCACCGGTCCTCGCGGAGGGCGGCGAGCTGGCCGACTCCTTCTCCTACTGGACGTTCAGCGACACGTTCGAGGAGGCGGGCGTCCCCACGACCCTCTTCCACGGCGGCTTCGGCCTCTTGACGCACCGTCAGGTCAGGAAGCCCACGTTCCACCTGTACGCGTTCATGTCCCGGATGGGGGAGGAGCTGCTGGCGCGCGGCGACCACCACTTGGTGACGAGGCACCGGGACGGGCGGGTGACTCTCCTCGCCTGGGCCCCCATCGACCCCTCGGGCGAGACCCCGGGCCCCACCCGCCACGAACTCCATCTCTCGATCCCGCTCGCCGGAACAGGAGAGGTGTTCGTCCGCCGCTCCACCGTCGACGAGGACCACGGCAACGCGTACACGGCCTGGCGCGAGATGGGCAGCCCCCGTTCCCCGAAACAGGCCCAACTCGACATCCTGCACGAGGCGTCGGAACCGGCCCGCAGCCACTACCGGCTCCCCCTGGAGGACGGCAGGGCGGACCTGCGGCTCAGGCTGGCCCGCCACGAGATCACGCTGGTGGAACTGACGCCGGTGGTGGACGAGGCGTCGGAATGGTGGGACGAGGGACGGCTGCTCGGGCGGGAACCGCGATGAGCGCCGACAGCGCCGCCGGCTCCGTCGCGGGGCGCGACCGGCCACACTCAACCCGCACCCGGGATTTCGGCACCGGCCCCCTCTCCCGAGCCGCCGCCCTCATCCACACCCTCCTCACCACAAGCGCGCTCCTCCTGCTCACCGCGTCCCCCGGCCTGATCCCCCTCCTCCTGACCGGCCCCACCCCCCTCGCCGCCCTCTTCCTCCTCCCCCTGGGCCCCGCCGCCTCCGCCGCCCTCTACGCCCTCCACCACCGCAGCGCCGACCTCACCGACCTCCACCCGGCCCGCACCTACCTCCACGGCCTGCGCGTCAACACCCTCCCCGCGCTCAAACTCTGGACCCCCCTCCTCACCTGGCTGACGGTGATCGCCTTCACCCTCACCCACTTCACCGCCACCGGCCTTCCCACCTGGTGGGCGGCGATCCTCGCGGCGACCGCCGTCGTCGCGCTGCTGTGGGGCGCCCACGCCCTGGTCCTCACCTCGCTGTTCACGTTCCGCGCACGCGACACCGCCCGCCTCGCCGCCTACTTCCTCCTCCGCCACGGCCGGGCCACCCTCGGCGCCCTCTCCCTCCTCGTCCTCACCGCCACCACGACAGCCCTCCTCACCGAGGCCCTCCCCGCCCTCCTCTCGGCCCCCCTCCTCCTCTCCCTCCTCCACACCGCCCGCCCAGTGATCGCCGAGACGAAGGAGAGCTTCACCGCGTGACCGACAAGATCCGGTACGGCGGCGACCACGACCCCGAGCAGGGGGCGGAGGGGATCGACACGCTCACGGCGGGGGTGTTCGTCTGGTCGCTGACCCAACCGGCCGAGGACATCTACGACTTCACGGTTCTGGACGACATCCTCGGCCGGGCGGCGGACGACGGCAGAAGTGTCTGTCTGGGGACCGGGACGGCCGCGCTGCCGCCGTGGCTGGTCGAGCGGTATCCGGAGGCGAGCCGCACGGACTTCGAGGGGCGCCGGCACCGGCACGACTTCTGCCCCAACTCCCCGCAGTACAGACGCCTGTCGACGGCCGTGGCGGCACGGCTCGCCGAACGCTACGGCACCCACCCGGCGTTGCTCGCCTGGCACGTCGACAACGAGTACGGCGGCGCCTGTTACTGCGACCTGTGCGCGGAGGCGTTCCGGGAGTGGCTGCGCGCACGCCACGGCACGCTCGACGCCCTCAACGACGCCTTCTGGTCCCACCGGTACACGGACTGGGCGGAGATCGAACCGCCGACCGCCCTCACCGAACCCTGGCGAGGCCTCGACCACACCCCGTCCCAGGGCATCACCCTGGACTACCGCCGCTTCATGACGGACGCCCTCCTCGGCTGCTTCACGGCACAGAAGGCGGCGATCCGCGAACACGGCCCGGAGACCCCGGTGACGACGAACATGACGGGCGCCCACCAACCGCTGTCGAGGGCGACCTGCCGCAGCGACGAGTGGGACTCCCGTCCCCCGGAGGTCGTACGACCCGTAGTACTTCCGGACGGCCCGGAGGCGCGGGCACCGCTGGTCTTCGAGATCGTGAAGCGGACGACCCTCAGCAGCCGCACTCAGTAAATGACCCGCCCCCGCTCGTCCGGCACCCCCGACTTGCGGAAGAAGTAGCTGTTCACCTGGTCCCGCCACTCCCGGGCACCGCGCACCTGCTCCTCGAACCGCTCGGCCCCGCGCGCGAACCGCTCCGGCTCCACCACCCCCTTGAGGCCGGCCCACACCCGGCGGGCCTCCTCGGCCTCCTCGACCCCCTCGAAGTGCGTGTCGTAGATGTGCTGGATCACCGTCTTCCCGCTCTTCAGCACATGCCCGTACGGCACATGGTGGAAGAACAGCAGGAGTTCGTCCGGGCAGCTCTCCACCGACTCGTACACCGACGCCCACGGCTCCCCGTACTGCCCCGCGTACCCCGTCCCGCTCGCCACGCTCCGGTCGACACCCACCCCGTCCCGGTCGGCGAAGTGGTAAGTCCCCCAAGGGCTGTACTCGTACCCGTCGACACTCGGCCCGTAGTGATGCCCCGGCTGCACCATGAACCCCACCCCGAGCGGCGTCGTGTACTTCTCGTACGTCGCCCAGGACCCGGCGAGCAGCTCTCGCAGGCCCTCCAACTCCCGCGCCCCGAAGGTCAGTCGGAGCCACTCGTCGAGCACGTCGAGGGGTTCCGCCCCGGGCTCCCACGCCAACCGCCCGAACGTGTACAGATTCGCCTGCGCCAGCGGATGCCCCGTCCAGAACGGATCGTCCCCGACGTTCGACACCGCCACCACCTCCGACGCCAACTCACCGACGGACGGCCCTTGTTCACCCCCGGGCCGGAACCGCAGCACTCCGCTCCACATCGGACCCAGCCAACAGGCGTGCCGCTGCTGCCCGGTGTACTCCTGCGTGGCCTGCACCTCCACGGCGAACCGGGTCCGGGGCAGCGCCCCCAGCACCGGAGACACCGGCTCCCGCACCTGGAAGTCCATCGGGCCGTGCTTCACCTGGAGCACCGCGTTCGGCGCGAACTCCCCGTCCAGCGGCGCGAAATGGTCGTACGCGGCCCGCGCCCGGTCCGTCGAGCGGTCCCGCCAGTCCTGGCGGTGGTCGTAGACGAACGCCCGCCAGTGGACCGTCCCGCCGAACGGCGCGAGCACGGCGGCCAGCATGTTCGCCCCGTCCGCGTGCGAGCGCCCGTAGGCGAACGGCCCCGGCTGCCCCTCGGAGTCGGCCTTCACCACGAACCCGCCGAAGTCCGGGATCGCCGCGTACACCCCCCGCACGGCACCGGCCCACCACTCCCGCACCCCCGCGTCCAGCGGATCGGCCGTCCCGAGCCCGCCGAGCACCATGGGCGCCGCGAACGTCACCGACAGGTGCGTCCGGATCCCGTAGGCCCGCAACACGTCCGCGATGGAAGCGACTTCACCCACCCGCTCGGTCAGCAGCCGTGCCTCCACCGCGTGCACGTTGACGTTGTTGACGCAGACCGCGTTCACCCCGCAGGCCGCGAGCAGCCTGGCGTACGCCCGCACCCGCCCGGGATCCCGCCGCGCCTTCCCGTCCGCCCAGAACAACGACCCGCCCGCGTAACCCCGTTCGACCTGACCCATCACCGGGTGCACGGCCACGTTGTCCCAGTGGTCCACCATCCTCGACGCCAGCGCGGGGGAGTGCGGTTCGCTCCGCGCGGGCCCCCGGAACGCGTCCTCGCCGAGCCGGACGACGTGGAACAGCCCGTACAGCAGTCCCGCCCCGGCCGACGCGGTGACCGAGGCGCGGGAGCCGTCGAAGGTGAACGCGAAGCCCTCGGGGCCGAGTCCGCCGTCCGACACCTCCAACAGCACGTCGTACGCCCCGCCGGAGACCGCCTCACCGCCGAACTCCCCGCACGCGTCCCGCACTTCCTCCCGCACGGTCTCCACCAGGGCCCCGGCTCCCCGCACCAGCACCCGCCGGGACCCCAGCGCCCGGAAGGCCTCCGCGGGCAGCCAGGCGGGGTCGAGGACTTCGATGGACGGCATGGATCCCCCAACTGGGCGACTCGGGCGAGCAGTTCACCGTCTCGCCGTCGAGCGGCGGACGGTACTTCCCGTACGTACCCGCAGACCCCACGGGGAACGCCCCGCACGAACGCCTCCGCACGCACTCCCACGAACGAGTGAAACCGCTTGCGCCACGCAAGCCGTCCCCACCGCTCCCGCAGGCGCTCCACACCCTCCCGTACCGCTCGGACAACCGGTCTCGGACAACGTTTTCCCACTGGTGGAGCGGGAAGCAGTAGATGGTCAAGTGGCCTGTGATGTCAGGGGCGTTCACTGGGGAAAGCGCTTGTGGTGTCGCGAATTCGGCGGTCGGACCGGAAAGGGGCTGTCCGGATTTCCGCGAGGTCTCAACTTGGAAAACAGCCACGGCCAACCTTGCATTCGATCTTGCTCCGCCGCCGGGAAATGGACTATACCTGTCGGCGTTTCCTGCACGACCCTGCTTGACCCGACGCGGT
>DATCQX010000209.1:0-3906 GCA_036569285.1 Streptomyces sp.
AGTGGACCTTCGACCCCAAGTCCGCCCCGGACGCGGGCGCGTTGACGGAGGGCCTGCGCCGGCTCATGGACGCGGCGAACCCGAAGTGACCCTCCCGTCCCGCATCTCGACGACCCGGTCCGCGAAGTGCCGTACGACGGCCCGGTCGTGACAGATGAACAGACACCCGAGCCCCAACTCGTCCCGCAGCTCGGCGAGCAGGTTCAACACCCCGGCCCGCACGGACGGATCGAGCGCCGACACGGGCTCGTCGAGCACCAGCAGCCGCGGCTCGGACGCCAACGCCCGCGCGATCCCCACGCGTTGACACTGCCCGCCGGACAGCTCATGCGGACGCCGCTCCGCGTGAGCCGCGTTCAGCCCGACCCGCTCCAGCAGCTCGGCCACCTTCCTCGGCCCGCTCTCCGCATCCCACCTCCCCTGCACCTTCAACGGCTCGGCGACGGCGTCCCGGACCCGGTGCCGAGGACTGAGCGAGCCGTAGGGATCCTGGAACACGGGCTGCATCCGAGGGCGCACCGCCCGCAGCTCACGCTCCGTGAGACCCGTCAAATCCCGCCCCTCGAACCACACTTCACCGGAAGCTGGCCTGCGCAACTGGAGCACGGCGAGCGCGGTCGACGACTTCCCGCACCCGCTCGGCCCGTCCAGCGCGAGCGTCTCGCCGGGGGAGAGGGCGAAGGAGACGCCGTCCACGACAGTCGTACCGCCGTACCGGACGACGAGATCACGGACGTCCAACAAGGGCTGATTCACAGGCTCTCCCAGTGATGACACGCCACCATCTGCCCCTCGGCCTCCCGGAGTTCAGGCTCCTCCACCCGGCATACCTCCGTCGCGAACCCGCAACGCGGCGCGAACGCGCACCCCGCCGGAATCGCCCCCGGCAACGGCGCCTCACCGGCGAGCACCGGCAGCCGCTTCGGTCCGCCGGGCCGGGGCAGCGAGGCCAGCAGCCCGGCCGTATAGGGCGCCCGAGGCGTCCCCAACACCCGCTCCACGGAACCGACTTCGACCACCCGACCGGCATACATCACCAACACCCGGTCGGCGTGCAGCCGCACCGCCTCCACGTCGTGCGTGACCAGGACCAGCGCCCCCGGCCGGGCCCGCAGCAACCCCAGCACCAACTCGCGCCGCTCCTCGTCCAGGGCGGTCGTCGGCTCGTCCGCCACCAGGATCTCCGGCTCGTTGACCGTCGCCATCGCGACGACCGCCCGCTGCCGCATCCCGCCGGAGAACTCGTGCGGATAGGCCCGGGCCTTCCGCGCGGCGTCCGCGATCCCCACCCGCTCCAGCGCGGCGACGGCCGACGCCCGAGCCTCCCTCCGCGACACCCGCCGCACCGACCGTACGGCGGCGGCGAGTTGATCCCCCACGGGGTGCACGGGCGACAGCGCCGACAGCGCGTCCTGCGGAACCAACGCGATCCGACGACCCCGCTGCCCTGACAGATCCGGCTCCACGACCCCGCCCCGCACCGCCTCCCTCGGCAGCATCCCGAGCAACGCCCGAGCCGTGAGCGACTTCCCCGCCCCCGACTCCCCGACGATCGCGAGGACTTCACCGGGCAGGACGTCGAAGGAGACGCCCCGGACGGCCTCGACTCCGGAGAAGGAGATACGGAGGTCACGGACGGAGAGCAGGGGGACGCCCCCGGGTTCCCCCACCTTCACTTCGGCACCCATCCCTTCTTCACGCCGCAAGAGACACCCCCGCATCCGGCCGCACCTTCCGCTCCCGCCCCTCCACGAACGCCGCCCCCGACACCGCGAGCCCCGCCAGCACAGCCAGCGCCACAGCCGGAGCCAACGCGGCCCAGGGTGCCCGTTCCACGTACGCCCGCGACTCGTCGAGCAGCAACCCCCACTCAGGGTCCGGAGGTTGGGCGCCCAGCCCGAGGAACCCGAGGGAGGCCAGGGCCAGCGCGATCCCCGGCAGCCGCAGCAGCGCGTGCCGGGCGACCGGGCCCGCCACCGTCGGCAGGACATGCCGCGTGAGGATCCACAACGGGGTCGCCCCGATGGCCCGTTGAGCCGTCAGGAACGCCGACGCCCGCACCTCCTGCACCAGCGCCGCCGTGTGCGCGGCCAGCGGCGGCCACGACAGCAGGGCAACCGCCAGTGCCGCACCGCCCGTTCCGGGCCCGGTCGCGGCGGCGACCAGGATGCCGACGACGATCGGCGGCAGGGCGTTGGCGATGTCCGAGGCACCGGCGGCGACACCGGGCAGGAAGCCGAGGGCGAGCCCGACGACCAGCCCCAGCAGACAGACGGCGGCGGCCGTCCCGACCGTCGTCGCGGCCCCGTGCCCGAGGCGGGCCAGCACATCCCGGCCCAGCCCGTCCGTCCCCAGCGGATACCCCCAACTCGGCGCGGCGAGACGCTCGTTCGTGCGCACGGCGTACGGGTCCCGCAGCAGCCCCCACCCGATCGCCCCCGCGAGCAGCGCGAACAGGGACACCGGCACGGCGACGGGCACCCGTACCGGACGCGGCGGCGGCAGCGCGAGCGACGCGTCACGCAGAGCCGGTCCGAGCAACCGGCGTCGCAGCAGCGCCGACACCGCCCCGATGACGAGCCCGAGCAGCAGCAGCGCCAGCACCGAACCCTGGAGCAGCGGCAGGTCCTGCGACTTGGCCGCGCCGAGTGCCGTCCGCCCGATGCCGGGGACCGCGAAGACGGTCTCCACGGCGACGGCCCCGCCGGTCAGGCCGACGGCCGCCATCCCGAACTGCGGTACCAGGGGCGGCAGTACGCGGCGCAGCGCGGCCCCGGCGACCCGCGTACGGCTCACCCCGGCCCCCCGCCACAGCTCGACCCACCGCTCGTCGAGGACGGACGGCAGCGCGTCCGCGACGAGCCGCCCGAGCAGCCCGCCCGCCGGGATGCCGAGCGCGACGGCGGGCAGCACGAGATGCGCCGGACCCTCCCACCCGGACGTCGGCAGCCACGTGAGCCACACCCCGAACACCAGCAGCCCGACGGTCGCCAGCAGGAACTCCGGTACGGCCGCCAGCATCGCGGCCCCCGCCCCGGCCGACCCCCGCCCCCGCACCAGCACCGGCGCGACGAGCAGCGCCGCCAGCAGCACCGCGACGCCCAGCGCCCCGCCCATCAGGGCCAGCGAGACCTGGAGCCCGGCGGTGACGGACGGCAGGACGTCGGTGCCGGACACCCACGACGTCCCGAGGTCGCCGTGCAGCAGATCACCGGCCCAACTCCCCAGTACGGCAAGGGGACCGCCGTCCAGACCGAGGTCGCGGCGGATCGCGTCCAGCGCCTCCCGCGTCGGCTCCTGCTCCGCCGAGCGGGCCCGCAGGACCGTCAGCGCGGGGTCGGTTCCCGACAGCCAGGGCAGCAGTCCGACGGCGGTGACGACGGCGAGGAGGCCGAGGGTACGGGTCAGGGCGGCGGGGGAGGGACGCAGCGAACTCCCCGGCAGCCGCTTCACTTGACGTACGTCGCGGAGGTGATCAGCTCCCGCTCGCGCGGATCATGAGCGGCGCCCACCACCCCGGCGGCGTCCCCGCGAAGCACCCGCTCGTGCAGCAGCGGCACAGCGGCGTCCGTGGCCAGCACGGCGGCCTCTCCGGCGACGATCGCGGCCCGTCGCGCGTCCCCGGGAGGCGTCGCCCCCGCCTTCTTCAACTCGGCGTCCACGGAAGGGTTCTTGAGCTGGGCGATGTTGAAGGAACCGTCGGACGCGAAGCCGCTGTACAGGTAGGAGACCGGGTCCCCGGAGTCGAGGACGGTCGCCCGGGAGAGGATGAACGCGTCGAACTTCCCGGCCAGCGCGTCCGCTTCGATCGCCGAGTACTCCCGCACCTCCAGCTTCACCTTGAACCCGGCCTTCTGGAGCTGCTGTTGGAGCGTCGCGGCGACCTCGGGCAGCTCGGCGCGGTCG
>DATCQX010000210.1:0-23179 GCA_036569285.1 Streptomyces sp.
CTCCAGCAGGGCACGGGTCGCCGCCTCGAACTCCACCGGCTGGCGCAGGTTGCGGAACCAGTAGTCCGCGTCCAGGGCGGACGTCTCCAGACGGCCCGCGCTCACGCAGGAGTAGAACGCGACACGGGACGGCTGCGGGGAGACGTCCTTCAGGAGGTCCGCCAACTCCTCACGCACCGCGTCGACATGGGAGGAGTGGGAGGCGTAGTCCACGGCGATCCGCCGGGCTCGTACGCCGTCCGTCTCGGCCCACTCCAACAGCTCGTCCAGGGCTTCGGGTTCGCCCGCGACGACCACGGACGCCGGTCCGTTGACGGCGGCCAGGTCGATGCGGCCCTCCCACCGCTCCAGCTCTTCACGCACCCGGTCGGCGGGCAACTGCACGGAGACCATGCCGCCCTTCCCGGACAGCGCGAGGATCGCCCGCGAGCGGAGAGCCACCACCCGAGCCCCGTCCTCCAACGACAGCGCCCCGGCGACGACGGCCGCCGCGATCTCACCCTGCGAATGCCCCACCACAGCAGCGGGCTCGACCCCGAAGGACCGCCACACCTCCGCCAGCGACACCATCACCGCCCACAGCACCGGCTGCACGACATCGACCCGCTCCAGATCACCCCGCAGCGCATCCCTCAGCGACCAGTCAACGAACCCCGACAGCGCCTCCTCACACTCCGCCATCCGCGCGGCGAACACCGGTGAGGAGTCGAGGAGTTCGAGGGCCATGCCCGTCCACTGCGACCCCTGACCGGGGAACACGAACACCACACCCCCCGCCCCCACACGCCCCGACACCACACCCGCCCCGGCGGACCCCTCAGCCACCCCACGAACGCCGCGTAGCAGCGCATCCCGGTCCGTACCCACCACGACGGCCCGGCACTCCAGCCCGGCCCGCGACACGACGGACGAGTACGCGATGTCCTGGGGCCGCGCCTCGGGGTGTTCGTCGAGGTGCTCGGCCAGCCGGGCGGCCTGCGCCGACAGCGCGGCCGCGCTGCGGGCGGACAGCAACAAGGGAACGGGTCCCGCGAAGTCGTCCGACTCGGCCGGTGCCGGGTCGTCACCCTGTTCCAGGACGAGGTGGGCGTTGGTCCCGCTGATGCCGAACGAGGAGACGCCGATCCGGCGCGGACGGCCCGTCGCGGGCCACTCCCGAGCCTCCGTCAGCAGTTCCACGGAACCCGCCGACCAGTCCACCTGACTGCTCGGCTCGTCCACGTGCAGCGTCTTCGCCAGGACACCCGCCCGCAGCGACAGCACCGCCTTGATGACGGAACCGACACCGGCGGCGGCGATGGTGTGCCCGATGTTCGACTTCAACGAGCCGAGATACAGCGGGTGTTCACGGTCCTGCCCGTAGGCCGCCAGCACTGCCTGCGCCTCGATCGGGTCGCCGAGCTTCGTCCCGGTGCCGTGCGCCTCGACGGCGTCGACCTCGTCGGGCGTGAGACCCGCGTTGGCGAGGGAGTCGCGGATGACCCGCTGCTGGGAGGGGCCGTTGGGGGCGGTGAGGCCGTTGGAGGCGCCGTCCTGGTTGACGGCCGTGCCACGGACGACGGCCAGCACCGGGTGTCCCAGGCGGCGGGCGTCGGACAGCCGCTCCACGACGAGGACGCCGACGCCCTCGCCCCAGCCGGTGCCGTCCGCGCAGTCCGCGAAGGACTTGCAGCGGCCGTCGGAGGCGAGGCCGCCCTGGCGGGAGAACTCCGGGAAGATGCTGGGCGTCGCCATCACCGTCACGCCGCCGGTGAGCGCCATGTCGCACTCGCCCGCGCGCAGCGCCTGCACGGCGAGGTGCAGGGAGACCAGCGAGGACGAGCAGGCGGTGTCGACGGTCAGCGCCGGACCCTCCAGACCGAGCGTGTAGGCCACCCGGCCGGACATCACGCTGCTGGTCATGCCCGTCAGCGACGGGGCGTCCTCGGAGTCCTGGAGCGTCGTCAGGAGGCTGACGTAGTCCTCGGAGCCGCCGCCGAAGTAGACGCCGGTCCGCGATCCGCGCAGCGCGGCCGGGCTCAGCCCCGCCCGCTCCACCGCCTCCCAGGAGACCTCCAGGAGCAGCCGCTGCTGCGGGTCCATGGAGAGGGCCTCGCGCGGCGAGATGCCGAAGAACTCGGCGTCGAAGCCCGCCGGGTCGTCGATGAAGCCGCCCTGAAGCGTGGCCGAGGAGCCCTCGGTGTCCTCGTACAGGTCGTCGACGGGCCAGCCCCGGTCGCGGGGCATGTCCCCGATGCCGTCGCGGCCTTCGGCGACGAGCCGCCACAGCGCCTCCGGGCTGTCGACGGCCCCGGGGTAGCGGCAGGCCATGCCGACGATCGCGATCGGCTCGCGGCTGCGGTTCTCGCTCTCCGTGAGCCGCTCGCGCAGGTCGCGGGCGTCGGCGACGGCCCGCTTGAGGTAGTCGCGCAGGCGGCTCTCGGCGCTGCCGGACTCCTCGGCGGCGGGGGTGCTGGGCATGCGGGTGTCACATCCTCGGGGAGCGGGGCGGGGCGTGGGGAAGGCGGGCGAGGTGCTCAGCGGTAGCCCTCGTCGATCATGGCGAACAGGTCGTCGTCGGTGACCGCGGTGAGGTTCTGTTCCGAAGGCGCGCGCAGGCCTTCCCACAGCCGGGTCAGCCGGTCGTGCAGCAGGCCGTGGTCCGGGTCGTCGTCCGGGACCTCGGCGAGCGCCGAGGCCAGCGCGGACAGCGCGGCCAGTGCCTGGCGGCCGGGGGAGACGGCCGGCGGGGCGAGCCCGGCGAGCAGGAGCGCGGCGACGGCCTCCGGGGTGGGGTGGTCGAAGACGAGCGTGGCCGGCAGTTTCAGGCCGGTCGCCGCGCCGATGCTGTTGCGCAGTTCGACCGCCGTGAGGGAGTCGAAGCCCAGCTCCCGGAACGTGCGGTGCGCGGTGACGGCCCCCGGGTCGCCGTGGCCGAGGACGGTCGCGGTGTGCCGGTGGACGAGGTCGAGCAGCAGCCGGTTACGCTCCGCCTCCGACAGCGCCGCGAGCCGCTCCGCGAGATCGGGCCCGGCACCGCCGCTGTCCGCCGTGGCCCGGCGCAGCACGGGCCCGCGCACCAGACCCCGGAAGACGGCGGGCAGGGTGCCGGACTCGGCCTGCGAGCGCAGGACGGCGGTGTCGACGGCGATCGGGGCGAGGGTGTCGGTGTCGGCGCCGAGCGCGGCGTCGAACAGGGCGAGGCCGTGCTCGGCGGTGAGCGCGCGCAGCCCGGAGCGGGCCATGCGGCGCTGGTCCGTCTCGTTGAGGGCGGCGGTCATGCCGCCCGACTGCTCCCAGGCGCCCCACGCCAGCGACAGCCCGGCGAGTCCGTCGGCCCGGCGGCGGGCCGCGAGGGCGTCGAGGGAGACGTTGGCCGCCGCGTAGTTCGCCTGCCCGGGGTTGCCGGTGAGGCCGGAGGCGGAGGAGAACAGCACGAACAGGGCCGGATCCTGGCCGAGTTCACGCAGGACACCGTCCAAGTGCAGGGCGCCGTCCGTCTTCGGCCGCAGCACGCGGTGCAACTGCTCGTCGCTGAGCCCCGCCGCCAATCCGTCGTCGAGGACACCGGCGGTGTGCACGACCGCCGTCACGGGCCGGCCGACTCCGGCGAGCGCCGAGCGCAGGGCGGCCCGGTCGGCGACGTCGCAGGCGAGGGTGGTGACGTCGGCCGCGCCGTCGGCCAGCAGCAGCTTCTCCAGCTCGGCCGCGCCGGGCGCCTCCAGGCCCCGGCGGCCCAGGAGCAGCAGCCGCCGGGCGCCGTGCCGGGCCACGAGGTGCCGGGCCACGAGCCCGCCGAGGTTGCCGCCCGCCCCGGTGACGACGAACACACCGTCCGGGTCCACGGCAGGCGGCACGGTCAGGACGGCCTTGCCGACCAGCTTGGCCTGGCTGAGCGCCCGGAACGCCTCGCGTGCCCGGCGCACGTCCCACGTCGTCATCGGCGGCAGGGCCAGCGCACCCCGCGCGAACAGCCCGAGGACGGCGCCCAGCATCTCCCGCATCAGCTCCGGCGCCGCCTCGTTCAGGTCGTACGCCTGGTACTCCACGCCCGGGTGAGCGGCGGCCACCGCCCCCGGCTCACGGATGTCGGTCTTGCCCATCTCCAGGAACCGTCCACCGCGCGGCAGCAGCCGCAGCCCGGCGTCCACGAACTCCCCGGCGAGACAGTCCAGGACGACGTCCACGCCCTCTCCGCCGGTCGTGGCGAGGAAGTGGTCCGCGAAGTCCAGGGTCCGGGAGTCGGCGGTGTGCGCGTCGTCCAGCCCGGCGGCACGCAGCACGTCCCGCTTCCCGGAACTGGCCGTCGCGAACACCTCCGCCCCCAGATGCCGGGCGAGCCGCACGGCGGCCGTACCGACCCCGCCCGCACCGGCGTGCACGAGAACCCGCTGCCCCGGCCGCACGTCCGCGAGGACGACGAGCCCGTAGTAGGCGGTGAGATAGGCGACGGGGACGGCGGCCCCCTCCGCGAACCCCCAGCCGTCGGGCAGCGGGGCGAGCCACCGCCGGTCCGTGACCGCGACCGGCCCGAAGGCGCGCGGCGCGAGCCCGAGCACCCGGTCACCCGGCTTCAGATCCGTCACCCCGGGCCCCGTCTCACGGACCACACCGGCGAGTTCACCGCCGAGCCCCCGCAACCCGTCGACCATCCCGAGAGCGACGACGACGTCACGGAAGTTGACGCCCGCCGCGCGGACGTCGACGCGGACCGTGCCCGGCGCGAGCGGCGCCGTGACGTCGTCGGCCGCCGGAGCCAGGGTCAGGTCGTCGATCGTGCCGGTGTCGCCCGTGCGCTCCAGCGCCCACGGCCCGCCGGCGGGCGGCAGCAGCGCCGGGTGCGCGGCCAGCGGCAGCAGCCGGGGCGCGTGCACAGCGCCCGCGCGCAGGGCGAGCCGGGGCTCGGGCAGCGCCGCCGCGCGGGCGATGACGGCCGCCGAACGGTCGTCACCGTCCCAGTCGAGGACGGCGATCCGGCCCGGGTTCTCGTGCGCGGCCGAACCGAGCAGCCCCCACACGGCCGCGGCGGCGGGCTCCGGCGCGGGCTCCTCCTCGGACACCCGCACCGCGCCCCGCACGAGGACGACGAGCAGCTTGTCGTGATCCGCGCCGATCCAGTCCCGCACGGCCGTCAGGGCACGCTCGGTGGCCTCGTGGACGTCGTCGCGCGCGTCGAAGTCGAGGAGGACGGCCCCGGCTTCGGTGTCCGGCGTGCCGTCGACCTCGATGGCCTTCTCGGGCAGCGCCAGCGCTTCCCAGCCCGGCAGATACAGGTCGTCCCCTCCGTCGGCCTCCGGTGCCGCGCCGAGGGAGGCCGGTGCCGCGCGTACGGTCAGCGAGCCGACCGTCGCCACGAGAGCGCCCGCCGAGTCCGCGAGGGTCAGCGCGAGGGAGTCGGGACCGGTCGGGGTGATCCGCACGCGCAGCGCACTCGCGCCGGTCGCGTGCAAGGTGACGTCGTCCCACACGAACGGCAGCCTGCCGCCGTCGCCGCTCTCCCCGAGGGCGCCGCCCGCGTGGACGGCCGCGTGCAGGGCGGCGTCGAACAGCGCCGGGTGCAGCGTGAACGCGCCCGCGTCGGCGGTCGCCGCCTCAGGGAGAGCGACGTCCGCGTACACGTCGTCACCGAGCCGCCAGGCCCGCCGCACGCCCTGGAAGACAGGGCCGTACGCGAAACCGCCGGCCGCGAGGTCCTCGTACAGCGAGTCGACGGGCAGCGCGCTCGCGCCGGGCGGCGGCCAGGCCGGGTCGAGGGGCGCCGGGGGAGTGGCCGGGGCCGTGCCGAGGGTGCCCTCGGCGTGCACGGTCCAGGAGTCGCCGTCCGCGTGCTCCGGCTGCGAGGCCACCGTGAAGGCGCGGCCGGAGGTGTCGAGCACCGCCTGCACCCGGACACCGCCCGTCGGCGGCAGGACCAGCGGGGCGTGCAGGACGAGTTCACCGACGGTCAGCGCGTCCGCGCCCACCGCCTCCTGCCGGGCCGCGTGCAGCGCGAGGTCCACGAACGCGGTGCCGGGGACGAGGACGGTGGTGCCGACGGCGTGGTCGGCGAGCCACGGGTGGGTGTCGAGGCCGAGACGGCCGGTGAGGACGTGCAGCCCCGTCCCGGCGACGCTCGTCGTCGCCGTCAGCAGCGGATGCCCCGAGCCGGTGAGCCCGGCCCCGGACCGCGCGCCCGCACCCGGCTTGGGGCGCAGCCAGTAGTCGCGCCGCTGGAAGCCGTACGTGGGGAGGTCGACGGTGAGAGCGCCCCGGCCCGCGTAGAACGCGGCCCAGTCCACGGCGACGCCCCCCGTGTGCAGCGCGGCCAGCGCGCCGACCAGGGCCCGCACCTCGGGCTGCCCGCGCCGCTGGGCGGCCACACCGAGCGGCGCGCCGTCACCGGCCTCGGTCAGCGCGGTCAGCGCGCTGTCGGGGCCCAGCTCGAACTGGGCGGTGACGCCGAGCCCGCGCAGCGTGCGCAGCACGTCGAGGAACCGGACCGTGTCCCGCACCTGCCGGGCCCAGTAGTCCGGATCGGCCCACGCCTGCGGGTCCTGGTGCGCGCCGGTGACGCTGGAGACGACGGGAATGCCCGGGGGCCGGAACTCCAGGGTCCGCACGACGGCCCGGAAGTCGTCCAGCATCGGCTCCATCAGCGGCGAGTGGAAGGCGTGGGACACCTTCAGCCGCCGGGTGCGGCGGCCCAGGCCCGCGAAATGCTCGGCGACGGGGGTGACGGCGGCGTCCGTACCGGAGGCGACGACGGACCGCTCACCGTTGACGGCGGCCAGCGCGACGGCGTCCTCCCGCCCGGCCAGCAGCGGCGCCACCTCCTCCTCGGACGCCTCCAGCGCCACCATCACACCGCCCTCGGGCAGCGCCTGCATCAGCCGCCCCCGCGCGGCGACCAACGCGCACGCGTCCGGCAGTGACAGCATCCCCGACACGTGCGCGGCGGCCAGCTCACCGATGGAGTGCCCGGCGAGCTGAGCCGGTACGACACCCCAGCTCTCCACGAGCCGGTACAGCGCGACCTCCAGCGCGAACGTGGCGGCCTGCGTGTACCGCGTCTCGTCGAGGAGGGCCGCCTCCGGCGTGTCCGGCCCGGTGAACATCAGCCCCTTCAGGGACCGCCCGAGGTGCGTGTCGAGGTGTCCGCAGACCTCGTCGAGAGCGGCGGCGAACACGGGGAACACCTCGTACAACTCACGCCCCATGCCCGGACGCTGGGCACCCTGCCCCGTGAACAGGATCGCCGTGGCCCGGTCCTCGGCGTGCCCGCTGACCACACCGGGCGCGGGCTCACCGTCGGCGAGCGCCCGCAGCGCCTCCAGCAGGCTCGCGGCGCCGTCCACGACAAGGGCGGCCCGCTCCTCCAGAGCGGCACGGGTGACGGCGCTGGAGTGCGCGACGTCGAGGAGGGCCGGAGCGTCCGCACCGGTGAGGCGGGCGTGGAGGCGCGACGCCTGGGCCCGCAGCGCCTGCGGGTCGCGGGCGGAGAGCAGCACGGGGACGACGGGCAGCGCGGGGGAGTCGGCAGGCCCGGCCGGTTCCGGCTCCGGGGCCTGCTCGATGATGACGTGGGCGTTGGTGCCGCTCACCCCGAACGACGAGACGGCCGCGCGGCGCGGACGGCCCAGGTCGGGCCAGTCGCACGCCTCGGTGAGCAGCGACACCGCCCCCGCGCCCCAGTCGACCTGCGTGGTGGGCGCGTCGACGTGCAGCGTGCGCGGCATACGGGCGTGCCGGATCGCCATCACCATCTTGATGATCCCGGCGGCCCCCGCGGCGGCCTGCGTGTGCGCCAGATTCGACTTGACCGACCCCAGCCGCAGCGGCTGCCCCTCCGGCCGCTCCTTGCCGTACGTGGCCAGCAGCGCCTGCGCCTCGATCGGGTCGCCCAGCGTGGTGCCCGTGCCGTGCGCCTCCACCGCGTCGATGTCGGCCGCCGTCAGCCGGGCGTCGGCCAGCGCGTCCCGGATCACCCGCTGCTGCGAGGGGCCGTTGGGCGCGGTCAGCCCGTTGGAGGCGCCGTCCTGATTGACGGCCGAGCCACGCACCACGGCCAGGATGCGGTGCCCGTTGCGCTGCGCGTCCGACAGCCGCTCCAGCACGAGCATCGCCGAACCCTCGCCCCACCCGGTGCCGTCGGCGGCGTCCGCGAACGACTTGCAGCGGCCGTCGGCGGCCAGCCCGCCCTGCCGGGAGTTCTCCACGAACGTCGACGGCGTCGACATGACGGTCACCCCGCCGGCCAGCGCCAGATCGCACGCCCCCGACCGCAGCGCCTGGCCCGCCAGGTGCACGGTCACCAGGGACGACGAACAGGCGGTGTCGACGGTCAGCGCCGGACCCTCAAGACCCAGGACGTAGGCGACCCGCCCCGACACCACGCTCCCGGAGTTCCCGGTGCTCAGGAAACCCTGCACCTCGTCCGGCATCGTCGACAGCTCACCGGCGTAGTCGTGGTACATCAGCCCCGCGTACACACCGGTCCGGCTCCCGACCAGGCCCGCCGGGTCGATGCCCGCGTGCTCCAGCGCCTCCCACGAGGTCTCCAGGAGCAGCCGCTGCTGCGGATCCATGGCCAGCGCCTCACGCGGCGAGATCCCGAAGAACCCGGCGTCGAAGGCCGCCGCGTCGTGCAGGAAGCCGCCCTCGCGGGCGTGACTGGAGCCCGGCGCGTCGGGATCGGCCGCGAACAGCGCGTCGAAGTCCCAGCCCCGGCCCGCCGGCATCTCGCCCACCGCGTCCCGGCCCTCGTCCACCAGCCGCCACAGCTCGTCCGGACCCGTGACCCCGCCCGGGAAACGGCAGCCGATGCCGACGACGGCCAGCGGCTCGCTGCCCGCGTCCTCCAACTGCCGCACCCGCCGGTGGGACTGGCGCAGTTCACCGGTCAGACGCCGGATGTACTCGACGAGCTGTGCTTCGTCCGTCACAGAGAACCCCCGTGGGGTCGGAATCGGTAGCCAGGTCACGCGGCCCCGTCGTACGAGGGCTCACGAAAGAGATAGGGCGTCCGCCGGGCGCTGGAACACCCCTGACCTCACCGGGGCCGGTGATAGGGGTCCGGACAGGGGCCTGGCACGACACCGTCCTGACATCCGGGTTTGCTAACTTACGGGGGCACCACCCCTGCCCCAACACCAGCCACGGGAGCCCCAGATGAGCGTCGACACCGAGGACAGGACGCTGTGGATACGCCGCTACCACCCGGCGGACCCCGGTGCCGTCCGGCTGCTGTGCCTGCCGCACGCGGGCGGCTCCGCCTCCTTCTACCACCCGGTGTCCCAGGCCCTCGCCCCCGGCGTCGAGGTCCTCGCCGTGCAGTACCCCGGCCGCCAGGACCGCCGCCAGGAGCCGTGCGCCGAGAGCATCCCCGAACTGGCCGACCGGCTGCTGCCCGCCGTGCTGGCCGACGAGGGCACCGGTCCGCTCGCCCTCTTCGGACACAGCATGGGCGCCTCCCTCGCCTTCGAACTCGCCGGACTCCTCGAACAGGCCGGGGTGGCGCCGGTGATGCTGTTCGCCTCCGGACGGCGGGCACCTTCGCGCCACCAGATCGAGGAAGGCGTCCACACCCGCGGCGACCAGGCGCTGATCGCCGAGGTCAAACGCCTCTCCGGCACCGACAGCCGCATCCTCGGCGACGACGAGATGCTCCAGCTGATCCTCCCCGCCCTCCGCGCCGACTACCGAGCCGCCGAGCTGTACCGCCCCGAACGCTTCCACCAGGTGGCCACCCCGGTCACCGCCCTGATCGGCGACAACGACCCCAAGGCCCCCCTGGACGCCGTCGCGGCGTGGGAAGAACACACCACGGGCGGGTTCCGGCAGGAGATCTATCCCGGAGGCCACTTCTACCTCGTCGCGGAGGCGGCTCGGGTGATCCGGGAGATTTCGACGACGCTGGCAGGGGTGACGGGGGGTCGATGACGGGGCGCTGCTGATCAGGTGGCGTTGAGGGGCGTCCGCATGCCGGGGATCCCACAACGCCGCCCCGCGACCCGGGTCCCCATGCTGACGGCCTTCGGCTTCCACGACTACCCGCCCGCCGCACCGCCCCCCCGGCGCCGCCGATCTCCTCCTCAAGGACGCCGAGCCCGAACAGGCCGACGCCGTGCGGATCGTCCACGGCGCTCGACCGGCTGACCGGCGAACCCCGCATGGTCGCGGCGAGGCATCTCCTGTGCCACTCCTGAGAGTGAAAGTCCCGGTGGAACGGCGTGTCGGGGCAACCGGGAGAGGCACGCTTCGGTCTCCCGAGGCATGACGTGGAGATCAGGGGGCGGATGTGGAGCGGCGACAGGAACGAACTCCGTGGCACCACCGGATGCGTTACCTGTTCGACAGGACGTTGGCCCGCAGCACCGGCACCCTGCTCGGCTGGCTGGGCCTGAGCTGCCTGGCGGTCGTCGTGCCCTTCAGCGCCCTGCTGGTGTGGACGGACCCGGACGCGCCGCGCTCGCTGTCGGGCCGGCTCCTCCAGGTGGGGCGCACCAGCGCTGAGACCCTCCGGCTCGGCGCCGCGACGGGGGCGCCGGTGCGCATGCTGCTGTCCG
The DNA here is from genome assembly GCA_036569285.1 of Streptomyces sp. Lineage (GTDB taxonomy): Bacteria > Actinomycetota > Actinomycetes > Streptomycetales > Streptomycetaceae > Streptomyces. Next base: position 10,524 of record DATCQX010000210.1, read on the forward strand.
TGCTGCTGGGGCTGATCGCGCTGCTGTGCGTGTCGACGGTCATCGGAGTCGTCACGACCGTGCTGGGCGACCGGCTCACGGAGCTGAGGCGAGGCCGCTCACGGGTCCTGGAACAGGGCCACACCGTGGTCCTCGGCTGGTCCGACCAGATCTTTCCCCTGGTCACCGAGTTGATCGCGGCCCACCCGCCGGGTGTCCGGCAGGTGATCACCGTCCTCGCGGACCGGGACCCCGCCGTCATGGAGACGTCCCTCGCCGACGCCCTCGGCCCCCTGACCGGCGTCCGCCTGGAGTGCCGCTCCGGCTCACCGACCGACCCCGACGCCCTGGCCCTGGTGATGCCGGGCACGGCCCGGACGGTGACGGTGCTGCCCGCCGAGGACACCGACGGCGACCTGATGGTCGTCCGCACCCTGCTGGCCCTGCGGACGCTGCTCCCCGCCGAGGACGGGCCGCGTGTCGTGGCCGCCGTGCACGACGGACGGCACCTGCCGGCCGCGCACCTGGCCGCCGGGCCGCGCGGCACCGTCCTGGAGACCGACCGCACCACCGCACGCCTCCTCCTCCAGGCCGCCGGGCACCCCGGAATGCCGTCGGTGCTGCGAGACCTCCTCGACTTCTCCGGCGCCGAGTTCCACGTGAGCGCGATCCCGGGGACGGCCGGGCTGACCTTCGAGGAGGCGGCCCTGCGCCTGGAGACGGCCTGCCTTGTGGGGCTCCTGCGCCCCGGCACCGGCCTGCTGCTCACACCCGCCCCGCAGACCGTGCTGGAGCCGGGGGACCGGCTGGTGACCGTCGCCCACGACGACGCTCCCGTCCCGCTCGGCGACGGCCCGCCCGACGTCGACACCGAGGCCGTCGTCCCGCCCCGGCCCCGCCCCGAACCGCCCCTGCGGCTGCTGCTCCTGGGCTGGAACCGCCGCGCCCCGCACCTCGTGGACACCCTCCGCCGGACGGCGCGACCCGGCACCGTCCTTGACGTCGTCACCGACGCACCACCACCCCTGGAGAGCACCGCGCCGCTGGACATCGTCCACCGCACCGGTGATCCCGCCGCCCCCGAGACCCTCGACGGCCTCGACCTCGACGCCTACGACAGCGTCATCGCCCTCGGAGCGGACCACGAGACGCGCCCCGAGCGGTCCGACGACCGGACGCTGCTCAGCATGCTGCTCCTGCTGTCCCGGGAGGAGCGGACCGGGCAGGTGCTGCCGGTGGTGGCCGAGATGCGCGACCACCGCAGCCGGCGCATCGCCCCGCTCGGCCGCGCCTTCGACGTCGTCCTGCGCGGCGAACTCACCGCCCTCCTGATGGCCCAGATCGTCCACCACCCCGAACTGGCCGCCGTCTTCGACGAGATCTTCGCCGCCCGAGGCGGAGCCCTCGCCCTGCGCCCCGCCCACCACTACGTACCGCCCGACCGCGAGACCTCCTTCACCACCGTCGTCGCGGCGGCCCTCCACCACGGCGAATGCGCCATCGGCTACCGCACCCACGGCGAACTCCGCCTGTGCCCCGGGAAATCCGAGCGGCGCACATGGGACACCGAGGACGAGATCCTCGTCCTGACGCAGGGACACGCAAAGTCCGACGGCCCTGTCCTGCCCGGGACGCGGCGCGAACACGGGGCTCTGTCCAGAGACGACTGAGCGGCGTTCCCCCTTCCTCCCGGACACCCCGTCAGCCGCCGAGGACGACGGCGATCTCGGCGAGTTCCCCCGCCCTGAGCGTCACCCGCCGCGCGTGCGCCCCCAGAGGCGACGGCTCCACGAGCGCGTCCGACGACACCTTCGCCGCCCCCCGACGGCTGATCAGGGTCACCTCCTGATCGACGTCCGAGGTGACCGAGAGCGCCGCCCGGCCTTCCGCCAGGTTCCAGCTCAGCCGGTGCACCCGGACCCGCCCCCGTGCCCGCAGCCCGGTGAGGACGCCGTCCGGCAGCCCGTCGGGCAGGGCGGGCAGGATCTCCAGCACCCCGGGACGCGAGCAGAACACGGCCTCGGCGAGGACGGCGGGCAGCGCGTGGGCCGCGTCCGCGTTGTAGATGTGACGGCCCGGGTTGTGCGAGGTCATCAAGGACCGGAACAGCATGTCCTCACCGAGGATCTTGGACAGGTTGGCCGCCACCTTCTCCCCGTCCTTCAGCCGGGCGGCGGCCAGCGCCCGGTGCAGACTCCCGTGCGCCGACACGTTCTGGTCGCCGCGCAGCTCCAGCGCCCGCAGCGCGGGCCCGACCAGCTCCGGGGCGTCCTCGGGGTTGATCTCGTCCAGCGGCCACGCCCCGTACAGGTGCTGGACGTGCCGGTGGTCGTAGTGGTCGGCGTGCTGCGGCCAGGCCCACTCGGCGAGGGCCCCGTCCTCGTTGACCCGGTAGCCGGGCAGCCGCTCCACAAGCGCCGTCCAGCGCTCCACCCCCTCACCGGGGCCCTCCTCCACGCCGAGCGCGCGGGCGGTGCGGATCGCCGTCGCCAGAGCGTGGCGGCCGGCCGCGATGTCACCGGTGGCGTTCACCGCGAGGTACTCCTCGGAGTTCGCCGGGTGGTTCTCCATGGAGAACGACGGGACGAACACGACGGTGCCGTCCGCGTCGGTGCGGGTGAGGAAGTCCTCGTAGAACAGGGCGAGTTCGAGGAGCACGGGGGCGAGCCGGGTGCGCAGGAACTCGTCGTCGCCGGTCATCTCGCAGTACTCGACGAGGGGGTGCAGCAGCCAGTCCGCGCCGCCGGTCCAGGCGTGGCCGGGGAAGCCCTCGCCGTCGAAGTGGAGCATGCGGCCGTGCTCGCCGTCCGTACGGGAGGGGGCGAGGAAGCCGCGCGCGCCGTAGAGGTTGCGGGCGTTGACACGCCAGTCGTCCAACTGGCCCAGCACCAGGTCGGCGTAGCCCGCCATCAGCTCCGGCAGGTCGAGGAGGGTGGTGCCGGCGACCTGGAGATTGACGTTCGCGTCGGTCGTGAAGTCGCCCGCCCACGCCTCGTTCCACGAACCGGTCCACAGCCCCGTCAGCCGGGGCGGCAGGATGCCGCTGGACGACATGAGGAGGTAGCGGCCCGAGTCGTAGAGCCGCTCCAGCAGCGCCGGGTCCAGCGGCGGGCGGGCGATCAGGTCGGCCACGGGCAGCGCGCGGTCGGCCTCGGGGGCCCGCAGGTCGAGGCGGGAGCGGTCGTACAGCGGCGTGTGCAGGGCCGTGTGCCGGGCGAGCAACTCGGCGTAGCCGGTGCCGAGTTCCGCCAGCCGCGCCCGCAGCGCCCCGGACTTCCGGCCGGCCTCGGACTCGTGGCGCTCCACGGCCGTCAGCAGCAGGACCCGCGTCGCGGAGGTGACGACCAGCGAGTCGCCCATGGGCCGCACAGCGGCGTCCGGCCCCTCCACGACGACGCGCGTGACGCCCTCGTACCCGTAGGCCCCCTGCCCCGCCGGGTAGGCGGCGCGGACCCCGAGGTGGCCGTCGTCCGTGGCGTACGGGAAGAAGCTCACGCTGTCGGGCAGGCCGTGGAGCGCGGTGCGGACGCGCAGGCTCAGAGCGAGGGTCCGGCCCTCGGCGGGCGTGAGTTCGTGGACCAGGACCCGGTCGGCGCGGGAAGCGAAGGCGCGGCGCGAGCAGGTGCCGTCCGCGTCGCTCCAGCGGGAGGTGACCTCGCCGGTGCGGTAGTCGGTGGTCCTGCGGTAGCCGTCCACAGTGGTGACGTCGCGGGTGAGGATCTCCAGCTCGTACGCCGGGTGGTAGGTCTGCGTCCACAGCAGCGTCCAGCCGTCCGCGAACTCGCGGCTCGCGGCCCGGCAGTCCCCGGCGAGCGCCTTGTCACGCACGGACTCGAGACGGCCGGCGAGCACGGGCGGTGCGATGTCGCGGGTGCCGTTCGGCAGGACCAGACGGTGGTGGTTGAGGATCACCCTCTCCCGCTCGGGGCTGCCGTGGAACACGGCCCCCGACTCGCCGTTGCCGGTGAGGAAGCCGTCCTGCCAGACGGCGGCGGGCGAGGTGTCGTGGATGCCGCGTTCGGGAAGCGACGGCGACGGGCTGGACATCTGTGGCTCCGGGGATCACTTGAGGGCGCCGGCGACCATGTTCGCGAACACGGACTTCCGGCACAGGAGGAACAGCACGATGAGAGGGACGGCCGCGATGAGCGTCCCGGCCATCACCACGGCGTAGTCGGTGTCGCCGTAGTTGCCCTTCAGCTGGGCGAGGCCGACGGGGAGCGTGTACTTCTGCGGGTCGTTCAGCACGATCAGCGGCCACAGGTAGTCGTTCCAGCTCCACATGAAGCTGAAGATCCCGAACGCCGCAAGCCCCGGGCGCATCGCGGGCAGCGCCACGTGCCAGTAGGTGCGCAGCAGACCGCAGCCGTCCAGCCGGGCCGCCTCGATCAGCTCGTGGGGGATCGACGAGAGCGCGACCTGCCGCATCCAGAACAGGCCGAACGCCGAGGCCGCGCCCGGGACGATCAGCGGCAGGAACGTGTTCATCCAGCCCAGGTGCGCGAAGATCTGCACCGACGGCGCCAGCGCGACCCCGGTCGGGAAGACCATCGTGAACAGGACGACCCGAAACAGCTTGTCCCGGCCCCGGAACCGCATCCGGGCGAAGACGAACCCGCCGAGCGAGCAGAAGAACAGCGTCAGCAGCACCGCGCACGTCGACACCGTGAGGGAGTTGACGAAGGCCGAGTCGAGCGGGACGGCGTCGGAGATCCTGCCGAGATTGTCGAGGAGCCGGTCGCCCGGGTAGAGCCGGGGTGGGAACCTGAACGCCTCCGCCGTGCTGCTCGTCGCCATGACGAGCAGCCAGTAGAAGGGGAAGAGGCTCGCCAGCGCGGCGAACGTGAGGGCGAGGTGTCTGACGATCTGCGGGCGCGGGCGGCGCCGCTCGGTGCCGGTCACAGGGCGGGCTCCTTGTCCGAGGAGGTACGGGACATGAACCAGGAGCCGACCGAGGCCACGGCCACCACGAGGAAGACGGCCCAGCCGATCGCGCTCGCGTACCCGAGGTCGGTCTGCGCGCCCGCCGCCGGGTTCGTCCCGAGGTAGTCGTACTGCAGGAGCATCAAGGTCACCCCGGGCGCGCCGGTGCCCTGGGCCCCGATGAGCATCTGCGGCTCCGTGAAGACCTGGAGACCGCCGACGATGCCGGTGATCATCGCGAAGACGACGGTGGGCCGCATCATCGGCAGGGTGATCGACCACAACTGGCGTGCGGGCCGCGCCCCGTCGAGTTCCGCCGCCTCGTACACCTCGGGCGGGATGGCCGCCATGCCCGCCATGAAGAACAGGACGAGATAACCGAAGCCCCGCCAGATGATCATCAGGGCGATGACCGTGTTCACGCCCCACGTCTCGGCCATCCAGTTCACGGTGGGCAGGCCCAGCCAGTCCAGCGTCCTGTTCATCAGGCCGAAGTTGTTGCTGAACAGCGACTCGAAGACGATCGCGATCAGCACGACGGAGGTGACCTGCGGCAGGAAGTAGATCGTCTGGTACAGGCCCCGCAGCCGCAGCCGGGGACTGCTGAGCAGGAACGCCGCCGCCAGCGCCGCCACCGCGAGCGGGACCTGCGACATCGCGAAGATCTCCAGCGTGGTCAGCAGCGCCTTCCAGAACTGCGCGTCGTCGGCGAGCCGCGTGAACTGGTCGAACCCGACGTAGCGCATCGGGCCGAGGCCGTCCCACCGGTGCAGGCTCAGATAGCCCGCGACGGCCAGGGGGACGATCCCGAACACCGTGAACAGCACGAAGAAGGGCGCCACCGACAGGTAGTAGGGAAGGGTGGTGCGAGTCCACGTCCTCACGCGCCAATCACCCCTGCTTCAGCTGCTCGGTGATCTGCTTCTGCGCCGACGTCCAGGCGTCGGCCGCGGACTCCTTGCCCTGCGCCACCGAGGTCAGCGCGCCCGCCATCGCCCCCTCCACAGCGGGGCTCTTCGCGATCCGCAGCACGGTCGGGGACTTCTTGACGACGTCACCGAACAGCACGCCCACCTTCTGCCCGCCGTAGAACTCCTGCCCCGCCGTCAGCCGGGGGTCGCTGAATGCGCCGAGCGCCGACGGGAACAGGCCGTCCTTCACGTAACCGGACGCCTGGTTCGCGGAGTTCAGCATCCACTGGACGACCTGGAAGGCGTCCTTCTGGTCCTTGCTGGAGGCGAGGATCGTCATGTACGAGCCGCCCTGGCTGCCCGGACCCCCCGGCGGCTGCGCCACCCGCCACACGCCCGGCTTCGCCCCGGCCCCGGGCAGCAGACCGCCCTCGTACACGGGGCCGACGAACGCGCCGAGCTTGTTCTGCGCCACCGCGCTGTTCCAGTCGGTGCTGTAGGGGGCCGCCTTGGCGCACAGCCCGTCGGTGATGAGCGCGGCCGAGTAGTCGAACGCCTCCTTCGACAGGGCGTTGCCACCGATGTAGGCCCCCGACTTGTCGAAGAAACCCTGCCCCTTCTGCGTCAGCCGCAGGGTGTAGACCATGCCGGCGTTGTCGCACGCCTTGAACCCGGCGGCGGACGTCTTCTCGGCGAGGCTCCGGTAGCCCTCCCAGGTGGCGGTGAGCGCGGACACCTGGTCCGGGTCGGTGGGCAGGCCCGCCTTGGCGAAGAGGTCGGTCCGGTAGAACAGGCCCTGCGGGCCGGTGTCGATGGGGAAGCCGATGAGCCGCCCACTGGCGGTGGTGCCGTTCTCCCACTTCGAGGTGACGTAGTCCTTGGTGGGATCGGCGCCGAGCGCCTTGAGGTCGGCGAACTTCTTCTCGATGGGCGAGTAGTCGCTGATGGAGTTCCCGATGACAGCGATGTCAGGGGTCCCGCTGCCGGTCTGCAGCGCCAGTTTCAGCTTCTGCTCCAGGTCGGGGACCTTCACCAGGTTGAGCTTCACCTTCGGGAACTGCTTCTGGACGCCCTCCACCGCTGACGTCGGGATCGACCCCGGCCGGTACCAGAGGGTGAGCCCCGAGTCCGAACCGCTGCTGGAGCACGCGGACAGGGAGAGGAGAGCGGTCACCGCCGTGAGCGGCGCGAGGGCACGGCAAAGCTGTCGGGTGGGCTTCATGGACGAGCCTCTCTGGAATCCGCCTGACCGCAGGGCATGAGCGGCTGCCCGGCGAAAGGGCCGGGACGGCGGGACGGGGAGCGTGCTGGCCGAAAGAAGAAGTGGGGGGAGCGACAGGAAGAAGTGGGGGAGTGACGTGTCGGTGAGTCGGCCACGAGGCCGGACCGGGCAGGCTTTTTACCGGTAAAAGCCGAGCCGTGGATGGACCGTAACGAGGCGTTGCGAGTGAGTCAAGAGTGGATGAACGCGCTTTCTGCGGCGCAGGGTTCAGGCCATGGCAGGGCGGCCTCAGGGTGCGTTGACGGCGATGAGGGGCGCTGTTAGCGTCCGTCCCCGCCCCAGGTTTTACCGGTCGAATCGAAGGCGGTGCCCTGTGGTCACCATGCTTGATGTCGCCAGACTCGCGGGCGTCACCAAGCAGACCGTCTCCAACGTGGTACGCGGCCGGCAGGTCGTCAGCGCCGAGACCAGGGCCAGGGTCGAGGCGGCCATCGCCGAACTGGGCTACACCCCCAACATGGTCGCCCGGGGCCTGGCCACCGGCACCACCATGACGGTCGGCTTCATCGTGCCCACCGTCGCCCACCCGTTCTACGCGGAGGTGGTCGAGGAGGTCGAGACCGTCCTGGAGGAGAACGGCTACCACCTGATCCTCGCCACCGCCCGAGGCGACGACGACCGGGCCTGCCGCCACCTGACGCGTCTGGCCGGCGGGTCGGTGGACGCCCTGCTGGTGGCCGGCGACTTCGACTTCGGCCCGCACACCGCCCTGCTCCTGGACAAGGGGCTGCCCGTGGCCCTGTGCGCGTGGGAGATCGACCCGCCCGAGACGTTCCCGGTCGTCACCGTCGACTTCGAGCGAGCCGGACACCTGGCAGGGCGCCACCTGCGCGACCTCGGCCACGAGAGTGTCGCCGTGGTCGCCGACCTGCCCATCCACCGCCTGCGCGTCGACGGCATGCGGCGGGCCTTCTCCGAGGACGGCCTGACCGTCCCCGCCGGCCACGTCCTCGGCATCCAGGGCGCGTCCCCGGAGTCCGGCTACGACGCCGTCGCGGGAGCCCTGCCGTCCCTGCGCGCCGGGGGCATGCCGACCTCGATCCTCGCCTCGACCGACGCGATCGCCCTCGGCGTGACCCAGGCACTGCGCGACCACGGACTGGGCGTACCGCAGGACGTCTCGGTCGTCGGCATCGACGACATCCCGCAGGCCGCCCTCTCCCGCCCCGCCCTCTCCACCGTCGCCCTGCCCAAGCGCCGCATGGCCCGCGAGGCCACCGAACTCCTCCTCCGAGCCCTCACCGCCGACCACCCCGAACCCCCCGCCCTCACCCTGCTCACCCCCGAGATCGTGGCCCGCGAAAGCACGGCACCACCGCCCCGGCCCCGCCCGGACGACGCCCCCACGGCGTGACCGAACTCCCTGCGGCCGCCCACTTTTCGGGGGCCCCGGCGCGGTGCCACGCTCACAGGTATCGCTGTCTCTTTGACATCAGGGGCTAGCGGAGTCGCCTCCTCATGTCGGAGGATTGATGGGATGGATGGCCCGGTTCGTGAAGCCATCTGATGAGCGTGACGTAAATCTGGCCGCATACATCCCATCTTTGATGTGAGGATCCATGCCGAGACGCAGAGCCGCTCTCTCCGCCACGATCGCAGTCAGCTCGGCCCTGGCGCTGCTCAGCGCCTGCGGCTCCACCCCCGAGGCGGGTGGCGCACACCTGGTCGGTGTCGACTACCCCCGCTCCGACACGGACTTCTGGAACTCGTACATCAAGTACACCCCGGAGTACGCCAAGCAGCTCGGCCTCGACCTCAAGACCACCAACTCGCAGAACGATGTCGCCAAACTCACCGCCAACGCCCAGACGTTCATCAGCCAGGGCGTCAAAGGCGTCGCGATGGCCCCGCAGGACACCGCCGCCATCGCCCCCACCCTGGACCAGCTCGCGGCCAAGAAGATCCCCGTCGTCACCGTCGACACCCGCCCCGACACCGGCAAGGTCTTCATGGTCGTCCGCGCCGACAACCGCGCCTACGGCGAGAAGGCCTGCAAATACCTCGGCACCAAACTCGCCGGCAAGGGCAAGGTCGTCATGCTCCAGGGCGGCCTCGACTCCATCAACGGCCGTGACCGCACCGAGGCGTTCAACGACTGCATGAAGAAGAACTACCCCGGCATCCAGGTCTTCGGAGAGGCCACCAACTGGGACGGCGCCGTCGCCGCGCAGAAACTCCAGACCGACCTCACCGCCCACCCGGACATCAAGGGCGTCTACATGCAGTCCAGCTTCGCCCTCGCCGGAACCCTCCAAGTCCTCAAACAGAAGGGCCTGCTGGTGGGCCCCCAGGACAAGAAACACGTCTTCGTCGTCTCCAACGACGGCATCCCGCAAGAACTGAAGGACATCGCCGCCGGACGGATCGACGCGACCGTCTCCCAGCCCGCCGACCTCTACGCCAAGTACGCCCTGTACTACCTGAAGGCCGCGATGGACGGCAAAACCTTCGCCCCCGGCAAGACCGACCACGACAGCACCATCGTCAAGGTCCGCGACGGCGTCCTGGAGGACCAGCTCTCCGCACCCCTGGTCACCGCCGACGGCGGCACCTACGGCGGCGTCCCCAGCCTGAAGAGCGGCGACACCTCCCTGTGGGGCAACAACCTTGGCTGACACGGACACCACCCCACGGGACGCCGCCCCGCCCGTCGTCGAGGCGGCCGGCGTCGTCAGGAGATTCGGCCCCACCGTCGCCCTCGACCACGCCTCGATCACCGTCCGCCCCGGCGAGACCCACGCCCTCGTCGGCCGCAACGGCGCCGGCAAGTCCACCCTCGTCTCCCTGCTGACCGGCCTCGCCGCGCCCGACGAGGGCACGATCACCTTCGACGGACACCCCGCACCCAAGATCACCGACCGGGACGCCTGGCGCCGCAAGGTGGCCTGCGTCTACCAGAAGTCCACGGTCATCCCCACCCTGACCGTCGCCGAGAACCTCTTCCTCAACCGCTACGGCCAGGGCCGCACCCGCCTCATCAGCTGGCCCGCCCTGCGCAGACGGGCGGCCGAACTCCTCCAGACCTGGTCGGTGGGCGTGGACCCGCAGACCCTGGCCGGTGAACTCGACGTCGAACAACGACAGTTCGTGGAGATCGCCCGCGCCCTGTCCTTCGGCGCCCGGTTCGTCATCCTCGACGAACCGACAGCCCAGCTCGACGCGGCTGCCATCGGCCGGCTCTTCGACCGAATCCGCGATCTCCAGCGCCAGGGCGTGACCTTCCTGTTCATCAGCCACCACCTCCAAGAGGTCTACGAGATCTGCGACATGGTGACGGTGTTCCGCGACGCCCGGCACATCGTCACCGCCCCCGTCGCCGACCTCCCGCGCGCCGACCTCGTGGCCGCCATGACCGGCGAGGCCGACCCCGCCCGCCGCACGCGCCGCACGCGAGGCACCCCCACCGACGCCCCGCCCGCTCTCGCCGTACAGGACCTGACCGCCCGCACCTACCAGGACGTCGCCTTCCAGGTCGGCGCCGGAGAGATCGTCGGGCTCGCGGGCGCCGCGGGCAGTGGTCGGACCGAGGTCGCCGAGACCGTCGTCGGCCTGCGCGCCCCGCAGGGCGGACACGTGGAGATCGCCGGACGGCGCCCCCGCCCCGGCAGCGTCCCCGCCGCCCTCGCGGCAGGCGCCGGATTCGTCCCGCAGGACCGCCACCACCAGGGCTTCGTCCCCGGCATGTCCGTCGCCGACAACGCCACCCTGTCCGTGCCCGCCCGCCTCGGACGGCACGGCTTCATCAGCAGCGGGCGCCGCGACAAGCTCGCCCGCGACATGATCGAGAAACTGGCCATCAAGACGCCAGGACCCGAACTGCCCGTCTCCGGCCTGTCCGGCGGCAACCAGCAGAAGGTCGTCATGGCCCGCGCCCTCGCCGACGACCCCCGCCTGCTGGTCCTCATCAACCCGACCGCCGGCGTCGACGTGCGCTCCAAGGACTTCCTCCTCGGCAAGGTCGAGGAGACCGCCGACGCCGGCACCGGCGTGCTCATCGCCTCCGACGAACTCGACGACCTGCGCATGTGCGACCGCGTCCTCGTCATGTTCCAGGGCCGCGTCACTGCGGAACTGGCCCGCGGCTGGCACGACCACGACCTCGTGGCCGCGATGGAAGGAGTGGACCTCGATGCCTGACACCGCCCTCGCCGACACCGCGCCCGAGGCCGCCGAACCGGCCCGCGAACGCGCAGTCCTGTTCGGCGGCCGGGTCCCGCTGGCCCGGCTGCGCGACCTCGCGCTCGTCCCCGCGATCGTCGTCATCGCGATCGTCGGGCAGATCGTCAACCCCGTCTTCCTGCAGACCGACAACCTCCTCAACGTCCTGCAGACCATGTCGGAGACGGCCCTGCTGGTCCTCGCCCAGACGATGATCCTGATCGTCAAGAAGATGGACCTGTCGCTGGAGTCCACCATGGGCCTCGCGCCCGGCGTCGCCGCCTGGCTCGTCGTCCCCACAGGCGCTGGTCACGGGCTCGGGCTGCTGCCCGGCGCCTGGGCCGTACCCGTCACGCTCGCCGTCGGCGCGGCCGTCGGCGTCGTCAACGCACTGCTGATCATCCGCTTCGGCCTCAACGGGTTCATCGTCACCCTCGGCATGCTGATCGTGCTGCGCGGCGTCCTCACCGGCATCTCCGGCGGGCAGACCTTCTTCCAGCTGCCGGAGTCGATGCTCTACCTCGGCACCGCGCAATGGCTCGGGATGCCCGCCTCGATCTGGGTCTGCCTCGTCCTGTTCGCCGTCGCGATCGTGGTGCTCGGCTGGACCGGCTTCGGCCGCTCGCTGTACGCCATCGGCGGCAACGTCGACGCGGCCCGCGCCGCCGGCATCCGCACCGACCGGGTGCTGTGGACCGTCATCGTCACCGGCAGCGTCCTCGCCGCCCTCGCCGGGCTCATGCTGTCCGGCAGGCTCGCCTCGGTCGCCTCGGCGCAGGGCAACGGCTACATCTTCACCGTCTTCGCCGCCGCCGTCATCGGAGGCATCAGCCTCAACGGCGGCAAGGGCAGCATGTTCGGCGCGTTCACCGGCATCCTGCTGCTCTTCATGATCCAGAACGTGCTCACCCTCGGCGGGGTGCCCGCCCAGTGGATCGGGGCGCTCAACGGCCTGATCATCCTGGCCGCGCTCACCGTCTCCCGCATCACCGGAGGCAAGGTCCAGGACTGAACCGGCCCAAGCCCCCCAGACCCCGTAGTTCCCGTCGCGGGCGGCCCCGCGCCGACCCGCCCCCGCAGGAGTTCCCGACATGCCCCGTATCACCGCCCTCGACGTCCTCGACGTCCGCTTCCCCACCTCCGAACACCTCGACGGCTCGGACGCGATGAACCCCGAACCCGACTACTCCGCCGCCTACGTCGTCCTGCGCACCGACGCCGGCGACGGCCTTGAGGGCCACGCGCTGGCCTTCACCACCGGGCGCGGCAACGACGTCCAGGCCGCCGCCATCGCGGCCCTCGCCCCGCACGTGGTCGGCCTGTCGGTCGACGAGGTCTGCGGCGACCTCGGCGCGTTCTCCAACTCCCTCGTCCACGATCCCCAACTGCGCTGGCTGGGACCG
>DATCQX010000211.1:0-3218 GCA_036569285.1 Streptomyces sp.
CCCGTGGGCTCGACCTTGGCCTCTTCCTCGGGGCACCCGACCTCGATGACCGGCTCCCCCACCTTCTCGATGCGGACGCCCCGCGCACCGAGCGTCGTCACCCGGTACCCCACCTTTTCGAGGATCTCGGCGTCGGACAGCCCGGTCTTGGTCTCGATGAGCCCCTTCTCGTATTCGTTGGAGAAGAGGTAGGCGGCGCCGTCGAGCAGGATGCGGATCTCCTCGCCGTCCATGCGGGCGATCTGCTGGGAGAAGTCCGCGGCGAAGGGGATCCCCCGGGTCCGGCACTCCTCCGTGTGGCGGAGCATCGCCTCGGGGTCGTCCGCGCCGATGGAGACGAGGTCGAGCCCGCCCACCCGGTCGGCGACGGTCTTCAGCTCGATGAGCCGCGCTTCGCTCATCGCACCGGCGTAGAAGGAGCCGATCTGGTTGTGGTCGGCGTCGGTGGTGCAGACGAAGCGCGCGGTGTGGAGGGTCTCCGAGATGTGGACGGAGGCCGTGTCGACGCCGTGGCGGTCCAGCCACGCACGGTACTCGTCGAAGTCGGAGCCGGCGGCGGCGACGAGGACGGGGGCGGTGCCGAGCTGGCCCATGCCGAACGCGATGTTCGCGGCGACGCCGCCCCGGCGCAGCTCCAGCTGGTCGACCAGGAAGGAGAGCGAAACCGTGTGCAACTGGTCCGCGACGAGCTGGTCGGCGAATCGGCCGGGGAACGTCATGAGGTGGTCGGTGGCGATGGAGCCGGTGACTGCGATGCGCACGGCGGGGTCTCTCCAGAGGGGGAGGCGATATGACAGTTCACGCTACCCGTTCGGGTGAGACCTCAGAAGCGGGCGAAACTACCCGATAGTAGATCTTTCTTCGCCGGTCGGATCGTGCCTACGGTGCGACATGACTACTTTCGACGGATCTTCGACCACGGCTCAGGGTGAACTTGAGGTCGGTCTCGCGACGCTGCGTGGTGACTGCGCTCGTATGGTCCCGCACTGGGCCGCCCCGGAGAACCCCTCCGACAGCCCCGTCCCGCCGTCCAGCATCCTCGGGGTGACGGTCCCGCCCGCCTCCGCCCGCCTCCTGGACGCCATGCCGGACTACGCCGCCTGATCCGGGGCGCACCGGAGGGAACCGTGCGCTCCCCCACTGCGTCGAATCGCTGTCCCCCGTAAAGGGGAGGCGGGGTACGCCCCGTCTGCCGCCCCCACGGAACAGTTGCGCAGCAAAAGGAGCGATGCGGTGAACACCGAGCGACCCGACCACGACGGCACCGCGGAGGCGGGGCAGTCCTCGGAAGAACCCGCCGCTGTGACGGATCCGGACGCCCCGAAGAGGCACTCGCTGGTCAAGGCGGAGGCTGAGACCAAGGCCGAGGTGGAGGAGAAGGCCGAGGCGGACGCCGCTGTGGCTGAGGACAAGGCCGAGGCGGACGTTTCGGAAGCCGAGGCCCCCGCCCCCTCCCCCGACGCCGAGGCCAAGGACGACAAGGACTCCCCCGCCGACGACAGCGACCGCATCCGGCGCCCCGGCCCCGTGGAGGAGGCCCCCGCCGACGCCCCCGGCGACGAAGCGGACGTCCCCGGCGACGAACTCGCCGCCCGCCGCCGGAGGCCGTCCGCGCTGATCGCCGCCGCTGCCGCAGCCGCCGTCCTCCTCATCGGCGTCGGCGGAGCCCTGATCGCGCACGCGGGCGGCGGGTCGGAGGAGAAGGCGGCCGGGGCCCCGGCGCGGAGTGATGCGGACGGCGGTCCGCCCCCGAAGCTCGCGCTGGACGGGATCACCCCGCAGCCCGGCACGAGCACCGGCGGGGGCAACGGCATCGCGCCCGGCGAGCCGAACCCGTACGGGACGACGTTCCAGGCGACCGGCACGCTCCCCGGCGGCCCGACCTCAGCGCCGGTCTACTGGGCGCGGGGCGATGTGGACGAGGCGCAGGTCACGCGCCTCGCGAAGGCGCTCGGCGTCGAGGGGACGCCGGTCGTGCAGGGTCCCGCGTGGCGGGTGGGCGCCGGTCAGGACGGCACCGGCCCCGTCCTGACCGTGACCCGCACGGCCCCCGGCATGTGGACGTTCACGCGGTACGCCCCCGGCTCGGACAACTGCGTCGGCGGCAAGGCCTGCCCGATGCAGCCGATGGACACGACGACCCCGCCGGTCAGCGAGGCGAAGGCGGAAGCCGCCGCCGCGCCGGTACTGAAGGCGGTCGGGCAGGACGACGCGAAGGTCGACGCGAGCCAGACGGCGGGCCCGCAGCGGGTCGTGAACGCGAACCCGGTGATCGGGAAGCTGCCCACGGACGGGTGGACGACCGGGATCACCGTCAACGGTCAGGGTGAAGTCGTCAGCGGCACCGGGCAGTTGGCGGCGCCGGTGAAGGGGGCGGCGTATCCGGTGCTGAGTGCCGAGCGGACGCTGGAGATGCTCAACGCGGCGCAGAACAACACGCATCGGATGGGGATCGGCGGGTGTGCGACGCCGATGCCGCTGAAGGACCGGTTCGAGCAGCCGTGCGACAAGAAGGGCGCGCAGTCGTCGGTGGCGAAGGTGTCGGACGCGGTGTTCGGGCTGGCCGCGCACACCTCGCAGGGGCGTCAACTGCTGGTGCCGTCCTGGATGTTCACGGTGCAGGCGGTCGAGCCGTACGTGGTGTCGTATCCGGCCGTCGACCCCAAGTACCTGGTGGGCGAGGCGGATCCGGTTCCTTCGGCGCCGGGCAAGCCGTCGACCCACAACGTGAAGGTGGACGGATACAGCGTGTCCGGCAACGAGTTGACCGTGCGGTTCACGGGTGGGGTGTGCGGGGACTACAGCGTGCGGGCGGAGGAGAGCGACTCGCAGGTGAAGGTCGTCGTGACGGAGACGCCGTGGAAGGACCGGGTCTGCATCATGATCGCCAAGGAGTTCAACAAGACGGTCGAGCTGAAGAAGCCGCTCGGTGACCGGAAGGTCGTCGGGGTGGACGGGGCGGCGGTTCCGCTGGTGAAGCCGGGGGCTCGGCTGCCTTCGGAGACGTCGGTGCAGTAAACGCGTACAGAAAAAGGCGGGGCCCCTGCGAAAAGGGGCCCCGCCTTTTTGTGTCGCTTAGCTGAACGAGTCGCCGCAGGCGCAGGAACCCGTCGCGTTGGGGTTGTCGATCGTGAAGCCCTGCTTCTCGATGGTGTCGACGAAGTCGATGGAGGCGCCGCCGAGGTAGGGGGCGCTCATGCGGTCGGTGACGACCTTGA
>DATCQX010000212.1:0-7921 GCA_036569285.1 Streptomyces sp.
CCCACCCCGGCACTTCCAAGAACCCCTCCGCCCGAGCGGACGCCAACCCGATCCGGGGAAGATCCGCACTCTTCTCGAAGAGCAGGAACCGAGGCTCCCACACGGGCCGGTACTTCGCGTTGGCCCGGTAGAGGGACTCGATCTGCCACCACCGGGAGAAGAACCCGAGCAACGACCGCCACAGCCGCAGCACGGGCCCGGCCCCCAGCCGCCCCCCACGCTCGAAGACGGACCGGAACATCGCGAAGTTGAGCGACACCTGAGAGATCCCGATCTCCCGCCCCCGCCGCAGGAGTTCGATCACCATGAACTCCATCAGCCCGTTGTCACCGTCACGATCACGCCGCATCAGATCCAGCGACAGCCCCCGAGGCCCCCACGGCACGAACGACAGCACAGCCCTCGCCACACCCTCCGAGTCGAAGCACTCCACGACCACGCACCGCCCGTCCCGGGGATCCCCGAGCCTCCCGAGCGCCATGCTGAACCCCCGCTCGGTGGCCCCGTCCCGCCACTCCTCGACCCGCCGCACCAGCGAGGCCATCTCCGCAGCCGAAACCTCCTCGTGCCGCCGGATCCGGACGACGTACCCGGCGCGCAGCACCCGGTTGTAGGCCTGCCGCACGGTCCGCATGGCCCTGCCCTCCAGCGTGAACCCGTCCACCTCCACGATCGCCTCGTCCCCGAGCTCCAGCGCGTCGAGACCGTGCCGCCGGTACACGTTCCCGGCCTCTTCCCCGGCCCCCATCACGGCGGGGATCCACCCGTGCGCCCGCGCTTCGCACAGCCACGGCTCGATGGCCCCCGGCCACGCCTCGGGATCCCCCAGCGGATCCCCCGAGGCCAGCGAAACCCCGCCGACGACCCGATAGGCGATGGCCGCTTTGTACGAAGGCGACCACACGACGCTTTTCTCAGGGCGCAGCGAGAAATACCCGAGGGAATCGCGTTCCCCGTGCCGGTCGAGCAATGCACGCAGACGTTTCTCGTCCTCGTGACTCAGCGGATCGACGGCTTTCCGGGACCGGAACGCGGCATACAGCACGGCGAGGACGAGAACCGTGCTCATCGCGTTGACGGTGACGTCGACCCAGGTCGGCGGCGAGACCCCGGGGACGCCCGCCTCGTCCGCCGACACGGAGACGAGCCGCAGGATCCCGTACCACCACTGCCGGACGAACCCCACCGGCACGGCCGTCCGATCGGTGAGGCTCACCAGCACCCCGGCCACCAGGGACGCCCCGAGCAGCCCGAACCCGGCGACGAGGGCCGCGAGCCTCGGGTTGGCGCGGTCCCCCTTGGCGTAGAACTCGCGCCGCCCGGCGAGCAGCGCCCCGAAGAACGCGGCGGTGATCCCGAAGGACACCCAGTTCTGCGGAGCCCGCCGGATCTCGGGCAGCAGCAGTGCCACCGCGAACAGCACGAGAAACGCCCCGCTGAGCCCGAGGTTGAGAATCCAGGCGGCCCTTTTCCGCCGTCGCATCATCACGGCGAGAAAGGCGGCGAAAACCCCGGAGGAGAACCCGGCGGTCAGCAGATAGGGCGTGAAAAGGTCCGCCTGATTGTGCTGCCGGACGTCCTGCCCCAGCGAAACCCACACCCCGCTGAGGAAGTTGACGAACGCGACGACCCGCAGATACCAGACGACGACACCAGCCCGAACGCTTCCCATGGTTCGGGATGGTATGTCCCCATTACGGACCTTTACGGCAGGTCTTCGTAGGAGGACACGATGTCACCGTCCTCCACGGGCTTCTCCGCCTCCCGCTCCGGCAACTCGGCGGCCAGCGCGGCGGCGGCCTGCACCAGCGGCAGCGCGAGCACCCCGCCCGCACCCTCCCCGACCTGCACGTTCTGTTCGAGGAGCGGCTCCAGGGCCATCCGGTCCAGCGCCTTCGCCTGCCCCGGCTCCCCCGACTTGTGCGCGGCCAGCCACCAGTCCGGCGCCCGGAACGCCACCCGCTGCCCGACCAGCGCACAGGCGGCGGCGACGACACCGTCCAGGACGACGGGCATCTTGCGGACGGCCGCCTGCAACAGGAACCCCGTCATCGCGGTGAGATCGGCGCCGCCCACGGTCGCCAGCAGCTCCAGCTGGTCACCCAGCACCGGCCGCGCCCGCCGCAGCGCGTCCCGGATCGCCGCGCACTTGCGCATCCACGCCAGGTCGTCGATCGCGAGCCCACCGCGCCCGGTCACGACGGACGCGTCCGTCCCGCACAGCGCCGCGATCAGGACAGCGGCAGCGGTCGTCCCGCCGACACTCACATCACCCAGCACCACGAGGTCGGTCCCGGAGTCCGCCTCCTCGTCCGCCACGGCGACCCCCGCCCGGAACGCCGCCTCCGCCTCCTCGAGGGTCAGCGCGTTCTCGACGTCGATCCGCCCGCTGCCGCGCCGGACCCGGTGGCGGACGACGTCGGCGGGGAAGGCGTCCGGCTCGCAGTCCAAGGACATGTCGACGACGCGGACGGGAACCCCCGCGCGGCGCGCGAGGACGGAAACGGGGCGAGCGCCCTCCAGGACCGCCCGGACCAGGTCGGCGGCGCTCCCGGCGGGCCGCGCGGAGACGCCCAGCTCCGCGATCCCGTGATCCCCGGCGAACAGCACGACACGCGGCTTGTCCACGGGCCGCACCGGGACCGAACCCTGCGCCGCCGCCAGCCACTCACCCAGATCGTCCAGGCGCCCCAGCGCACCGGGCGGCACGATCTGACGCTCCCGACGCGCCTCGGCGTCGCGCCGCACCCCGCCGTCGGGGCGCTCGATCAGATCCGTGAAGTCGTCGAGATTAAGCGAGCTCATTCGCCGAACAGTACCGGCCCCGGTCGAACACTTTCCGCGCCACGTCACCACCCCACGGGTGCGGCGTCGTTGCACCCAAGATCGCGATCCCATACGTTCCGTTTCGCGAAGAATGTCACCCGCCCGCCCGTGGGGAGCCCCGATGCAGGACCTCCAGGAACCGCGCCGCGAAGACTGCCCCTGGTGCGGCTCCAGAAGCCTCCGCACCCGCCGCCCCGGCACGCCCGCCGTCGACGAGTGCCAGGACTGCGCCCATGCCTTCCAGAACCCCCGCGAGGAGCCGGCCCCGCACAGGCGCGACGCCCGCGCGGAACTCCTGGACCGCGTCCTCGCCGCCCGCACCACCCGCCGCCGCCTCCGCGCCACCGCCCACGCCATGACCGGCCTCCCCGAACCCGAGAGCTGGCTGGACATCGGCACCGGCCACGCACGCTTCCCCGAAGCCGCCAAGGCCCTGTTCACCTACACGTCCTTCGACGGCGTGGACCCCACGACCCGCGTCGACCGCGCACGCCTCGCGGGCCGCGTGGAGGAGGCCCACCACGAACTGGGCCCCGCCCTGGACGCCCGCTACGACGTGGTCAGCCTCCTCCACCACCTGGAACACACCCAGGACCCCCGAGCCGAACTCACCGCCGCCCTGCGCACCTTGCGCCCCGGCGGCCACCTCCTCCTCGAACTCCCCGACCCCACCAGCACCTTCGCCCCCCTCCTGGGCAAGTGGTGGCACCCCTGCGACCGCCCCCACCTCATCCCGCCGGACAACCTTCGAACGGAACTGGAGACACAGGGCTGCGAGATCGTCACGACAGACCGCCGCACGCCCCACATCCCGTACGACCTCGCGGCGGCCCTCGCCCTGCTCCTGACGAGATACGTCCCGCCCCGCCTCCTGCGCTTCACGACCCCCGTGACGGCGCTGGCGACGGCCCTGGACCACGCCCTCGCCCCGATCCTGCGCCGCACCCGCTTCTCGAACACGTACCGGATCGTCGCGAGAAAACGCTGAACCCCTTCACCCCCGCAACACCACCCCCTGCCCCGCCACCACCAGCACCACCTGCTCGCACTCCGCCCCCACCGCCGCGTTCAGCCGCCCCAACTCGTCCCGGTACCGCCGCCCCGACGGCGTCGCCGGGACGATCCCGGACCCCACCTCGTTGGAGACGAGGACGACGGTCCGCCGGGTCGCCCGGATCGCCGCCGTGAGGTCGGTGACACGTTCCCGCAGGGCCTTCTCGCCGCCGTCGGCCCACACGGCGTCGTCCCAGGCGCCGACGGAGTCCATCGCGTCGGTGAGCCACAGGGAGAGGCAGTCGACGAGGAGCGGGGGGCCGTCGGCGGCCAGCAGGGGAACCAGGTCGCACGTCTCGGCCGTCCGCCACGACCCCGGACGGCGCTCCCGGTGCAGCGACACCCGCGCCGCCCACTCCGTGTCACCCCCGCGCGTCCCGCCCGTCGCGACGTACAGCACGTCCGGGAACGCCTCCAGCCGCCGCTCCGCCTCGACGGACTTCCCGGACCGCGCGCCGCCGAGGACGAGGGTGCGGCGGGGGACGTCGGGGACGTCCTCGTAGACACCGACGGCCAGCGTCGTACCGTCCACCACGGCCCGCGCACCGGCCGCCGCGAGCCGGCGCGCCAGTTCGCTCCCCGGGGGGACGTCATGGTCGAGGTGGACGGCGACGACGTCCGTCGTCGGCCCGACCGCGTCCACCGCCCGCAGCCGGGCGAGCGCGTCCGGCCGCCCCACGACGTCCAGCAGGACCAAGTCGTACCGCTCCGACTCCACTAGCCCCGCGGGCGCCCCGCCCGGCGGCAGATACAGCAACCGCTGCCCGTCCGGCCCGGTCACCGCGTACCCCGTCCCCCCGGCGTCCATCGCCACCGCCCGCACCCGATGCCCCGTCAACAACGCCAACTCCCGCCCGTCCGGCACGCGCCCCGGCCGGGGAATCCCCAGCGGCACCTCCACGGCAGGCCCGTCATGCGGATGCGACAACAACACCTGCCGCACCCCACTGAGCGAATGCCCGGCCCGAGCGGCGGCCAGCGCGGCCCCGGGCGTGAGATCGAGCAACAGGGCCCCGTCCACGAGCACGGCGGTGGCCGCCCGGGCGGCTTCCCCGAGGGAGAGCGCGCAGACGGCACAGGGACAGTCGGGCCGGGGGAGCCCGGCGGGGGCACCGGTGCCGAGCAGAGTCAATTCCACGGAACGATTTTCACCTGAAGGGGGATCGGACGCGCGCTATGAGGGGAGGAGCCGCCGGGTACTTGCTCATGCCGTTCAGGGCAGCGACCTAAGGGGCGCGGGGAACTGCGCGACCAGCCCCCACCGGGCGGTCAGCCGAACTACAACCCCCAAGCCCCCTTCGCCCCACCCCCTGAACCACATACTCTGGGCAACCGGACCAAGATCAGACCCAGGAGGCGTACATGGCGGCATGGACGTGGCGGTTCGAGAAGGCCGACGGGACGGAGGTCCAGCCCGCGGTGGAACCGGAGGAGTTCACCACGCAGGGGGATGCCGAGTCCTGGATCGGAGAACAGTGGCAGGCGCTCGCGGAAGGCGGCGCCGACCAGGTACGACTGTTCGAGGACACCACGGAGATCTACGGCCCGATGAGCCTGCACCCGGCGGACTCCTGACCTGCGCCCGCCCGGTGGGAACCCCTCACCGGGCGGCGACCCCCCAAAAAAACCTCAGCCCCGCACCCCACACAGGTGCAACAACGCGGCGACCCCCCGATAGGGATCCGTCCGACCCGCCCGCTCCTCCGCCGCCAGCAACGCCCCCATCTCCTCCGGCGCCGGAACCTCCGCGTCGTCCGGAGCCGCGTCCGTGAACACCCGCACCCCGTACCACGCCTGAAGCGGCGCCCCGATCCCCCCGAGCGCGTCGGTGAGGGCCGCGAGCCGGTCGGCCCGGACGTCGAGGCCCAGCCGGTTCGTGTAGTCGACGGAGTCGAACGCGGCCTGCGCGGTCGCCCAGTCCCCGGACAGCCCCGGCCGCATCGCGAGAGCGTCGCCGTTGCGCACGAGGAGGGACACCATCCCCCCGGGCGCCAGCATCCGCCCGAGCCCGGCGAGGAGCGCGTCAGGATCGGGGACGTACATCAGGACGCCGTGACACAGGACGACGTCGAAGCTCCCCGGCAGGAAGTGGACGCCGGTCTCGCGGCCGTCGCCCTCTATGATCCGCACCCGCTCCCGGATCCCCTCCGGCTCACCCGCGAGCGCCTCACGGGCGGTCGCCAGCATCAGCGGGTTCTGTTCGAGACCGGTCACCTGATGGCCGAGCCGGGCCAGCCGCAGCGCCTGCGTGCCCTGCCCCATCCCGACGTCCAGCACCCGCAGCCGCTGCCCGACGGAGTACCGCCCGGCTATCTGCTCGTCGAGCTGGCGTGCGACCAGTTCCTGTCGGACGACGTCCCGCAGCCCGCCCAGCCGGTCAAGCCAGGCCTCGGCCGCGTCCCCGGAGAAGAACGGCGTAGCGCTCAGAGCTTCGCCCCCCGCTTGACCTGCGGCTTCGGCAGGCGAAGCCGACGAACCTGGAGGGAGCGCATGAGGGCGTACGGAACAGCGCCCTTGTGCGACTCCTCCGGGAAACGCGCCACGAGCTGCTTGCGCAGCCGGAACGTGATGAGGATCGAGTCGAGCACGATCAGGACGATCAGGACCAGCCACAGCAGCAGCGACAGCGTCTGGAGCTCGGCCACGCGGATGATGCTCATCACGAGGATGACGACGGCCATCGGCAGGAACGTCTCCGCGACGTTCAGCCGGGAGTCGATGAAGTCGCGGGCGAACTTGCGGACCCTGCCCTTGTCGCGCGCCGGAAGGTAACGCTCGTCACCGCCGGCCAGCGCCTCGCGCTGCTTCTCCAGCTGGCGCCTGCGCTCCTCGCGCTGTCGCTGGGCCGCCTCCTTCCGCGTCATCGGCGTGTTGGAGACACTGCGGCGCTGGGAGCGGGCCTCACTGCGCTTCGGCGTGGGCCGGCCCTTGGGGGCCTGCGGGTCTCGGGGCTGCGTGGAGTCGGTCAACGGCGCCTCGGCGGCGGCTGCCTTCTCGTCCTTGGTGGCACGGCTACGGAACACAAAACCCAAGGGTAAGCGTTCCGGACGCATGGACCCCAGTCGGGCGGGGAACGATCCGGCAACGCCGGACGTCCTGTAAGCAAGGGGTTCACCTACTCCTTACGCCGGATCGGGGGCGGGCGCAGTCGTCCTTGGGGAGGAGCGCATCCGTTCCGGAACAGTGCGTCAATGGAGGCAGGGCCCGTACTGTGGGTTCTGTCGCAGATCGTGAGCTGGAGTCTGTCAGAAGGGGGCGCGCGAAGCCCATGAGCGGTGTCATGAAGCGTATGGGGATGATCTTCCGCGCGAAGGCGAACAAGGCCCTTGACCGGGCCGAGGACCCGCGCGAAACCCTCGATTACTCGTATCAGAAGCAGCTGGAACTGCTCCAGAAGGTCCGCCGGGGCGTGGCCGACGTCGCCACCTCCCGCAAGCGCCTGGAACTCCAGCTCAACCAGTTGCAGTCGCAGTCGTCCAAGCTGGAGGACCAGGGCCGCAAGGCGCTCGCCCTCGGCCGTGAGGACCTCGCCCGCGAGGCGCTCTCCCGGCGCGCGGCGCTCCAGCAGCAGGTCACCGACCTGGAGACGCAGCACTCCACCCTCCAGGGCGAGGAGGAGAAGCTCACCCTCGCGGCGCAGCGCCTCCAGGCCAAGGTGGACGCGTTCCGGACGAAGAAGGAGACCATCAAGGCCACCTACACCGCCGCCCAGGCCCAGACCCGGATCGGCGAGGCCTTCTCCGGCATCTCCGAGGAGATGGGCGACGTCGGCCTGGCCATCCAGCGAGCCGAGGACAAGACCGCGCAGCTCCAGGCCCGCGCAGGCGCCATCGACGAGCTTCTGGCCTCCGGCGCCCTCGACGACCCCTCCGGCATGGCCAAGGACGACATCCAGGCCGAACTGGACCGGCTCTCCGGCGGCACGGACGTGGAGCTGGAGCTGCAGCGCATGAAGGCGGAGCTGGCGGGAGGCTCGTCCGACCAGCGCCAGGCGATCGAGGGCGGCACCGGACAGGGTCAGAACCAGTCCCAGCCGCAGGAC
>DATCQX010000213.1:0-4161 GCA_036569285.1 Streptomyces sp.
TGGAGTCGGTGCGTGGGGTGGGGTGAGGGCTTGACCGGCATTGGTGGAGTCGGTGCCTGGGCATGGCGGCGCAGCCGCCTCCTAGGGGCGCGGGGAACTGCGCGAACGGCCACAACGGGCCCGCAGTCGCCCACGCACCGAAACCACCCGAGTCAGTAGGCACTTACCCGGCGTGGGTGGAGGGTCGGAGTGCGGGTGCGGCGGCGCTGGTTCCCTGTCGACGTCTCCTCCGGCCCCGCCCCGGGGACTCGCCGCCGTCCCCCACCCCCTCACCCGATCTCCACCACCTTCGCCCACCCCGGCGGAGCCTCCGGCACATACGTCGGATCCGTCTCCCGCCAACGCCCCCGCCCCGTACGGGGGAAAAGGCCGACGACCGTACGGCAGGGAGGTGGCGGCGGCCACGGTGTCTGACCGTCCGTGAAGGTGACGAGGACGTCGGGGCGGATACGGAGGGCCGTGGTGAAGCCGGCGCGGAGGTCGGTGCCGCCGCCTCCGATGAGGGGGATGTCCTCGGCACGGCAGAGGGGCTCGGCGATGTGGGCAGCCGCGTCGCAGGAGATGACGGTGACAAGGTCCCGTCGTCCACCGACCGCTCGGGTGATCGCGGCGACTTCCAGCAGCGCGCTGCCCAACTCGGCGTCGCTGACGGAGCCGGACGTGTCGATGACGACGGCGACCCGGGGAGGCCGACTGCGCAGGCTGGGCAGGACGATGCCGGGGAGGGCGCTGGAGCGGCGGGCGGGACGGCCGTAGCTGTAGTCCTGTCCCGCACCGGCCCCGGAGACGGCCGTCCGCACGGCCTCACCGAGGAGCCGCAGCCACGGCTGCGGAGGGTGGAACGCCTTCTCCGCCCACCGCTTCCACCCGTCCGGCGCACTCCCCGGCGCCCCCTTGATCGCCTCGGCGACCCGGAAGCGTACGGCGTCCCGCTGCTGCTCGGTGAGACCGGCGGCGCCACCGGCGCCGAGGTCCCACCCGCGCGCCCGCCCGTCGGCACCGCTGCCGCAGTCGAGCCAGATGAAGTCGCCGAGATGCGGGCCGAGTTGGAACTGCCGGAGGTACTCCTCCATGAGGAGGCCGTCCCGCAGCCGCAGCCGCGACGGCAGCATGACCCCGGTCGGCCGCACCAACCCGTCCCCGTAGATGTCGTCGTTGATCTCCATGTCCGCCGCGATGTTCATCCGCAGCCGGTCCCCGACCCCGTCGAGCCCCCGCTCCTTCGCGACCCGGTCCCCGCGCCCGTGATGGTCCCTGAGCAGGTGCGACACCTCATGCACCCACACCCCGGCCAACTCCTCCACCGGCGTCCGCGCCACGAACCCCGGCGAGACGTAACACCGCCAGTACGGGTCCACCGCCATCGTCGGCACACTCTCCGACTCGACGACGGTCAGGGCGAAGAGGGCGGAGGCGAGGTAGGGGCGCGCGCGGACGGCTTGGAGGCGGGCGGTGTAGAGCTTGTCGGTGTCGAGGACGACGCCTGCGCCGCGGCCCGTCAACTCCCCGCCCCCACCGTCTCCTTGCCCTCCACCACACGCGCCGCCCGATCGGCCCCCCGCGACAACTCCACCACCCCCGCGAGCCGTTCGACCTCGACCGGCACCTCCCACTCCTCCTGCCGCAGCGAAGCCAACGTCATGGCCGGCACGACGACCAGATCCGGCGCCCCTGTCTCCAACGCCCTTACGAGAACGGCCCAAGCGGCATCCCACCGCTCCCGGCTCGGCCGCCCCCGAACCACCTCGACGACGGCATCCAGAACGGCCTGACGCAGATCGCCCCGAACGGGAAGCTCCACCCCGGCCGGATCCGCGAGGACACTCTCCGGGTCAGGCAGGTCCAACCGGTCGACGCAGGCGAGGAGTTCGAGCCCGGGCCCGTCCCCGACGGTCCCCCGCACGAGGAACGACAACACCTCTCGAGACGACCCCGCCGCCACCGCGAACGCGATCAGCCGCAGCGCCATCTCCCAACTCCGGGGCGACGCCCACGCCCCACCCCGCCGCGTCTCCGCACTCGGCATCTGGTGCACCAACTTCGGCCGCACTTCGAGCAGTCCGCACACGGCGCGCCGCGCATACTCCACGGCTCCGGCGAGCTTCTCGGGATCGAGCCGGGGCAACGTGGCCCTCGGCCACACCCCGCCGAGCCCTCGGACGACGACGTCGTGGTCGTGCGCCCACTGGAGATGGACGAAGCGGTTGGCGAGCGGCGGGCTCAGTTCCCAGCCGTCCGCCGCCGAGGCGCGGGGGTTGGCGGCGGCCACGATCCGCACGCCGGGCGGCAGCCGCAGCGCCCCGACCCTCCGCTCCAGCACGAGCCGCAGCAACGCGGCCTGCACGGCGGGCGGCGCCGTCGACAACTCGTCGAGGAACAGCAGCCCTTGACCGGCCCGCACCAACCGCACGGCCCAGTCCGGCGGAGCCATCGGCACGCCCTGCACGGCGGGGTCGTCCCCGACGACGGGCAGCCCGGAGAAGTCGGACGGCTCGTGCACGCTCGCGATGACGGTCGTCAACGGCAGCCCGAGCGACTCCGCGAGCTGGTTCAGGGCAGCCGTCTTCCCGATACCCGGCTCACCCCACAACAGGACGGGCAGATCGGCGGCCACGGCCAGCGTCAACGCCTCCAGCTGGGTGTCGGGGCGGGGTTCGGTCGTCGTGTCGGAGAGGAGGGCCAACAGGTCGTCGGCGGTGGAGAGTTGGGTGTTTTCAGGCATGGGTGATCACCATTCGAAGAGAGGGATGGGAAAGGAGAGACTTGCTACTTCTTGGGTTCCGGACGCCGTGAGTACCGCCGAGCCCGACGCCGCCGCCCGGTCCACGCGTCGAGCGTCCGCTCCGGCGCGCCCCCGCTCAGCCCGGCCCGGTACACCCCGTACGCGACCTTCCGCTCGGCCGCGTCCTCCAGGGCGTCCCGCAACGGCCCGTCCCTCAACACGGCTTCCGGGCCCAGCAGTTCCTCGACGACGGCCAGCGCACCGGCGACATCCCCGTGCATCAGCCGCTCCCGCACCCCGGCCAGGTCCTCCGGCCGCCGATGCGCCTCGTCGATCACCCGCAGACACGGCACCGGCGTCCCGGACAACGCCATCAACAGCTCCTCCCTGTGGAGTTGCCGAGGATCGTGGTCCAACGCCGAAAGCACCCCGTCGACGAGCCCGATCCGATGCCGGGCACCCCGGCAGTCGACGTACCGATGCTCATCGGGCGGCGCGGACTCCCGGCCCCGGACAGCCCCCGGCACCAACGCCTCGGCAACCAAAGGATGCAGACCCTCAGCCGTGATGTCGCCCTGCCTCAACAGCACGAGATCGGGCAGGGGCCAGGTGGAGGCGTCGGGGAGGAGGGGGAGGCGGGGCCTGAACGCGGTTCTGTACGAGGGCAGTTCACCGACGAATCCGAACTCCGCGCCGTGCGAGGCCAGTTCACGCCCGCCCCCGCACAACGGCACGGACGACACGGACGACACCGTCGAGCGCACCGCCCCCTCCGCCCCCAACTCCCGCGTATCCACCACGACTCTGCCCCCGGCACCGGTCCGCACCTCCACCGGCCCCGGCGGCAACCCGTCCGCCTCCAGCAACAGCGCCGCCTCGACGGGCCAACGCCGCGTGGCATGTTGATCGTCACCGGCGGCCCGCCCCGCCAACTCCCCCGCCCTGCGGGCATCCCACAGATGCCGGTGCAGGTCGAGGCGGAACCGTCGGCTGGGGTGAGGATGCGGGTGACGCCGAGCGTGGACGTCCCCGGCGAGATCGCCGTCCCACAGCGCGAGGCTGATGCGCTGACCGGCGTCGGCCCAGGCGGGCGGGGTCCGTACGACCAGGTGGAGCGAACGCCCGCCGTCGACGTCGTACCGCGCGAGCGCCAGGGTCAACGCCGGTCTCAGCAGGCCGTCCGGTGCGGCGCGGGGCATGTGCCACCGCAGCAGATCCGGAGCGAGATACCGGAGATCCGACCGAACCCGGCCCACCAGCCCCGCCCCGTACGCCTGTTTAGCGGCCCCCAGATCGAGGTCCACATCCACACGCGCCGCAGCACAGGCCCCGGCCCAGTCCCCCGCCTCCCGGCGAGCCGTAGCAGTCGCGATCATCCCGAGCGGCACGGCATAACGCCGTACACGCGACCAGAAGAAGGTGCCATCCGTGAGGTGAGC
>DATCQX010000214.1:0-12446 GCA_036569285.1 Streptomyces sp.
TGCACGTGGACCAGCCGTCCACCCACGTCGACTGGTCGGCGGGCGCCGTGGAACTGCTGACCGAGGCGCGGGAGTGGCCCGGCTCCGAAGACCGGCCGCGGCGGGCAGGGGTGTCGGCCTTCGGCATCAGCGGCACCAACGCGCACCTGATCCTGGAGGAAGCCCCGCCCGAGGAGCCCGGCCGGCCGGAGGCGGAGCGTGAGACCACGGCAGGCCCCGCCGGACCGGTGCCGTGGGTCCTGTCGGGCAAGAGCACCGAGGCACTGCGGGAACAGGCACAGCGCTTGCTGGCACACGTACGGGACGACGGCGCCGGTGCGCGTGCGTCGGTGGTGGACCTGGCCCACTCGCTGGCTGTGTCCCGGACCGGGTTCGAACACCGGGCGGTGGTGCTCGGTTCCTCACGGCAGGAGCTGATGCGGTCCCTGGAGACCATGGCGGCCGGTGACCGCGCACCGGAGGTGGTCTCGGGACGTGCGCTGAAGGGCCGTCTGGCGGTGCTGTTCACCGGGCAGGGAGCGCAGCGGGCGCAGATGGGGCGCCAACTGGCCTCGGCGTTCCCGGATTTCGCGCGGTCGCTGGAGCGCACGTGCGACGCCCTGGAAGCGGCGTCGCCGGAACTGCGTCCGTCGCTGCGCGAGGTGTTGTCCGCCCCCGAGGGATCGGAGGCCGCCGGCCTGCTGAACCGGACGGTGTACACGCAGGCCGCGCTGTTCGCGGTGGAGGTGGCGCTGTACCGGCTGGTGGAGTCCTTCGGGATCGAGCCGGATTTCGTGGCGGGTCATTCGGTGGGCGAGATCACGGCCGCGCATGTGGCGGGCGTCCTGTCGTTGCGGGACGCGGCCACCTTGGTCGCGGCCCGCGGCCGGCTGATGGACGCCCTGCCCGACGGAGGGGTGATGGTGGCGGTGGAGGCCACCGAGGAGGACGTCCGTCACCTGCTGGAAGACGTCCCGGAAGCGGACATCGCCGCGGTCAACGGACCCCGCCAGGTGGTGCTCTCCGGTGCGCGAGCCGCTGTGGAGCCGATTGTCGAGGCACTGCGCGACAGCGGCGTGCGCACCAGGCCGTTGAGGGTCAGCCACGCGTTCCACTCACCCCTGATGGAACCGATGCTCACCGATTTCCGCCGTGTCGCCGAAACCCTGGAGTATCTGCCGCCGAAGATCGCCCTGGTCTCCAACGTCACCGGCGCCATCGCCTCGTCGCAGCAGGTGTGCGCCCCCGGCTACTGGGTGGAACACGTCCGGCGGGCGGTCCGCTTCGGCTCGGGCGTGCGGGCACTCCTCGACGCCGGGGTCTCGGCGTTCCTCGAACTGGGCCCCGATCCGGTCCTGACCTCCATGGTGCGGCACTCGCTGCCGCAGGACTCCGACGTGGTGTGCGCGCACACCATGCGCCGCGGCCGGGACGAGACGCGCGAACTGCTCACGGGCCTTTCCCACATGAGCACCCGCGGCTTCCCCGTGACCTGGGAACCGGTCACAGCCGGCGCACGCCTGGCCGACCTGCCCACCTACCCCTTCCAGCAGCAGCTCCACTGGCTGCACGAGGTGCCCGACGCGGCAGACGGGGCCGGGGAACGGGAATCCGCGTGGCTGTGGGACGTCGTGGACCGGTCGGACACCGCCGCGCTGGCCGACGAACTGGGTGTGGACGAGGGGCAGGCGCACGGCGTTCTGCCCGGGCTCGCGGCATGGCGCGAACGGGAGCGGGCCCGGTCGCGGGTGTCCGGGTGGCGTTACCGGGCGGTGTGGCGCCCACTGGACGCGCCGCCCGCCGACGCTCTGCCCGGCCGGTGGCTCGTGGTGGGCCCGGCCGACGACCCGGTGACCGGTTGGTGCGGCCGGACATTGCAGCATGCCTCGGCACGAGTGGTGGCCTGTGCCGGTCCTGAGGATCTGGCGCGGGTCCTGCGGGAACACACGGGCGACGAGGGCTTCGCCGGTGTGCTGTTCACCGGGGACGCGGAACTGTGCGCGGCGCTGGTACGGCGGCTCGGAGAGCTGGAGGTGACCGCCCCCCTGTGGTGCGTCACCCGCCAAGCCGTGCGCACCGGGCCCGCGGACGGCGCGGTCACGGCGGAGCAGGCGAAGGTGTGGGGTCTCGGCAGGGTGGCGCGCCTGGAGGAGCCCCACCGCTGGGGCGGGCTGGTCGACCTCCCGGAGCAGCTGGACGACGCCGCCGGCCGGGCATTGGTGACCGTGCTCGCGGGGTGCGGGGAGGACGAGGTCGCCGTGCGCCCGGCAGGGCCGCTGGCCCGCCGCATCGTGCCCGCCCCGCACAGCCCGGCGGCCGGAGGCCGGCGCACCTCGGGCACCGTACTGGTCACCGGCGGTACCGGCGCACTGGGACAGCGGGTCGCCCGGTGGGCCGCGCAGCGGGGAGCGCGGCACCTGCTGCTGCTGTCGCGCAGCGGCCCGGACGCCGCGGGCGCCGCCGAACTGGAGGCCGACCTGACCCGGCTGGGGGCCCGGGTGACGGTACTCGCCTGCGATGTCACCGACCGCCAGGCACTGAAGAGCGCGCTGTCGGCCGTCCCCGACGACGCTCCCCTCACCTCGGTGATCCACACCGCGGGCGTCAGCTCGACAACGCCCCTCGCCACCTGCTCGCCCCTGGAGTGGACGCGGGTCGTCAGGGCCAAGGCGGAGTCGGCACGGCTGCTGGACGAGCTGACCGCGCCGCTCGGCGTACGGGACTTCGTGCTGTTCTCCTCGACCGCCGGAGTGTGGGGCGGCTACGGCCAGAGCGCGTACGCGGCGGCGAACGCGTATCTCGACGCCCTGTGCGAGGCGCGCCGCGCGAGCGGACTGCCGGCCGTGTCGATCGCGTGGGGCCCCTGGGCGGACGGCACAACGGCCGACGACGACGCGCGGCAGCAGGCCGAGAGCTGTCTGCGCGCACTGGATCCGGACGCGGCGATACGCGCCATGGAGGACGCCGTGGCCGCGGACGACGGCTGCGTGATCGTCGCCGACGTCGACTGGCAGCGCTTCGAGGCCCAGTACTCCCTCCAGCGCCCGAGCCCCCTGCTCACGGAACTGGCGGTCGCTCCTGAGACCGGCCCGGCCACCCCGGTGGCGGAGGCGGACGGAAGTGATCTGGCCCAGCTGCTGCGCGGCATGGAGCGGGAGGAAGGGCAACGGTACCTGCTGGCCCGAGTACGCCAGGAAGTGGCCGCGGTGCTCGGCCACCCCTCCGACGCGGGCATCGACGACGAACGGGCGTTCAAGGAACTCGGCTTCGACTCCCTGACGGCCGTCGAACTGGGCGACCGGCTCGACCAGTTGATCGCCCTGCCCCTGCCCGCCACCGTCGTCTTCGATCACCCGACGCCGAAGGCGCTCTCGGGGTATCTGCAGACACTGCTCCTGGCGGACACAGAGGACACAGAGGACACAGCGGACACGGCCGACGCCGCCGGCCGGCGGGCGGCCGACGCACCGGGTACCGAGGATCCCGTCGCGATCGTCTCCATGGACTGCCGTTTCCCCGGCGGCGTGAACAGCCCCGACGACTTCTGGCGGCTGCTGGAGTCCGGGCAGGACGCGGTGTCCGAGTTTCCCACCGACCGGGGCTGGGACGTGGACGCGCTCTACGACCCCGACCCGGACCAGCCGGGCACCACCTACACCCGTCGCGGTGCCTTCATCGACGAACCCGACCGTTTCGACGCCGAGTTCTTCGGCATCGGCACCCGGGAAGCGACGTCCATGGACCCGCAGCAGCGGCTGCTTCTGGAGACCTCCTGGCGGGCGGTGGAACGCGCCGGCGTGGACCCGCTGTCGCTGCGCGAGAGCCAGACAGGTGTGTTCGTCGGTACGAACGGCCAGGACTACCTGGCTTTCCTGGACGCGGTGCCGGAGGGCCTGGAGGGGTACCTGGGCACAGGCAACGCGGCGAGCGTGCTGTCCGGGCGGATCGCCTACACGCTGGGCCTGCGCGGTCCGGCCCTCACCGTGGACACCGCGTGCTCCTCCGCGCTGGTGGCACTGCACCTCGCCGCCCGGTCCCTGCGCCAGGGAGAGTGCTCCCTGGCACTCGTCGGCGCCGCGACCGTCATGTCGACGCCCGGGGTTTTCGTGGACTTCAGCCGCCAGCGCGGGCTGGCCGAGGACGGGCGCTGCAAGGCGTTCTCCGCGTCCGCCGACGGAACGGGCTGGGGCGAGGGCGTCGGCGTGCTCGTTCTGGAACGGCTGTCCGACGCACGGCGCAACGGCCATCCCGTACTCGCGGTGCTGCGGGGCACCGCGGTGAACCAGGACGGCGCCAGCAACGGCCTGAGCGCGCCCAACGGACCGGCCCAGCAAAGGGTGATCAACCAGGCCCTCGCCGACGCGGGACTGACGGTCGCTGAGGTCGACGCGGTGGAGGCGCACGGCACGGGCACCCGGCTCGGCGACCCGATCGAGGCGCAGGCCCTGATGGCCACGTACGGCCGCGACCGGCCGAAGGAGCGGCCACTGTACGTCGGCTCGGTGAAGTCGAACATCGGGCACACCCAGGCGGCGGCCGGTCTCGCCGGGCTGATGAAGATGGTGCTCGCGATGCGGCACGGGGTGCTGCCCAGAACGCTGCACGTCACCGAGCCGTCCCCGCACGTGGACTGGTCGGGCGGTGCGGTGGCGCTGCTCACCGAGTCCGTACCGTGGCCGGACACCGGCGGTCCGCGTCGGGCCGGTGTGTCCTCGTTCGGCATCAGCGGAACCAACGTTCACGCCATCATCGAGCACGCTCCCGACACCCTCCCGTCGGGCTCCGGCGAGGACCGCACCGATCCCGGCCCGGTCCCGGTGCCGATTCCCCTGTCCGCCCGTGGCACGACGGCACTGCGCGCACAGGCCCGGAGTCTGCGCGGCCATCTCGACGCGCACCCCGGCCTCGGCCTCGCCGACCTGGGACGGTCCCTGGCCACCACGCGGGCCGCGCTGAGCCATCGGGCCGTCGTATGGGCCGAGGACCGGACCGCACTGGACACCGGTCTCGCCGCACTCGCGGCCGGGGAACCGGCACCGAACCTGGTCACCGGCCGGACGACCGCCCGGGGAGCGGTGGCGTACCTCTTCACCGGGCAGGGGAGCCAGCGGCCGGGCATGGGCCGCGAGCTGTACGCGTCGTTCCCGGCGTTCGCCGCCGCGTACGACGAGGTGTGTCACGCGATGGACCCTCACCTCGAAACGCCGCTTCGGGACGTGGCCTTCGCCGCCCCGGGCACCGGCCGGGCGGCTCTGCTCGACCGTACCGAGTACGCCCAGCCGGCTCTGTTCGCGTTGGAGGTCGCCTTCTTCCGGCTGCTGGAGGGATGGGGCCTGGTGCCCGATCTGGTGGCCGGGCACTCGGTCGGGGAACTCGCCGCGGCACACGTGGCCGGAGTGTTCGACCTCACCGACGCGGCGGCCCTGGTCGCCGCGCGCGGCCGGCTGATGCAGGAGCTTCCCGCCGGCGGCGCGATGGTGGCGGTCGAGGCCGACGAGGACGAGGTGGCGGCGGTCGTCGCCGGCCAGGCCGACCGGCTGTCGATCGCGGCCGTCAACGGCCCCGCGTCCACCGTGCTGTCGGGCGACGAGGACACCGTGCTCCGCGTGGCCGCCCTGCTCGCAGGCCGTGGCCGCCGTACCAAGCGGCTCAACGTCGGCCACGCCTTCCACTCACCTCGGATGACCCCGATGCTGGCGGCGTTCCGTGCCCAGGCCGAACGGGTCACGTACCACGTGCCGACGATCCCCCTGGTGTCGAACCTGACCGGAAAGGTGGCCGAACCGGCTGAGATCACCGACGCCGACTACTGGGTACGCCATGTGCGGGAGCCGGTGCGGTTCGCCGACGGTGTCCGGACGCTGGAGGCGCAGGGGGCGCGCACCTTCGTCGAACTCGGCCCGGACGGGGTGCTCTGCGCCCTGGCCCGCGAATGCCTCACCGCCCCGGAGGCCTCCACCGTGGTGCCGCTGCTGCGCGCGGACCACCCGGACACGCAGACGTTCACCACGGCGCTCGGCAGCTTGTACGCGAACGGTCTTCCCGTGGACCTCGGCGCCTTGAGCCCTGAGGGCCGGCAAGTCGGCCTGCCCGTCTACCCGTTCCAGGGCCGGAGCTACTGGCTGTCCGCGCGGATGCCGATCGCGAGCGGCGCACCTGTCCCGGACGGCCCCGCCGAGCCGGACGACGACGAGTCCCGGCCCGACGCGGCCGAGCTGCGCCGCCGGATCGCCGAGGCGCCGCCCGAGACCCGGGTCGAAGCGCTGACCGATCTCGTGGCCGGCCAGGTCGCCGCCGTACTCGGCGACACCCACCGACAGCCGGAACCCTGGGAGACGTTCTCGGAACTCGGACTGAACTCGCTGGGGACGGCCGAACTGAGGGCCCGGCTCGGCGATGTCACGGGCGTCCGGCTCCCGCCCGCCGCGATCGTCGACCATCCGACCGCCATCGCGCTGGCCGCCGTCCTCGCAGACGGTATGAGGGATGCGGCCAACGCCACCGTACGGCCGAAGGAGCCGCGGCCCGTCGACTGTGCGGAGCCGGACGCGTCCACCGCGCCTTTGGTGACCCTGTTCCAGGACGCGTGCCGGGCCGGAAAGGCACCGCAAGGGCTGCGTCTGCTGGCCACCGCCGCGGACCTGCGTGACACACCGCTCGCCGCGGCGGAACCCGCGCCCAGGAGGTCGACGTTCGCGAGTGGCCCGGCCCGTCACCCGCTGGTGTGCTTCCCCTCACTGGTCGCGCCCGCGCACTCCTACCAGTACGCCCGGTTCGCCACGGCCTTCCGGGGGCACCGCGACCTGA
Organism: Streptomyces sp.; assembly: GCA_036569285.1. Lineage (GTDB taxonomy): Bacteria > Actinomycetota > Actinomycetes > Streptomycetales > Streptomycetaceae > Streptomyces. The sequence continues at coordinate 6,787 of DATCQX010000214.1, forward strand.
CGGTCCTGTCCCCGTGCGGCTACACGGCCGGCGAACCACTGCCGTCGACGCTGGCGGAATTCGTCGGCTGCCAGGTCGCCGCGATCCGCTCCCACTACGAAGACCGCCCGCCGGTCCTGGTGGGCTACTCCTCGGGCGGGTGGGCCGCGCAGGCCGTCGCCGAGGCCCTCGCCGCCGAAGGTGCCACGCCGGCCGGGGTGGTGCTCCTCGACACCTACCTGCCCGACAGCAGTGAGCTGGAGGCGCTGGAATCGGTTCTGTTCGAGACTCTGGCCGACACGGCCGACGTCGTCGAACTGACCACGGAGAGCGGCCTGTCCGCGATGGGCCGGCACTTCGAACTGTTCGACGGCTGGCGCCCCGGCCCGGCGGTGAGCCCCACCCTGCTGGTGCGCGCGGCCGAGTCCTTCGCCGGGGCCGCCTCCGGGGCGTCCTGGCCCGCCCGGCACGACGTGATCGACGTGCCGGGAGATCACCTCACCCTCATCAGTGAGCACGGACCGGGAACCGGCCGTGCCGTCGCTTCCTGGCTCTCCGGGCAGGAAATGGAGCTTATGCCGTGAGTACCTCATCGCCTTCCGCCGATGTGCTCTTCGGACCGACGTTCGTCCAGGACCCCTATCCCTCCTACGATGTGCTGCGCACGCAGGCGCCGGTCGGCCGCCATGTGGTGAAGACGCTCGCGTCCGAGGTCAACGCCTGGGTGGTGACCCGGCACGAGGACGTCCGGGCGCTGCTGGCCGAGCCGTCGCTGTCCAAGGACGCCATGGGCCTGCCGCGCATCATCGAACGGCACACCCTTCAAGACGACATATCGGTCGAACAGACCCCGCGCAGCATGCTGTTCAGCGACCCTCCGCACCACACCCGGCTGCGCAGGATCTTCGGGAACAGCTTCACCATGCGCCGGATCGAGCGCATACGGCCCTGGCTGGAGCGCCTGGCCGACGACCTCGTCGACACCATCGTTCCCGGCGAGGAGTTCGACCTGGTGGAGCAGATCGCGCTGGCCTACCCCATCTACGCGATCGGCGCCCTGTTCGGCGTCCCGGTGGCCTCCTTCGACGACCTGCGCCGCTGGAACGGCACCCTGACCAGCCTCCAGTCGACCGCGGCGGAGAAACGCGAGGCGCTCCAGATGGCCTACGCGCACCTCGGGTCGGTCGTCGCCGACAAACGCCGTGCGCCCGCCGACGATCTGGTCAGCTCGCTCATCGAGGCGACGGACGAGGGGAACCGCCTGGACGACGGCGAACTCCTGTCGACCCTCTTCCTGGTGATGAACGCCGGGTACGAGACGACAGCGAACATGATCAGCAGCGGGGTGCTCGCCCTCGTGCAGAACCCGCGGCAGCAGAGCCTGCTGCGCGCCGACCCGGAGCTGCTCCCAGGGGCCGTCGAGGAGTTCCTGCGCTACGAGAGTCCTCTGCACCTGGCCACCATCCGCTACACCACCCGTCCCATCCAGGTGGGAGACGTGACCATTCCGCAGGACGAGATCGTGTTCGTCTCGCTGTGCGCGGCCAACCGGGACGACGAGGTGTTCGACGAACCCCATCAGCTGGACATCACCCGCGTCCGCAACCAGCACTTGTCCTTCGGACACGGAATCCACCACTGCATCGGAGCCCCGCTGGCCCGGATGGAGGGGCGGATTCTCTTCGACCGCCTGCTGCGCCGGTTCTCCACCTGGGAGCTCACCGTCCCGGCAGAGCAGCTCACTTGGCGCCACAGCCTGCAGTTCCGTGGCGTCAACAGCCTGCCGATGCGCATGTTCTGACCGACCCGACCCGATACAGGAAGAGGGAACAACCATGAACGAGACCACAGTGGAGACGAAGGCCGTGGGAGAGGGCCCGGTCGCGGCGTTCTTCGATGCCTGCGCGCGGGACGCCATCGACGAGGCGGTCGCCTGCTTCGCCGAGGACGGCGTCTGGGTCACGGCCGAGGGGCCGCAGCCGGGCGCCGGCACCACCTACGGCCGTGACGAGATCCACGCGTACCTGGTGCAGGTCGTCCAGTTGCGCAAGCAGTTCGAGAGCCAGGGGATACAAGCGGTCTTCGAGCCGGTCATGGTGCTCGACGACAAGCAGCTCATCACGTACAGCGTGCGCAACGCGGCCGGAGACGTGGTGGACCGCGGGGTGGACGTCTTCCACCTGCGCGACGGCCTGATCCTGCGGAAGGACGTCTTCCGCAAAGCCTGAAGTCACCGGACGACACCACATTCCAGCACTGCCGAAGGAGCCACGATCATGTTCGAGAACCTCACCGAGCACCTCGTCAAGTTCGACAACGACCTCGACTTCGAGGACCTGCAGCCCGGTCAGGGCGGCACCTACCTGTCGGAGTTGCGCGATCCTTCCGGCGACGTCGTCGCCACGGTCGACGCTTCTTACAAGATCATCATGCGCCGGGACAGTGACGGCGAGCTGATGACGTGCATCACCGAGAAGCTGGCGTTCGCCGATGGCGACATGCACGTCGAGGGCTGGGCGCGCTTCAGCAACATCACGTCGGGTGAGTGGCTCTACCTGCCTGTCAGTGGCGTGAGCGGGCGCTACGCGGGACGGACGGGGCTTCGCCAGTGGCGTCCCATCGAGCCGGGCAAGGTGGGCGAGGCGAAGATCCTGTTCTTCACGACGCTGCTCTCCTAGGCGGAGAAAGGAACCGGAGACGCAGATGACCGGTCGTACTGACAGCTCGTCATGGGCGGGGAAGGTCGTCCTCGTCACGGGTGGCGCCAGCGGGATCGGAGCCGCCGCGGCCCGGCGGTTCGCCGCCAGGGGCGGTCACATCGTGTTGGCCGACATCGACCAGGAGCGCGGCGAGGCCGTCGCCGAGGAGGTGGGCGGGCTCTTCGTGCGGACCGACGTGGCGGAGCCGGCCGACAACGAGCGCCTGGTGCGGGCCGCGGTGGACCGGTTCGGCGCTCTGGACCTCGTCTGTCTCAACGCGGGCGTCTTCGCGGGCAGCGACATCGGGGAGAGCTTCGATCCCGTCGCGTACCGCAGGCTCATCGCCGTCAACGTCGACGGTGTGGTCCATGGCGTCCAGGCGGTCGCTCCGGTGCTGAGGAAGTGCGGCGGCGGCGCGATCCTGGTGACAGGCAGCCTGACCGGTCTGCGCCCCTCGCCGTCGGTGTTCTACTCCGCGTCCAAGCACGCCGTCGTCGGCCTGGTCCGGTCCCTGGGGCCGGTGCTCGCCGAAGACGGGACGACCATCAACGTCCTGTGCCCGTCGGCGGTCGACACACCGATGGTCAAGGGCCTGGTGCCGCAGTGGCAGGCGGTCGGCGTGCCCGTCGCCACCGTGGACATGGTGGTCGACGCCATGGAGACCGTGCTCGACGACGGACGCAGCGGGCAGGCGTGGGTCGTCGCGGCCGACACCGGGGTCCATCGCTTCGAGTTCGCGGACGTCTAGCCGGGCGTTCCGGCCGGCCGGGCGGTACACCGCCTGGCCGGCCGGGCTCCCGGGCGATTTGACATGGATCTGACGAATTCTTGCAAAGCGTGCTCTTGACGGAGCTCGCCGAACCGGGCGAGGATTTACTTGAATTTGAAAGGAAAGTGAAGTGCACGGGAAAGGTGATTATGGTGGCAGATCGTTCACGTCAGGGAGGCCTCACTGAAATTAGCAGCCAGTCGCACGGTGGACCTCTGCGGCTGGACTGGTTCTCCCTGGACAAATCCGTGAGAGTCGGGGAACCGATATTCAAACTGCCGCTGAATTATTTTTACGTTTGTGAACGTGAAGTTCTCGAAGTGGCCCAGGCGCTCGCGGTCCTGGGCGAGTACGGCTCCCTGCGGACCCTCGCCGAGGTGGCCGGTACGACGACGGAGGCAGTCGACGAGGCCCTGACCACCCTGACCTCGGTCGGCCTGCTGGAGCATGGGCGCTTCCGGCACGCGGTGGCGGAGAGGGCGGCGCTGGCGTCCATCCCGGCTCAGCGGATCTCCTCGACGTACCTCGGCGCGGCCATGGCGCTGCGGGCCGTCGGGGCGCCGGCGGTAGATGTGGCACGGCGGCTCGTCGCGGGGGACTACACGGACGCGACGTGGACCAGCTACCTCATGCAGGAGGCCGCACCCCAGGCGCTGGCGCTCAACGACAGGGAACTCGTCGTCCGTATCCTGCGGCTGGCGCTGCGGGGCGTCGCCGACCCGGCGCACCGCGCACGCATCCTGACACGTATCGCCGAGATGTACGCGGCGACCGACCCCGAGCTGTGCTCCCAGAACCTGCACGAGGCCGGCGCGCTGGTCGCCACGGACGAGCTGTGGCTGACCCGGTGCCAGCTCTTCGGCGAACAGATGGCACGGCGCGGCGAGGCCGCCGCGGCACTCGACAGGATCGCTACGACGGCAAGCCGGATCGCCTCCCCGACTCCCGTGCAGCTCATCGATCTGGAAACAGAACGTCTGCTGATCTGCGGCGACTATCCCTGGTTGAGACATGCTTCACGAAGCCTTGTCGAAGAGCCGGATGCGGCGGATGAAATCATGGACGAGGCACCCCATTTCGGCGCGGCCTGGTCCCTCGTGCGGATATTGACGAATCGGCAGAGAGATCCCCGGGCCGTCGAAGTGGCCAAAGAAGCCCTCTACTCCTGCGCTTTCACTCCGCATGCTTCTCGGACGGCCCTCGCCGCACTCGGCACGCTCATATACGCCGACGAATCCGACGCCGTCCACAGCTTCACGGACAAGCTGATCGACGAGGCGGAGATCGGACACGCCATCGTGTGGCGGGCGAGGTTCCTGGCGGTGCGGGCGGAGGCGGCGCTGTGCGACGGACAGTACGCCGACGCGGCCCTCGCCGCCGAGCACGCCTTGGAGGAGATGTCCCCACAGGCCTGGGGGACACGACTGGCCGGCCCGCTGGCCTCTCTGATGCTCGGCCGGGTCATGACGGGCGAGGCCATGGGCACCAAGAGCTGTCTGGCGCGCCACCTGCCGGCGGCGACGTTCAAGACCCGGTACGGGTTGCGTTACATATACGCCCGTGGTCATGTGAACCTCGTCGAGGGCCGGCCCCTCGCGGCGCTGGCGGACTTCCGGGCCTGCGGGCGCCTGATGGCCACCTGGGGCATCGACCACGAACACGTGCTCCCCTGGAGGCTCGCCGCGGCGGGCGCTCGTCTCGCGCTGGGAGACCTGGAGGACGCGGTCGACCTGATCGACGAGCGCCAGAGCCACCTCGCCTCCGAGGGACAGCGGGTCGGTGCCGGCGGCCACCGCTCCGCCCGCGAGCATGTGTTCGAGATCCTGACCGGGGCCGTCGAGCGGCGCCAACTGATCGAAGGTGTAAGGCTCCTGTCGGCGAAAGGCCAGGTCGCACCCACTACGGCCGGCACTGCCCGCTATCGGATCGAGGACCGGTTCATGTGCGGCCTCGACAAGTTGACACCCGCTGAGCAGCGAGTGGCGATGCTGGCGGTCAAGGGAACGAACAACCGCATGATCGCCCGGTCCCTCTGCCTGAGCATCAGCACCGTCGAGCAGCACTTGACACGGACTTACAAGAAGCTCGGGGTCGCAGGGCGGCGTGAGTTGCGCGCCAAACTCGGCTGACGCCCGCACCAAGGCCAGGCTGAGGGCCAGGCTCCACCGCCTGGTCCTCGACGAACCCGGCGCCCACGGCACGCCGGACTGGTC
>DATCQX010000215.1:0-33445 GCA_036569285.1 Streptomyces sp.
GACTCCGGGGTTCTCCCTGTCGTACGCCAGAGCCTGCGCGAACTCCCGCTCGGCCGCGTCGGGGTTCTCCTCCAGCAGCGAGCAGAACGCCCGCGCCAGCCCGAACGACATCGGCCGCACACCGGGAGCGTCGTCGACGCAGGGTGCCAGCCGGCCCAGCGCCTCCTCCATGTCGGCGCGCCGCCCCTGGTGGGCGAAGCGCACGGCCTCGGTCAGCCGCAGCATCGCCACGGCCGGACGCAGCCCTGACCGTGTCGCGGCGGCCAGCTCTTCACGGATCCGCAGGCCGGCCGCCTCGAACTCGCCCCGCCGGACCTGCTCCAGTGCGAGGACACACCCGGTCTCGTGGGCCAGTGGGAGCACACGGAGCCGCAGGGCCCGCCGCCGGGCCTCTTCGAGCCCGGCCGGCTGTCCGTCGCGCCGCAGCGCGCTGTGGGCCAGGCGCACGTCGGCGTGGACCCGCAGGTCGGGGAGCCGGTGCAGGTCGGCGAGCGCACCGGCGCGGGCGGCGTAGGCCTCCTCGTCGTGCTCCGAGGCCAGACGCCCGAGCACCAGCAGCGCCCCGCCGAGCACATCCGGCAGATCGGCCCGCTCGGCCGCGTCCACCGCCCGGCGGGCGTACCCGGCGGCCGTGCGCAGCCGGTCGGGCGCGGGCCGGCTCAGCTCCACGCGGGCCGAGGCCAGGTCGACGGGTGCGCTGTGCGCGGCGGCCGGGCAGGCACCGAGCAGCCGGCGGGCGACGTCGAGATGCCGCAGGGCGTCGGTGAGCCGGCCCGTCGACGCGGTGGCCTCGGCCAGCTGCGCGTGGAGGACGGCCCGGCGCTCGGCGGGAATCTCCTGACCGCCCGGTGCTTCGAGGGCGGCGGTCAGCCCGGGGACGGCGTCGAACCGGGCCGCACGCGACACGGTGTGCAGGAGCAACTCCATGACCGTGGCCCGCAGTTCGGGCACCGGCCCGGCATCGGCCGACCGCCGCGCGCGGGTGAGCAGGTTCAGCGCCTCGTCCACCACGCCCTCGGCCAGCGCCCGCCGCGCCGCCGTGCAGTACAGGGGGACGGCTTCGCGGGTGTCACCGGCCTGCTCGAACAGGTCGGCGGCGTGGACGCACCACTCGCCGGGCAGCCCGGGATGGAGGTCGGCCAGGGCGCCCGCCGCGCGCCGGGCGTATCCGGTGCGTTCCGTCGGCCCGAGATCCTCCAGCAGCACGCGCGCGGCGAGCCGGGGCCGGAACACGTACCACTCCGGACTCGACCTGTCCGGTTCGAGCAGATACGAGGCGACTCCCGCTCGCAGGACCGTGAGCAGTTCACGGTCGTCGCACTCGGCCGCCCGCTGGAGCGCGGGCAGCGGGAAGCGTTGCCCGAAGAGGGCCGCGACGCCGAGGATCGTGCGTCCGCGGGGGGCGAGCCGTCCGGCCCGGCACCGGACACTGCGGACGACCGCGGCGGGGAGAGGGAGTTCCCGGGAGCCGTCGGGGGAGCGGCCGGCCACGGCATGGAGGAGCTCCTCGACCACCAGTGGAATCCCGGTGCTGTCGGCCACCACGGTGTCGACGAGTTGGGTGTCGGCCGCGCCCGGAGCGGATCCCAGCTCGGCCACGGCCAGCGTGCGCACGTCCGGGCGCCCCAGCGGGCGCAGTTCGAGGGTCGACACGGCCCCCCGCTGATGTGCCCGGGCAGCCAGTTCGGTCGCCGCGCAGGCCTCATGACCGGTGATGAGCAGCAGCACGGCGGGGTGCTCCGCGAGGTTGTCGAGGACGTACTCCAGGGCCGCCAGCGTCTCCGTCTCCGCATCGTGCAGATCGTCGAGCACGAGCAGGAACCCGTGCTCCTGTCCGGCCACCGCGAGCACGCGCAGAAGGGCCTCGGCGACCATGAGGTGCGGCACGGCGCAGGGAGCATCCTCGGCGGGCAGCAGCCGAGCGAGCACCTGCCCGTAGGGGCCCAGTTCGTCGGCGTCCGGCAGCAGACCGGTCCGGGACAGGGAGAACAGCGCCTCCACCAGCGGCTGGTACGGTACGGCCGACCCGAGCGTACCGGCCCGCCCCCGTGCGGTGATCATGCCCGCCGAGGTGGCCGCGCGCAGAGCTTCCGCGGCGAGCCGCGTCTTGCCGATACCGGGTTCGCCGGTGACGAAGACCGCGCCGCCGCGTCCCGAGCGCGCGGCGGCCAGCGCCGTCATGATCTGCCGCATCTCGGCCCGCCGGCCGACGAACCCGCCCCGGCTCCCCGCCGGACGGATCCGCTGGACGACGCCCCCGTCGGGTGAAGCGTCCCGTGTGTCCGACAGCCCTCTCCGCTGACATCCCCGTGTGCGCATGAACATCCCCCGATGTCGATCCGTCCGCAGCCAGGGTGATGGGCGGTCGTCCGCCTGTCGCGTCGGATTCCGTTCAGCGGACCGGAGCCGACGCCTCCGAGGACACCACCATTCGCGCGGGCCGGGGGCGCGTGTTCCTGGGGGCGGTGCGCCCGGAATACGGGGTGTCTTCCCTGATGTGCGCGTCCGGAGCGCGCCGTTGACTGATCGGCACCGGAGCGCGGCACAGCGCTCCCGACCACGAAGGAAGTGACCCGCATGAGCGTTCTGAAGCTGCAGACGATCGAACCGCGCACGGAGAACAGCAGCGCTCTGGTGCTGAGCATCACCAGCAGCCTGAGCAGCACCTGCTGCCGCAACCCCTCCTGAGCGGTACCCGCACGTCGCTGATCTGACGGCGTGAACCGTGCGCGCTCCGCACGGTTCACGCCGCCCCACCAGGTACCTCGGATACACCGACAGAGGCAGACATGATCAACGAACGATGGGTCTACCGTTTCCCGTTCTGCTGGAACGACACCCTGTTCTTCGACCCGCTCGACGTCTCCTACAAGCCGAAGCCCGACCACTTCCTCGCCTCCCTCGACGAGGCGGTACGGTCACGGTTCGTCCGCAAGGGCATCTGGTGGAGCTACCGGCACAATCCGAACCTGCCCGCCCAGGGGTGGAAGATCCACGTGTCGGCGCATCAGCGCAACGTGCGCGAGGTCGCCGCCTCGGTGATCGGGTATCTGACCGAGCACGACATCGACTTCAAGATCGCTCTCGATCTCACCGTCTTCGAGATGCTGAGTTCGAAGGCCATGTCACGGGGCAGCGGAGGGAAACTCGTCACCGTCTACCCGCAGGACGACGACGAGTTCCGGACGTGTCTGGCCGGCCTCGCCGACGTGCTGGACGGCGCCGAGGGCCCGTACGTGCTGTCGGACCTGCGCTACCGCGACTGCAAGGCCCTCTACTTCCGGTACGGGCAGTTCCTGGACACCCACTCCGTCGACGTCCTGGGCCGGCCGGTGCCCCACATCACGGGGCCGGACGGGCCGGTCGCCGACGACCGGCGCCCCGGATACGCCCAGCCGCCGTGGGTGCCATGGCCCTTCACCGACTGGAAGCCTCCGGCCGACCCCGATGAGGACGGCCTGCTCGGGGGCCGCTTCCGGGTGACCGGGGCGCTGCAGTTCTCCAACAGCGGCGGGGTGTACACCGCCGAGGACACGGCGGACGACGACCGCGTGGTGGTACTCAAGGAAGCCCGCCCGCACACCAACGTCGACCCGCGTCAGGACCACGACGCCGTGGACATCCTGGGGCGAGAGTGGGCCTTCCTGAACCGGTTGGCCGACGTCGGCTCGTTCCCCGCCCCGATCACCACGTTCCGCCACTGGGAACACCACTTCATCGCGGAGGAGTTCGTCGACGGCACCGACATCCGCTCCCTGCTGCTGGAACGCAACCCGCTCGCCCGGCTCGGACCCGGTGATGTCACGCGGTCGCGGGAGTTCCTGCGGATCTTCCTCGCCGTCTTCCGGGGACTCGCGCGTGCCCTTCAGGCCGCCCACGAACGGAACGTGATCCTCGGCGACTTCACCGCCGCGAACGTGCTCATCGACCCGGACACCCTCCAGGTCACCATCGTCGACCTGGAGACGTGCCGGCTGACCGAGGCCGACCCGAAGGACGCGCACCTGGAGACACCGGTCGAGCTGTACACGCCCGGGTTCAGCGACTTCCGGCGCCGATTCGCCACCTCCGCCGTCGAGGACGACCAGTTCGGCCTGGCCATGACGATGGCCTACTTCATCTTCCCCGTCGCCGCCCTGTCGTACCTGCGCGAGGACATCCTGGACCGCTACCGGATCTTCACCGACAGCCTCGGCTGGCCGTCGCGGATCCACGAACTGCTCACGGACCTGGCGCGGGCGAAGGTCACGATCACCGACGTACTGCGCGAACTGGAGCACGAGGACGACCTCGTCGACCAGGTCCGTGCCGTGCGGGTGCGGCCGGTCGTCGAGGAGCGCCTCGGCCTGACGCGGACCGAGGCGGGCCTCGCGGCCTTCATCGACGCCGTCGCCGACACCGACCGGCCCACGCTCTTCCCCGTCGACCCGTTCGCCCACGTCACCAACCCCCTGAGCCTCGGCTTCGGCGCGAGCGGCGTCCTGTGGGCGCTGAACGCCTCCGGCGTCCCGCTCCGGCCCGAATGGCTGCGACGGCTGCGCGACGACCTCGCCGGCATCGACCCGGACCAGTACCCGGCAGGCCTCATGAACGGACTGGCCGGCATCGCCTGGGCCACCGACACCCTCGGATTCCCCACGCAGGCGAGGGAGTTGCTGACGCGGGCCAACCGGCACGCGCACGAGTCCGGCGACCCCACCTTCTACTACGGTCTCGCCGGAGTGGGCATGACGAACCTGCGCTTCCACCTCCGCGACCGCGACGAACGCCACCTCGCCGCAGCGCGGGACTGCGCGCGGGCCCTGCGCGAGACTGCCCGGCACGACGGCGAACAGGTCCACTGGCGCAACGAGTTCACGACCGGGAAACCGTTCACCGGCCTCGGCTTCGGCCAGGCGGGCGTGGCGATGTTCCTGCTGCGCATGCACCAGATCACCGGGGACGAGTGGTGTCTGGAACTCGGCCGCGGCGCACTCTCCTGGGAGATGGCGCACGCCGACCGGCAGGACGACGGCAACGTCACGTTCGACCACCACGGCACCGCGGAGCCGTACGTCGAGGTGGGTTCCGCGGGCGTCGCCCGAGTGCTCCTGCGCTACGGCCAACTCGACTCCGCGCGGACCGTCCTGCGGGCACTGGACATCCGGCAGGCCGTGCTGCCGGGGTTCTCGTTCGGCATGTCCGGCATCGCCGACACACTGCTCGACGCGGTCTCGATCACCGGGGACACCTCCTACCGGACCATCGCCCTGCGACAACTCGACTTCGTGAGGCGGCTGTTCCTGTTCGAGCCGGACAAGCGGTTCGACGTGGCGCGAGACGGCGACGCGGTGCCGCTGGGCTCGCCCGGCGACGGACTGCTGCGCTGCTCCACCGACTACCTGACCGGCTCGGCCGGCATCCTGCGCGTGTTCCACCGCGTGAACCACGGCGGCACCGCCGACTTCCTGCTGGACGAGGTGGACCGGTGACGGAGCTGTGGCTCACCCTCCGGGGCCACCGCACCCGGTTCTCGGTGATCGTCCTCGTCGAGGCGGCCCTCGGCGGCACCGAGGCCCTGGTGCATCCCCTGCTGCTCAAAGCCCTCTTCGACCAGGCGATCCTGACCGGCCGGTTCCGCGGCTTCGTGCTGCTCGCCGCCTGCTACCTCCTGCTCGGCCTCACCCTGAGCCTCGGGGGCTACTGGGTGGCGCGGTGGCGCAAGGCGTTCGAGAACGCCTTCACCCTGGACCTGGAGATGGAACTGCTGGACCGCGCGCTCGACCAGGACGGACGGCGCCTGGCACAGGCCGGCAACGCCTCTTTCGTCAGCCGGGTCCACAACGACGTCAGAGAAGGGGTCCTGCCGGCCGTCGACGTCAGCGTCCGCATCGCGAAGCAGACGGTGTCGTCCGCCGTCTTCATCGGCGTCCTGCTCTACCTGTCCTGGCAGGCCTCCCTCATCCTGCTCGTCATCGTGCCGCCGCTGGTGTACGTGAGCAACCGCATCGCCAAGCGGATCCAGGACAACACGGAACCGGAACGCGAGGCGGAGGCGCGGTACGTCAACACACTGTCCCGGACCCTGGAGTCCTTCCACGCACTGCGCGGCCTGCCGGGGCTGCTCTCCGGCACCCGGGCCGCCAACAGGACGGCGCTGCGCGGCTTCCTCGGCATCACCTTCACCAACTTCCGGCTCACGCAGAAGCAGAACACGCTGAGCGACCTCGTCATGAACCTCTCCGACACCGCCTCGATGATCATTGGGGCGTACTTCGTGTTCGCCGGCCGGATGACGTTCGGCAGCTTCCTCGCCTTCGTGAACTCGCTGTGGCGGGCCGTCACCGGAATCTTCGAGCTCGTGAACATGATTCCGCAGGCTCGCCGGAACACCGCCGTCCTCAGGCGGATCACCGCGTTGCGCACCTTCGCCCGGCCGCCGTACCACGACGAGGCACACACGGTGCTGGTCCACGCGGCCCTTGTCGCCTACGACGACGGCGCGGACGTGACGATCGACGACTTCGAACTGGGCGCCGGGGAGCACGTCCTGCTCCGGGGCCCCAACGGCTGCGGCAAGACGACGCTCCTGCACATCCTCTCCAAAACCCTCGCCCCCGACCGCGGGACGGTCACGCTCCCGACCCGGGTGGCCGCTCTGACCGCTCCCGTCAACCTGCCCCCGCTGCCCGTCCGCGAACTCGTCCCCGACGTACGGGTGCGCACCGCCATGAGGCTCGACGAGGTGGCCGACCAGCTCCCTTCGGAGCTGTCCTCCGGACAGCGACAGCGCGCCGGGGTCGCGGCCCTCCTGTGCGAGGAAGCGGACGTGTACCTCGTCGATGAACCGTTCGCCAACCTCGACGCCACCGGCAGAGACCTGGTGCTGAAAGCGCTGGAACAGCACACCCTCGGGCGCGGCCTGCTCGTGGTGCACCACGGCGACGAGGATCTCGACAGCCGCTTCGACCGCGTGGTCACCCTGTCCGCGACCACCGCTCCCGCCTAGCTCCACCGCTGTCCTCACGGAGCCGTGCGTGTGGTGATGACGGTGTAGCCGAAGACCTGACCGATTCCCGGGACGGTCTTGCGGAGGATCCGGGTGAGGGCATCCACCCCCTCAGGTCCGTGAAGGCTCTGGAGCCGCTGCCGTTCACGGTCGAGGTCGGCGTCGAGGCGATGCAGGGAGCGACGCAGATGCGCGTCGAGATCCGTGACGGTCTCGACGTGGAAGCCGGTGTCGCGGAGCAGGGCGAGCAGGTGGGGCAGGAGCCGGGGGACGGAGTGGCGGTGGTGGCCGGTCTCGGGGGCTCTGAGGATCATGTCGCTGACGACGAAAGGGCTTCCCGGCACGAGGACCCGCCTGATCTCGGCGAGCGCGCGGTGGACCTCGCCCATGTGCAGGAGGGATTCGACGGCCCAGGCCGCGTCGAAGGAGCGGTCGGGGTGGGGCAGGGCGGTGGCGTCGGCGTGCTGGAACCGGGTGAGGTGGCCGATGCCGGCGGCTTCGGCCGTGGACCGGGCGAGGCCGACCTGGGTGGTGCTGATGGTGACGCCCGTGACGTGCGCTCCCGTGGCGTGGGCGAGGCGCACAGCGGGGTGGCCGATGCCGCAGCCGACGTCCAGGAACCGGTCCCCGGGGCGCAGGGACAGCTCTCCTATGAGCAGGTCGGTGAGCCGGTCGCCGGCCGCGGTCACCTCGGCGGCCGCTTCCTCGGCGGTGCCGGTGTCCGCGCTCGTGAGGTCGTCGGGCCACAGGCCGATGTGGAGGTTGCCGCCCCACAGGTGTCGCAGGAGAGGGGTGAGGACGTCGTAGTACGCGCCGACGTCTCCGGTCCCGTTCATGGGCGTCCGTCCTGTGGGCCGAGGCTGACGAGCAGGCTGGGCGGAGTGGTCATGGTGGGCCCGTTCTTCACCGTCCGCAGTCCGGGAGCGGCTCCGGTCAGCTGCAGACCCGGGGTGCGGGTCAGCCGGGCCAGGGTCAGGGGGAGCTCGAACTCGGCGAGTTCGGCACCGGGGCAGCGGCGGGTACCGGTACCGAAGGGCAGGTAGTGGCTGCCGGAGACTTTGCGGCCCAGGAACCGCTCGGGGTCGAAACGCTCGGGGTCCGGGTAGAGGTCGGGGCGGCGGTGCACGAGGTGGATGGCGGGGACGAGCTCGGCGCCGGCCGGGAAGAGGTGCCCGTTCCACTCGAACGCGCCGGGCACGACGCGTGCCAGGCCGGCCGGGACGACCGAGCCGTGGCGCAGCGCCTCGGCGCAGACCGCCTTGAGATAGGGCAGCCTCGCGATGGCGGCCGGCGCGGCGTCGGCACCGAGGCCGTCGAGTTCGGCGTGGACCCGTCGACGGCTGCCGGGGTGGAGTTCGAGCTGGTACAGCGCCCACGCCAGGGCACCGGCGGTGGTGTCGTGGCCGGCGATCAGCAGGGTCATGAGGTGACCGCGGATCTCGTCGTCCGGGGGCGGCGGCTCGCTGGTGGCGAGGTGGTGGATCAGGTCGCTCCGGTACGCGTCCGGGCCGGCGCGCGCCGCGGTCACCTCTTCGCCGACGAACACCTGAACCTGCCGCACCAGACCGTCGACCTGCCGCAGAAGCCCGTCGGGTCCACCGCCGGAGGCGGCGGCCGGCTCGTACATCAGGTCCATGATGCCGCTGAGCAGACGGACGCAGCGCTGCTCGCGGTGGCGCGGCAGCGCGCCGAAGACCACCCTGACGATCAGCCGCAGCGTGATGTCGCGGGCGAGTTCGACCAAAGGACGCCGACGCCCCCGCAGCCCCTCCAGGCAGGTGGTGACGATCTCGTCGACGGCGGGCCCGAGCGCGCGGACCCGGTCCCCGCGCAGCGGCGGGGCCAGCAGCAGCCGGACGGCACGGTGGGCGTCCCCGGTGAGGTACGGCAGTGCGCGGGCGCCGATGACGGGGCGGAAGTACAACGTGCCCCGGGCTCCCCACGCCGTCCGGTCGCTGATGAAGAGCCGGCGGATCGCCGCGGGGTCGCTGACGAAGACCCGGGGAGGGGCGTCCTCACTGTGCAGGGTGAAGATCGGCCCGTAGGTGCGGGCGTACGCCTCCCAGGCGGCGAGCTGACGCTCGCTCTCCATGCTGTGCAGTTCGGCGGAGGTGAGACGAGGGCCGTCGGGCAGGGTCGCGCCGCGCGAGGCGCGTTCCGGACAGGGGGGAGTGGTCATGGCAGATCCTGAGGGGCGGGGCAGGCGAAGCCCTCGACCAGGTCGTCGCCCGGAGGCAGCAGTTCGGGGTGGGCGTACCGGCCGCTGGTGTGGTGGTAGCTGTGGTTGCCGCGCACCACGTCCAGGTAGGCGTCGGCACACCGCAGGGCGTCCGTGGCGGCCTGCCCGGACAGCCCTGAACGGTCGAGTTGCCGGGGCAGTTCGCCGTAGGCCGCCGTGATCCGCTCCACGCCTTCGGCGATCATCCGGCCGACCCGGGCGGAGGCCCTCTGCGGCGACCAGCCCTGATGGTGCTCCAAGAGGCAGACGGCATTGTGGAAGTAGCCGACCGCCCGCTCCCGGTCGGCGGAAACCCGGTCGTTGCACAGCGCGGTGGTGTCGGACACCGCGGCGGCCAGCGCCCGGAAGGCCGGCAGACGGTGCACGGCGTCCGGCAGGTCCACACCGGCCGCGGGCTCGCACAGGTCCAGATACCAGGGGACACCGAACATCTCCCGTCGCCGTTCGTGAAACTCCTCCAGGTCCGGGAGACGGCCCACAGCGCGGTCCACGGTCTCGCCGTAGAAACCCCACAGCCAGTTGGCCATATGGCCGCGGAAGCGCCTCCGCCAGGCGGCGGAACGCGTCGGCGCCAGCTGTCCCCACAGTTCGGCGGCGGCCGTCGCCATGGCACTCCCCGGGGAACGTCCGGCGGGGGCGTCGAAGACCTCGGTGAGCTCCGTGACCGCCGCCAGGCAGGACGCCGGATCGCGGCCGGCGGGTCCGGCGTCGAACTCCTCGTCGATGAGCAGGGACCAGCCCGTGAACCGGCTGATGAGCACGAGACGGTCAAGGGGCGCCGCCGGGTAGTACAGGCCCACGCAGTAGGCGACCCGTGCGGCACGGACGTTGGCGCGGGCGGGTCCGGAACGGCACAGGCCGAACCCGTCGAGCCACTGCCACATGTCCCGCTCGGCCTCGTCGGCCGCGGAGTTGATCCGGATCTCGGAAGGGAAAAGGCCGAGTGCGCTGCTGGTCATGGACGACTCCTCAGGTGTGCGTCGGCCTGTGGTCCGAGTGACGGAGCAGGGGCGTCCCGGGCGGTCGCCGCCCCTTGTCCGCCGCTCTCTTACAGGCGATCAAGGCCCACACGTAGCAGGCCTGGAGCAGCACCTGGGTGACGGCGAGAAAGCCGTGCAGGGCCTGGTAGTGGCCGCCGGGCGGAGCGACCGAGGCTCCGATGCCCAGCGACACCAGCGCGATCAGCAGACACACCGCCCCCGGCACGGACTGGCCGGCCGCCGAACCCCTGCGACGGAGCATCGACAGGCACAGTGCCGGTGTCGCGGTCTGGAGGAACATGCCGGTCGTGACCCCGTGCTCGTCGTCGAGAGCGCGGCCCGCGAACTGGAACACCGCCACCGTCAGCACGGCGGCTGCCAGCACGAGCGCCATCAGCACAGGGCGCGGAACGCCGGGATAGTCCTTGTCTCCGTAGCGGTAGAACTGCCGGAACAGATACAGCTCGAAGGCCACCTGGAACGGTTCGAAGGCATAGGTCAGGCTCCAGGCCGAGGTGACCCCGAAGAGCATGAGGCCGTCCCAGGCCAGGATCCCGCACAGGACCAGGGGCGGCAGCGGGGCTCGTCGGTCCCGGTTCCCCTGCACCACCGCGAAAGCGATCCACAGGAGCCCGAAGACGAATCCCACGACTCCCGTGACGACGAATACCGGTTCCACCGGCCCTCCTCACCAGCGCGGCGCCCCTCAGGAACCCGAATCCAGCGCCTGGTCCCCGGCGCCGCACGCAACCGCACTTCTTTCCCGCGGGGGCCGCGCGACACCGGTTCGGCGGCTCCCGGCGAAGCACTGCGGCGCTCGGGTGGCGCAGGCGTCCGGAGTGCGTCGCGCACGGGTCCGTACTGCTCCCTGCGCACCCGCCGCGCTCTGGTGGAGTCCCGGAACGGACGGCTCCATGGAGGGAAACATCTGCACGGCGACCGCCTCCCCTCACCGGGAGTCGCTGGAGGAACGCGCATGCCTCCGACACCGACCTCCCTGCCGGCCATCCACGTGATCGACAGCCCTCGCCCGGACGCCTACCGCCCCAAGGTCGTCCACACCTACGACGATCCGCCCTGGATGTGGCACAACGCGCTGGGCCCCGACAACCTGCTGTTCCAGTTCGGCCTGTTCGACGAGGACGAACTGGCCGCCGGACCCACACCAGGCAGCGTGGGCCCCTCCGAAGTACGTCACTTCGACCGCCAGCTGGAGATCGCCGGCCTGACGGGGCCGGGCCGGCCACGGATCCACCGGATCCTGGATCTGGGCTGCGGCTGGGGCTATCTCTCCCGCCACCTCGCCGAGCACTTTCCCGAGGCGTACACCGTGGACGCGGTCAACATCAGCGAACGCCAGCTGGAGTACTGCGCCGAGCAGCTCGCCGGGCACGAACTCTCGGACCGCGTCAGGCTGTTCCTGTGCGACGGCCAGGACGTCGACCTGCTGCCGGAGCCGGACATCCCCTACGACCTGGTCGTCGTCCGCGGCGTCTACACGCACTTCCTCGACGAAGTCTTCGAGACGTCCGTCAGCGCGGTGTCCGAGCGGCTGCGGGCCGGTGGGCTCCTCGTCATCTCCGACACCCTCTACAAGGGCTGCCTCACCTCGTACGTCTCTGCCGTCCCCGACACCGTCGACCGCCTCGCCTGCGCCAACCGCAAGAGTCCCGCCTACTTCGCCCGCGTGCTGGAGGAGAGCGGCCTGGTGCTGGAAGACATGCGGATCATGCCCTCCAACGCGGAGGTCGTCCACTGGTTCGGGAAGGTCCGGCTCAACATCGAGAAGCACTTCCCCGGTGGCGTGAGCGGACCCATCGAGGAACTGCGTGAGATGGCGGTGAGCTTCTCGGACTCCCTGGCCCGGGACAAGGCGTCCGTGTACAGCATCATCACCAGGCGCACGGCCTGATCTCGGGCTGGGGGTGGGGGTGGGGGTGGGGGTGCGCCGTCAGTGAGGTGGGCGGGACCCTCGATCGGTCATCGGGGCGCGGCTCCCGGGGAAGAGCAGGTAAGCCGCATGGCCGCGGACGGCGAGCCGATGGACCTTCCGGGCCTTGGCTCTGGCGGCTCCGCGCACGTTCTTGCCGTCAGCCGCCACCTCGGCCCGGCAAGGGGCCCGGCCTCGTGCGCCACGTGAGGCCGGCGCGGCTGGGACGGTGACATGCAGCGGCACCGTCCCAGCCGCGCCGGACGCCGAGTACCTGTGCCGGGGCTCAGATGAAAGGCAGCGGGCCGTCGAGCAGCCAGGTGGCTGAGGCGGCGCCGCCCACGGCGGCGACCGCCCATCCTGCCCATGCGCGGCCCCGGAGCGCCGTTGCCGCCATGGCCGCTTCCGCCGCGACCACCGTTCCGCACAGCAGGACGAGGCTCGCGCCGCCCCAGGTGACGTCAGGTCTGCCGATGGCGAACCAGCTCGCCGTGCTCGCGATCAGACAGGCCGTCATGTAGGGCCACGGTGACGCTTGCCGGGCTCGGCCGTCGGCGCGTCTGCGGTAGACCAGGATCACGGCGATCTGGCCGATCATCGCTGTTACTGCCAGGAGCATGTCTTCACCTGCCTAGAACTTGCACGCGGCCTTGACGGACGGGATCCCCAGCAGGGTGGATATGGCCGTGCGCATCGGGGAGGTCAGCTTGCGGCGCTTGGCGTACGTGCGGATCAGATTCGCAGTCTTCTTGAATCCGATCTTCTTCACCAGCCGAACCGCGGTCCATACCCGCTTGGAGCTCCCGGCGGGAGTGAAGGTCATGATGAAGCCCGCGACGGCCAGCGAGCAGGTGAAGATCTTTTTCGTGGTGGACCACCAGGACGGGTCGATGACGATCGGGAAGGCACTGCCGGCCGTGAAGTCGACGTGCTGGATGAGTCGGTTGCCGACGACCTTGTAGCTCGTGGGGACGTCGTCGCCCTTCGCGTCCTTCGCCCAGGGCGGGTCGATGAAGGCGGCGGCCTCCTTCTCCGGCTTCTTGTCGGTGTTGTCGTCGTTCTCGGAGTAGAGCGAGACCGAGCCGTCGTCGTGGGCGACGACTTTCATTCCGGAGGGGATGGTGAAGCCGGTTTCGTAGTCGTGGGGCGCGGTGCTGTTCTTGAGGATGTTCAGCGTGCGTGATCCCCCGTCAGTGGTGGGCTGGACCACGGTGTCGACCGGGCCGGACGAGGTGTAGACGACGTTTCCGCCCACCTGCGTGCCCCTTGTTCCGCCTTCCGGGATGGTCAGCTTGTTGGGCATCGACGCGTTCTGGATGTCGACGGTGTTGTTCTTGCCGTCCCACGGGATGGAGACGGTGTTCTCCTCCGTCGTGGCGATCGACGCGTACACGGAGTCGGACGACGTCGCGGCGGTGATGTCCGCGGCATCCGAGTAGGTGTTGGCCAGGCCCAGGGCGGCTTCCGCGGCCGTCGGCTTCCAGGAGGTGTCCACGGTGAAGCGGACGGGGTCGGACCAGCCGTTGGCGAAGTGCGTGCCGTCGTAGGTGGTGGTGCGGAAGCTGTAGGTCTTGCCGGACACGAGCTTGCCCGCCGGAACCTTCACCTGCGAGGTGCTGTTCGCGGGTACCGGGTCGGCCTCGACGGTGGCGACGACCTTGCCGGTCGCGGTGTCGGTGATTTCGTAGGTGCCGACGACCTGCTCGTCACCGTTGCGGTCCTCGGTGGAGAAACGGAGGATCGGCGTGGTGGTGTTCACCTTGAAGATTCCACCGGAAGAGATGAACGGTGCGCCGGCCTGCAGATTGGCGCCGTTGTAGGGCCGGTAGTTGTAGGTGACTTCCAGGGTCGGGATCTTGTCCTGGTCGGTCGCGTTGGAGGAGTAGAACCGCTTCCAGCTGTAGGTGTCGGCCTCGTCGGTCGCCTTCAGCGCGACAGATCCGGTGTCGGCCTTCGCCGAGGACCAGGTCTGGGCCAGTCGTGTGATGTCGGCCGATACCCATCCGGCGTTGTCGCAGGCGGCTGACTTCGTCTCGGAGGAGACAGCGGTCTTCTCGACCGTCTTGGGCTGCTTGGTCCACCGGGTGTTCTGGTCCGCGGGGTCGGCTGCCCACACTTCCCAGTCACGCTTCTCGCACGACCACGAGTGGTAGTTCCACAGTTTCAAGCTCGCCTTGGAGACCAGCGCGTCGGCGAAGTTCGACGTACGGAAGGTCAGGAACGAGCGGGCAGTGCGTTTGACGGTGCCCTCGTAGTCGCCCGGCCAGCCGATCTTGAGGTCCGTGCTCGCGGACTGGTCGGTGCTGTCACCGCCTTGCGCGAAAGTGTCGAAGAGCACGTCAAGGGCGTCGGTGGAGGGGTCGATCGTCACCGGGTACTTGGTCGCCGCGCTGTCGAGCCAGCCGGTGTCCGGCTTCAGCGACAGCTGAACCGTGTTGCCGGACTGGGTCACCGCCATGGCGATCTTCTTGCTGTTGGTGCGCTCACCGGATCTGGGGTCGACCTGGCTGTCCCACATGGTCGGCGCGGGCATGGTGGCCACGGTCTCGCCCGACTGGTCGAGGAAGCCCACCCCGCCGCCGGCGCTCACCTTGGCGCTCATGCCCTCCGGGATCTGAACGGGCAGTACCATCGGAGCACCGTTCTCGGGGGCCTTGTCCAGTTTCAGATACTGCTCGAAACCGGTCCGGGTGGCCTCCACGATCAGGTCACCGCCGGGAACGGCGTCCGCGTAGGTGGCCACGTTGCCGGACAACTGAGGGGCGGGCAGGCCGCCCTTCCACTGCACGGCGATCCGCCGGCTGCCCGTGCCCAGGGTGATCAGGTCCCGTGCCTTGCCCTGCGGGGCTGTGGCAGCGGCTTCGATGGAGGTGGCCAGTTCGCCGCCCTTGCCGGCGAGCTTGAGCTCTTCCGGGTGAGCCTTGGGTGTGACGCTGCCGCCGGCGTTCCGCTGGAGGTCGGCATCGACGGCGGTCCAGTTTCCGTCCTTGAGGATGCGAATGGGGCCGGAGGCCATGCGGCGGGTCAGAGTGCCGTCCGGATTGGCGTAGACGGTGTCGGTCTCCGTGCGCATCTGCAGGATCTCGACCCGGCGGTCCTGGGCTTTCGCCGCCGCCAGGGCCGCCTCAGCGCTTTCCGCTTCCTCGATCGGATGGGATTCCGCTGCCTCCAGCGCCTTTTCCAGCTCCGACATCGCCTGGTCGGCCTGCGTGTCGGTGGCGTCCGGTCGTCCGGCCGCCGCCGCCACGTGCGGGGTGGACAGGAGGACCGCGCCGGCGGTGATCATGGCTATGCTCGCGGTGCCTGCGGCACCGGCACGCCAGGGGGTACGCATAAGTGTGTGTGCTCCTCGGGGTGCGGCTTGCTTGACCACCGAACTCCTCAGGCGGTGAGAGGCAGGCCGCATATGATCTCTTAGCGGCCCGAATATAAGCACACCTTGCGTAATCCTGGCCAATTCTTGGGGAAGTGCTGTATGCCGACTGCGGCCCATCAAGAAGATCAACTTCTTCAAATCCGGTTTCCCGTAACCGTATTGGATCCAAGGGGTGACTGTGGGCAGGGGGCGGGCAGGTGCCCTTGTGGTTGACCTGGCCTTTTCTTCTCCCGTGCCCGCTCTTCACGTCTTCTTTAAGCGGAGGTGTGGCGACGGATTTTCTTGCCGCAAAAGAAGACTGACTTGTCGTCAGAATTTCCCGCGAATATCCGACCATTTATCAGCAGGGCTGGAACCACCGGAAGATCGCCCAGCAGGGCCTGGCTCGCTGGAGCGGTTGCGCGGTCCGCCTCCCTGAGTCCTGGCGGCTCCTGCGCAGGTCCCGCCGCGTCCAAGCCGTTCTCGCCTCTCCACCTGTCCAGCTCGGACTGAGGAGGGAAAGGCTCAGTGGACTGGCCGGGCCGGTGCCTCGGAGACGGAGTGAGATCAACGCGAACAACTCGCGCTCGATGGGGAATCTGGGTGTCCGGGAATTCAGGACCGAGGCCACGACGGCCGCAGCGGCATTCCCCTTCCCCGCGGAAATCGTGCGGACACCTTCGCTCCGGCTCTTATCCTGCGCCGGAGACGGGATCGGTGCCGGGTGGCAGGAGGCCCTTCAGGGATTCGAGGGAGGGGCGGCGTCCGCGTTCTACGTGGACGAAGGCCAGGGACGCCGCGAGTTCGGTGTCCCCGGCGGAGATAGCTTCGTGCAGTTCGCGGTGTTCGGTGCACGGGCGGTGTTGCCGGCACAGGCTGTTGGGCCTGCTGATTTCCGAGGGGCCGATGTCGGGGTCGGACCCCTGTCGGAGGTAGGCGTCAAGGGAACGCACTCCCTTCGGGGCGTGGCGCCGTCAGAGACGGCCGACGGCCACCCCCATCGTGTCGCTGGTGCCGACAGCGATGGGGGTCACCGCATTGGTGGCGGTGTTGATCGCGAAGACCGTCCCCTGGGGTGTCCCCTTGCCGTAGGAGCCGACGACGTAGGCGCTCTTGCCGTTGGGAGTGAGAGCGATCTCTGCGGGGATGAAGTACCTGCCCGCCCCGGTGCTCGGGGGGATGTCGCCGATGGGGACGGTCCTGGTGACCTTGTCGGTGGTCAGGTTGATCACGGTCACCTTGCCCTGCCTGATCTTGTTGTCGACGCCGGTCACATACGCCCGGCGGCCGTTGGGGCTGATCGCCAGCCCGCCCGTGCCGGCCCCGGAGACGGTACGGACGACCTTCTGCTTCGTGAGGTTGACGACCGAGACGGCGCCGCTGTTCCCGCTCGCGTAGAGGCGCTTGCCGTCAGGGGTGACCGCCATGCCGTTGGCCGCTTCGCCGAGGCGGATCGTGGCGACGACCTGGTTGCCGGGGATGTCGATCACGGACAGGCTGCCCTTGCTGTCGGCCACGTAGAGGCGCTTGCCGCCGGGATCGATCGCCACCTGGTCGGGCCTGCTGACCTTGATGGTGGCCGAGACCTGGTTGGTGGCGGTGTCGATCACCGACACCTTGTCCCCGTCGACGGGGTTCTGGACGGCCACGTAGGCGTGCTTGCCGTCGGGGGCCATCGCTTCCCCGTAGAGGATGTCGGGAGAGAGTTCGTCCTTGTCGAAGGGGATGTTCGTGACGCTCTTTTTGGCGATGTTGACCGCCGACACGTACTTGAAGGCGTTGGTCACGTAGAGACTGGCCCCGTCGGGGGTGACCACCACCTCCTCGGGCCCGCCACCGACGGTACTGGTCCCCAGTCCCTGAACCGTGTTGGTCCTCGTGTCGATCACGTACACATGGCCGTCGAGACTGGTGACGTAGGCATAGACCTGCCGTTTCGGCTTCGGCGCGTGCGGGACGGCCGTCGCAGGCGCGGGCGCCAGAAGCGCCAGCCCGAACGTGACGGCCACCGCGATGGTTCGCCGTACAGCGGATCGCTGAAAGTGCACGTGGACCTCCGGAACGAGGTGATGGTCTCTCGCGCCACCAGATGTACCGCGCCATTTGTCCGGTCGTCCGCGGACCAGGAAGTCAATCCCTCGGAAGAGTGCGGGCCTGAGCGGCGCACGACGAAGAACGGCATCGGTCCCTCGACCGTCGCCTTGAACGCATCCAAGGGAATACGGCCCACACTTTCGAAGGCGCCGGAGGCAGGCGGCGGTACGTGGCGAAGCCGTAGCCGCGGCCGGCGAACGGCCGCTGGGGCGTGCGGCGCGGGCATCCCCGCAGCCTTCGGACCGGCGAGATCGTGTCCAGCAGGGGCAGTCGCAGGGTGCCGCAACGGTGCACGATCACATGGCGCCTGGAGCTGGGGCGCCCTTGGCCTAGTCGGACGGCACGGTCGTGGTCCACTACTCCGCAGGCAGCAGTGCCGTCCGCGCGACGGCGAGTGCCTGCCCTCCGCCGAGATCGACGACTGCGGCAAGAGCCAGGGACCTACGCCCACCGCGCCCAGTCGACCGCGGGGACAGAAGTTGGCTGCTACGCGCCGCCGCCATCCGCAGGTGCCTTGACCGCAGCAGCTTCATGTGGTTGATGGTTCGTCAGTTTCCTTTCACAGTAAGGAAATCGGGCCACATTTCGATTTAACCTCCGCGCGCCTTGGTGGGCTGTTCGCGGATCGCTAGGTTCGCTGGCGTGCGGCGGTCATGTCCTGCCTTGCACGTGCCGGGGGAGTGGCGATCGATGTCGTCGTGCGTCCGACTCGCCCATCATCCAGGGGGGTTCACCGTGTCACGTTCCATCCGCATGCCGATGCCCAGATCCGGACGGCGAAGACTGTCCGTCTGGGTGGTGCTGCTCCTGATCCTGTCCTTCGGGCTCACCGGCGTCACTGTCACGCCCGCGTCCGCCGCCGCGCAGAGCGGGGGGCGGGGCAGTGCCGGGCAGGCGGCGTCCAGCAGCGGTGCTCGTGTCACCGCCGCCGTCGCCGACAAGCCGCGCCAGTACACCGCCGCGGAGCTCGACGAGCTCAACGACCGGCTGTACGACGAGGACACCATGGCGAAGGGCAGGGCGGGGCACGCGCCCCAGCACGCCCCGCTCAGCGCCTCGATCGCCGTGCCCTCCTCCGTGCACTCGGCGGCCACCACGGTGCGCGACAGCGCCATCCCGACCTCCGCGATATCGGGCGGCGCCTCGTCCCTGTCCTCGACACAGGAGCCGAGCACCGACGCGAACGGCTCCAACATCTTCCAGACCGGCAACTGGTACGCCACCCGCTCCACCGACAACGGCGCGACCTGGTCCTACCTGGACCCGTACTCGCTGTTCGGATCCGGGTTCTGCTGCGACCAGGTGACCCAGTACGACCCGGGAACCGGCCGGGAGTTCTGGCTGCTCCAGTTCAGCGACCATCTGGTGATCGCCAACGCCTCCGCCTCGGGCTCCGGCGCGTTCACCGGCTGGTGCTACTGGAACATCACCCCCAGCTGGATGGGCCTGGCCGCCACCACGCAGCTGGACTTCAACGACATGTCCATCAGCAACAGCAACGTCAACATCTCCACCAACTTCTTCCCCAGCAGCGGAGCGAGCGGGGCCGGGCTGCTACGGCTGCCGAAGAGTGCGATGAGCACCTGCAGCGCCTTCAGCTACAGCTACCTGACCCGCACCGACAACTTCACCTTCAAGCTGGTGCCCGGCTCCACCGACACCCTCTACTGGGGCAGCAACTGGGGCCAGACCAACGGCAGTTCCTTCCGGGTCTTCGCGTGGCCGGAGAACTCCGGGAACTACTCCTGGTGGGACCGCACCGTCCCGTCCTACGGCTTCTACAACCGCAACAGCGGTCAGAACTGCGCCAGCGCGGACGGCGTGGTGACCAACTGGTGCCAGTACGCCGACTCCCGCGTCCTGGGCGCCTACCGCACGAGCGGCCTGATCGGCTTCTCCTTCAACGCCAAGCAGGACAGCAGCCACCCCTTCCCCTACACCCGGTTCGTCTGGTTCAACGAATCCGACAAGAACCTCAACGGCTCCGGTGACCTGTGGGGCAGCTGGGGCGCCATCCAGTTCGCCTCGCTCGCGCCCAACTCACTCGGCCGGGTGGGCCTGGAATTCGCCTGGGGCGGCGGCACCGGCACCACCCACTACTACCCCGGCAGCGCCATCAACTCCCAGGCCGCCAACGCCATCGACACCAGCCCCAACTACTACCTGTGGGGCGCCGGCAACACCTGCACCTACTCCGGCCTGCCCCGCTGGGGCGACTACCTGACCGTCCGCACCTACCAGGCCGACCCGACCCGCTGGATCGCCGGCGGCTACGCGATGAAGGGCGGCAACTGCGGCGCCAGCGGCGCCTATCCGGAGCCGCACAACGTCCTGTTCTCCTAGCATCACCTCCGACGGCAAGCACCCCGGGGCAGGGCGGAAACCCTCTTCGCCCTGCCCGTCACCGGAACCGCCCGCCGCCCTGGAAAGTCCAACCCGTATGAAGAGCTTCCCGCACGCCGCCCTGGCACTGGCCGTCGTGCTCTCGGCCACCGGATGCGGGGACTCTCACGGCACAGCGTCGCCGACCGCGTCCGACTCCGGGATCAAGGGCCGCACCATGGTCGACGGCGGCTGCCCCCTGGTCCGCGACCACAGCCCGTGCCCCGACCGGCCCCTGAGCGCCCGGCTGACCGTCACCACCGGCGCCCCCGGACGGAAGGTCGCGGAGACGACCAGCGATTCCGACGGCCGATTCCGTGTCCCGCTACCGCCCGGCACCTACACCGTCCACCCCGACAACCTCACCGGCGCCGTCGCCCCCATCGCCCAACCGGTCACCGTCACGGTCACCAGCGGGCGGTTCACCGACATGGTCATCGCCTTCGACACGGGTATCCGCTGAGGGGGAACCGGACGGTGTCCCAGGACGTCGCAGTGACGTCCGGTGGCGCGAGGGAGTGGTCATGACGGTGGACGACTGCGGACGCGTCCGGGGACCCTGGCCCTCGCTCGCGGCCGTCCTGGTGGCCCTCTCCTGTCTCCTGACGGCCTGCGGAGGCAACAGCGGCTCGGAGACGGACTCGGCACCGCCGCACCCTTCTCCCACCACCACGCCGAACAGTCCCGTCTCGCCCTCCGAGACGAAGCCGTCGACCCGAGCCCCCGACCCGCACGCAACAGCCTCCGCGACCCCCGGATGCCTCGCGGGCTCCACCACCATCACCCACGGCCCCGAGGACCCCGCGACCCGCACCCTGTGCGTGCGATCCGGCACGACATTGACCGTGATCCTCAACCCTCGGCCCCAGGGAGCATGGCCGCAGCCACGCAGCAGCAACCCCATGCTGGCGCTGGTGACATCGACGGCCGTCGACGACAGCGGCGGCAGCCAGGTCACCGTGCGGGCCGCGCGCATCGGCTCGGCGACCGTCACCTGGGGTCCGCGGAGCGCACCTCTCTTCACGCTCCGGCTGAGTGTGGCGGCGTACCCGGTGCAGTGAGCCGAACTGCGGCAGTCCCTTCTGAACAGCCGGAGGGGTGACCCCGGAGACCGGGATCACCCCTCGTCCGACTGCCGGGTCTGCGTCAGCCGCAGTCACGCACCTTGATGGTGTAGATGCCACGGCCGTGGGTGGCCGCGTACAGGCTGCGGCCGTCGGGGCTCAGCTTCAGCTGGAGCACGGCGACGGCCGGCAGCGAGCCGACGCGCTGCCACCTGCTGTGGCCCGGGGCGCGGTGGACGACGCCCAGGTCGGTGGCGACGGCCAGGCCACCGTCGGGCAGGACGACGGCCGAGTTGGCCGGAACGTCGGGCAGGTTCGCCGAGACGTCCTTCCACGTGGTGCCGCCGTCGACGGACTCGAAGACATGGCCGACGCCCGCGCCGGGACCCTCGGTCCAGTGCCGGGAGAAGCCGTTGACGGCGAGGAAGACGTGGTCGGCGTTCTTCGGGTCGACGGCGAAGCCGCTGAGGTAGCGGTTGGGCACGGCGCCGTCCGCCGGCAGGCTGATGTCGTGCCAGCCGGTGCCGTCCGCGTTGCCGACGGAGATGCCGCGGGCGAAGCCCTGGTTGTTGCAGGGGCCGCACCAGGCCGCGTACACCTTGCCGCCCGAAGCGGCGACGGCGGTCGCGGCGCGCCCGGCGCCGAGGTCGTACACGCTCTTCCACTCGGAGCCGCTGCGGATGGCGTAACCGTGGGTCTGCACCCAGATGTGCCGGCCGCCCGCGACCCACGTCGAACTGCTCTTCAGATCGGCCGCGAGCGGGGCGATGAAGCGGGCCTCGCTGGTGGCGTTGTCGGCCGGGGCGACGTTGTACGACGTCGCCTTGCTCGCGTCGGTCACCCAACTTCCGTCGTTCACGGCGCAGTTCTGGGTGACCTGGATGGCGAGGTAGACGTACTCCTCGGCGATGTCGCAGCCGTTGGCCGGGTCGGTGAGAGTGTCGCCGCCGTCGCCGCCGAAGTTGGAGCCCATCACCCTGTCGTTGCCGCGCAGCACGGACTGGCCGTTGTCCTGCAGGCCACCGGTGACGGTGACGCCGCCGTGGTCGAGGTCCTTGCCGACGCCGACCGAGTAGTACTGGAGGGTGTCGATGGTGCCGTCGTTGAGGGAGGTCCAGTCGGTGGCGTGGCCCGAGGCGTCCTGGGAGCCGGTGGTGGGGCGCTTGTAGACACCGCCGTCGTTGCCGACGTACACGAAGCTCTTGCCGTGGTAGCTGCCGATCGCGACGGCGTGCTGGTCGGAGTGGGGGGTCGGGTTGCAGTCACCGGTCTGCTTGGCCGGGTCGATGGACCAGCAGGGGAAGGTGAAGTTCCAGTAGGGGCCGACGGTGGACCAGGTCGTGCCGCCGTTCTTGGACTCGTAGACCTCCTCCAGGCCCGCGTACACGTGCTGGGGGTCGTTCGGGTCGACGGTCAGGAACTGGTTGTACCAGGCCTGCACGCCCGGCATGTAGCCGCTGGAGGTCAGCGCCGAGCCGTCGGCGGCCAGCTGTTTGTAGTCGGCGATCTTCGTCCAGGGACCGAACGGCGAGGCGGCGCTGTAGATGCCCTCCAGGCCGCTGTCCGGGTTGGTCGCCAACTGCTCCGGCGACTGGTCGACGGCGTAGTAGCGGGAGCCGTCGGCGGAGCGGGCGAAGGTGACGTTGCCGACGTCGTCCGCGTCGGTCGGCAGGTCACCGAAGCCGCTGGTGATCCGCGTCCAGGCGCCGCTGGAGTCCCTGGTGTAGAAACCGTTGTAGTCGTCACCGCTGCGCCAGCCGACGGCCAGGATCACCTTGGACGGGTCCCTGGGGTCGATGGCGATGTCATTGGCGATGTTCTTGTACGCGGCCGAGGGGTCGCTCGCCAGTGAACCGCCCGGCAGATAGTCGGGGTTCGGCGCGAACTCCAGCTTCCAGGCGCCCTTCAGTGTTCTGGTCGAGTGGCTCCACACGCCCCGGCTGGTCGCCGCCCACACCTTGCCGCCGCCGAAGCGCAGCTCATGGATGGTGGTCGACTCCAACTCGTCGCCGCCGACCCGGCCGCGGGCGGAGAAGGTGCCGTCCTGCGGGTCGGACAGGACGTAGACACCGCTGCCGAGATAGGCGTCCGCGTTGGTGGTCGCCTCGCCGGTACCCAGCCACAGCCGGCCGGCCCCGTCCAGCGCGAGCGCCCCGGTCGACTGCGAGGACAGCTTGTCGCTGATCGGCTTCCAGTGTCCGCCGCCCCGCTTCGAGCGCCACACACCGCCGCCGGCGCTGCCCGCGTACACGAACCCGTCGTCGTCGGCGGCGATCGCCGCCATCCGGCCGGTCACCTTGCCCGAGCCGCCGCTGGAGTTGGAGTCGATGTCCCGGTAGCGGGAATCGTCGGAGTCGTACGGCAGATCGGTGACATTGCGCCAACTGCCGCCCGTGGACGGCAGGTTGGTGAGGTCTTTCCAGGCGGCGCCGTAGGCGCCGGGCGCGACGATGCCGGGTGAGGTGCGGGCCTCGGCGTACTGGTCCGCACCCTCGGCTATCTCGTCCGCCTCGTTGCCGTCGTCCCCGTCGTCGGCCTTCAGCTTGGGGCTGACGGTCCCTATGGAGTGCTCGCGTTCGGCCGCGAGCCGGGCGAGAGCACGCGCCCCGAACGGGCCCCTAGTCTTGCCTGCCGCAGCGCCTGCGGGTGCCGCGACGAGTGCGGCGGATGCGGAGATGGCGCAGATCGTGAGCCATCGTCTTTTACGGGTGGGTACTGACACCAGATCCTCCGAAAACGGGTGGTCGTACAGCCGTCGTGGGGAACCCGATCACCGGCGGCGGAAGCCGTCCGGCATTTGGTCAGACGTTGACCAGAACCTGCCACTCGTTTCCGTGTGGGGGGTTCGTCCTGATGGTCCGGAGCCGTAGGGGAGGTTGCAGGCAGCGTGGGCGTCCCCAGCCTCGGGGGAGTGGAGGGAAGACCCGCACGATCCCTGACGATCAAGGTTCCTTGAGCCTTTGATCACGAACAGGGGCTGCGTTCCTGTGCTGTCCTCCCCGACCGGTGTCCTGCAACGCCACCGCGCGGACACCCGATTCCCGCTGGGACCGCCACTATCGTCCCGGGTCCCTGCCCGCCTGGACGGCGACACCGTGGGCGCCGGGCTCGGCCGGTAGGCCACCGACCCCGTCGACACACCGGCCTGTCCTGCCGCCGACGGCATCGCCATCCACCCGCCCGCCCCCGCCACCAGCGAGGCGAAGCACACCTGGCGCACCCGCACCGAACACGCCGTGGCGACCTCGCGATCCGGCGGCTCTGCTCGGCGGCTCCACAGCCTTGTCGGTGGTGTTCGGCGTGTTTCGCAGGCAGGTTCGTGGGATCCGGGCCTGTCGGAGTTCGGCAGCTCGACGACCAGGACCACCCACCCGACCCTGTCGAGCACGGAGCGGACGGCCCGGATCAGCTGGTGGCCCGCGGCGCCTGGGCCCTCCGGCTTTGCCGGCGTCGGCGGCAGCGCGGCGTCCGGCAGAAGCCTGTCATCACCCGCCACCCAGGCGGCTTGAGCATCGTGGTGGCTTCGCATACCAGCCGGGACCTGCCCACGCAGTGGCCGCTCGGGCCGGCGTCATAGGCCGTCTTATGGCGGCCCTACCCATCCAATGTGCGGCCTCACCCATTCAATACGTCCCCCATTGTTTCGGCCTGTCCTTCACCTGCATCGTCAATGCCGTCCCCCCAGGTGGAAGCCACGACGAAGGGTCGAGCCCATCGAAGCGCACCCTCCGATCCGGTGCGCTGCCACTCTCCTGAGGCCGATCTGCCGGGCGGCCTCGGGCACGTCCGGTTCACCGGCGTCCGGTGGCGTCGGAAAACGATGGCCCGCACCCCGTTCGCACGGTTCATCGCCTCCGCGGCACCAGCAGGACCACCGCGGGCACCTCTGCCGGTCCACCGAGCACCAACGAAAGAAGCAGATGAAACCGACAGCAAGAAAGAAACACCTCGCGCGGATCCTGACCGCGACCGTCGCCGTCGGCGCGCTGCCGATGATCTTCGGCCTGCCCTCGGCGTCCGCCACGCCGACCTCGTCGGACACCCCGAGCCAGGCACAGTGGCAGGCACTCGACAAGGTCGCCACCGCGAATTCCGCCCTCGGTCTCTACGGGCTCACCGACACGGTGCTGATGCTTCCCGCCGGCACACCGGCCGCGAAGAAGGCCAGGGTCGAGGCGGAGATTCCGGCGGGGATGAAGGTCACCGTCAGGATCAGCAAGTTCACCAAGGCCGAGAAGGACCAGGTGGTGAAGTCCGTTTCGAGCGGCACATGGAACAAGACCAAAGAACGTCTCGGCCTCGTCGCCGCGTACGACGGTCAGAAGGACAAGGTGCTGGTCGCCGTCGAAGGACCTCGATCCGCTGCGGGCGGCCTGCAGAAGCGTTACGCGGGCAAGGTCGAAGCCACCCCGGGGCGAATGACCCCGGAGTGGGGCCGATACGACGACGCCATCCCCTTCTGGGGCGGCGGTTCGATCAAGGCTGTGGGCGGCGGCACCTGCACGGCGGGTTATGCGGTCTGGGACAAGGCGACCAACGTGACCAAGATGGTCACCGCCGGTCACTGCCAGCAACTCTTCGGCAGGTGGCAGACCCAGGCCGGCAAGGACTTCGGCACCGTCGAGCGGCGGGACCCGAACCTGGACGCCGAACTGATCAGCGGCAAGCAGTACAACGGCACCATCTGGACCGGCGGCACCGCGGAGAGCGACAGCAGCCTCAAGGTCACGAGCTGGAGCGGCTGGACCTTCCTGGGCAGACAGCTGTGCGTGAGCGGGCAGACGACGTTCAACCACTGCGGACATCCGGTCAGCGTCAACGGCGTGGCGGTCAACTACTCGGCCTTCGGCCAGAGCAACACGATCAACTCCGACGCCGCCTACATGATGGACCGTGGCGGGACCGACCCGTGCCACTGCAACGGCCAGTTCACCGCCCCCGGCGACTCCGGCGCACCGGTCTACGAACTGGGCTGGAACTCGGACACCCAAAACAACCAGGCGGCCACCATCATGGGCCACCACTTCGGGGCGATGTGGTTCGGCGGCGCCAATCGAATGGTCAACGTCAAGCCCGGCCAGGTCCTGGACAACTGGAACCTCCGCATGGCGTACGGGTCGAACTGATCCCAGGGGCGCTCCTGCGCCGCCGGACGGCCGGCACCCCTTCGCGTGCCGGCCGTCCTCCTCGGCTCCACCAACCCCACCGCTCCTTCCCACGACCGGAGTTCCGCATCATGTCTCACCCCGAGAACCGCACCACCCGTACCGCCGTCCCGATGGATCGGGACCCGATCAGCGACAACCACCTCGGTGACCGCTCAGTCGTCGTCCGGTTCCGCCGATGGTTGGCGGGCGGCACCCCTTACGTCGGCGCGCTCGTCGCGATCGGCGGCCTGCTCACCTTCCTGGCCTACGCCGTCGGTGGCGTGGAGGTCGCCGGGAACGCGGGCACACTGCTCAACGACGGGCCGCTGACCCAAGCCGACTCCTGGGCCGCGCTGATGATCCAGACCGGCGCCTCCGCACTGCTCCTGCTCACGCCCGTCGTCGGCGGCTACGTCGCCTACGGCATCGCCGGGCGGCAAGCGGTCCTTCCCGGTGTCATCGGCGGCGTGGTCGCCATGGTGTCGATCGGGGGTTTCCCCGGCGGGATCGCCTCCGGTGTGCTGGCGGGCGTCACAACCGTAGCGGCGCGGCGGATCAACGGCCGTCTGGCCCAGCGCGGCACCGTCTCGATGGTGCTCGTTCCCACGGTCGCCACCGCGGTCACCGCCGCCGTGATCTTCGAACTCGTCGGACCACGCGTCAACGACCTCGTGGACGCGCTGCACAACGAACTGCCTCCACTCACCTGGGGCAGCGCCCCGGTGCTGGGCCTGGTCCTGGGGCTGCTGGTGACCACGGACCTCAGCGGCACGATCAGCAAGGCCGCCATCTCGTTCGCCGTGACCGGCGTCGAGGTCGCGCCGAACAGCCTCAATTTCAAGATCATGGCGACGGTCATGGCCGCGGGCATGGTGCCGCCGATCGCCCTGTCGCTGGCCACCCTCGTGCGCGGCCGTGTGTTCACCCCGGCCGAGCGCAGCTACGGCAAGGTCTCCTGGCTGTGCGGGGCCGCCTTCGTCCACGAGGGCGCCGTGCCGTTCGCGTTGGCCGACCCGCTGCGAGTCCTGCCCGCGACGCTGGCCGGCGGTGCCGTCACCGGCACCCTGACCATGACGTTCGGCAGCACGATGACCAGCACCATCGGCGGCGTCTTCGCGATCGGCAAACTCGGCTCACCCCTGCTCTTCGCGGGCGCCGTGGCGGCCGGCGTCCTGGTGACGACCGGCGCGGTGATCGGCCTCAAGAGCCTGCGGCGCGCGGCACCCGCAGAGACCAACGCGCGAGCCGCCACCCTGCGTACCCCCGCGATGGATGCCTCGATCGCATGAAGACACCCCGACGTGTGACGTCATCGGCCCGGTCGGTCGTACCGGGTCGGACAGGCCGGCGACCTTGGCCGC
The DNA here is from genome assembly GCA_036569285.1 of Streptomyces sp. Taxonomy (GTDB): domain Bacteria; phylum Actinomycetota; class Actinomycetes; order Streptomycetales; family Streptomycetaceae; genus Streptomyces. The sequence continues at coordinate 27,541 of DATCQX010000215.1, forward strand.
CCGGAGCCCCGCGACGACTCGACCGCTAATGGGGATACGCGACTCGATCGCTGTGGAGGACAACGTCGGCGAGGTCGTCTGCGGGATTGCTGTGTGACGACGAGTCGGCGGAGGTGAACCGTGCGCCAGATCTGGGCCGGAGTGGACATCGGCAAGGAACACCACCACCGCGTGGTGGTCGACGAGCGCGGCGAACGCCTCTTTTCACGCCGGGTCTTCAACGAGGAACCGGCCCTGCTGGAGCTGATCGCAGACGTACTCGCGCTCCCCGAGGACGCCCTGTGGGCGGTGGACATCAACCACGATGGCGCCGCCTTGCTCATCGGCCTCCTGCTCAGCCACCGGCAGCCGATGGTCTCCGTCACCGGCCTGGCCGTGCACCAGGCGTCGACGGCCTACCGCGGTCAGGGCAAGACGGACGAGAAGGACGCGTTCGTCATCGCTGACCAGGCGCGCATGCGCCAGGACCTCGGTCTCCTGCGGCCCGGCGACGAGATAGCCGTCGACCTGCGCACCTTGACCTCCCGCCGCCTCGGCCTGGTCAACGACCGCACCCGTCAGACCAACCGACTGCGGGCCCAACTGCTGGAGTTCTTCCCCGCGTTGGAGCGGGCCTTGAACCTCGGCAAGAAAGGTCCCGTCATGCTGCTGACCGGCTACCAGACGCCGGCTGCGATCCGCCGAAGCGGGGCCGGACGTATCGGAACCTGGCTGAAGAACCGCAAGGTGAAGAACGCCGCCGCGCTCGCCGAGACAGCCGTCGAGGCGGCCAGATCCCAGCGCACCGCACTGCCGGGAGAGACCCTCGCGGCCGCCATGGTCGCCCGCATCGCCAAGGGCCTGCAGGCCCTCGATCAGGAGATCGCGGGCTTCGATGCGCTCATCGAAGCCCGGTTCAACGAACACCGACATGCGACGGTGATCCGCGGCCTGCCCGTCATGGGAAACCTCCTCGGCGCCGAGTTCATCGCCGCCACCGGTGGTGACCTGGATGCCTTCGGCACGGCCGACCGCCTGGCGTCCTTCGCAGGGCTCTCACCAGTTCCACGGGACTCCGGCCGCGTCAGCGGCGACATGCGCCGTCCGCGCCGCTACCACCGCGGCCTGCTCCGGGCCTTGTGTCTTTCCGCGATGGCCAGCTTGAGAACCTGCTCCGCCTCCCAGGCCTGCTCCGGGCGCAAACGGAACGAGGGCAAGGGACACAAGCAGGCCCTGCTCGCTCTGGCCCGTCGACGAGCCAACGTCTTGTGGGCAATGCTCCGCGACGGAGAGTGCTACGAGGCTCCACCAACCGTCACGTCGGCGGCTTGACATCGTCATGGGGAAGTTCCTTATCGTCGTCGAGCACGTTCGGTGACGGTCTCGGGGCGTTTGACGGTCTTGCCGACGTCAAGAGGTGTTGGGCCCCCGACGCTGGCAGACTGCTGCGACACGGGACCTCCGAGTACTCGTTCCCGGGCTCGACACCACAGGATTCTCACGGTGGGGGTGTGAGTGAGGCCAGCGCGGCGGGTTGTACTGCGCCCGCGGCGGCCGAGCCGAGTAGCAGTTCGGTCAGGTCATGGGGCTGGACCTGTTCACCGGTGGGAGCCGCCGCTGTGATCCGGTCCAACCGGAAGCCCCGGCCGGCCCGGCGTGTGCGGCACCAGGCGATGAGGTACCAGCGGCCGTCGGCGGTGAGCAGTCCGGCCGGTTCCACGACGCGGTCGCTCTCGTGTCCCGCCGCGTCGGTGTAGGACAGCCGCAGCACCAGGTCGTTGGCGAGGGCCTGCTCCACCGTGGTACGGATCGCGGAGTCGCCGCGCGTGGGCAGGGTGACGATCCGAGCGGCGAGTTCCTGGGCCGCGGCCGAGGCGGGGCCGGTCATCGAGGCCACGATTTTCTGGGCTGCCGTGCGGGCCGCGCCGGCGTAGGGGGTGGAGGCGTCGGCCGCGGCGAGGGCGGCGGTCAGTGCCGAGGCTTCGTCGGCGGTGAGGTGGATCGGGGGCAGGGTCATCTCCGGGTCGATCGACCAGCCGCCGCCTCGCCCGGGTATGGAGCGCACCGGGACACCGGTCTGCATCAGTGTCTGAAGGTCGCGTTGCACCGTGCGTGTGCTGACCTCGAACCGCGTGGCGAGCGCCGCGACCGTCAGGGGCCGCGGCGCCGCCGCGCGCAACTCTTCCACCAGCGCGTACAGCCGGGCAGTGCGGTTCATGACGGCGACGCTACCGTCACGCGGAGGCCAGGAAGTCCCGCTCTCGCCGTAGTTCCCGCTCAGTGATGGTCAGGGGGAACAGGGTGAAGCCGTGCATCGCGCCGGCGACGACGCCGAGTTGCACGCGCGCGCCCGCCGCCTGCCACCGTTGGGCCAGGAACAGCGAGTCGTCCAGCAGCGGATCCTCAGTGCCGACGACGATCCGGGCGGGCGGCAGCCCGGCCAGGTCCGCGAACAGGGGCGAGACCTCCGGGCTACGGCGCTGCTCTTGCCCCATCCCGGGCGTGAACAGTTCATAGCTGCCCCGGATCGTGTCGGTGTTGCTCAGCAGCCGACGGGAACCGAACCTGCGCTGGCTCGGCGTCATGGACAGGTCGTAGGGGCCGAAGAGCAGGTGGGCCGCCCAGAACGCGTCGGTGATGTGGTGCCGGTCGCGAAGACGCAGCAGCGTCATGACGCTGAGGTGGGCACCGGCCGATTCACCGCCGATCAGCAGCCGTTGGGTACCGAACTCGGCTGCGGCGTGTCTGACCAGCCATCGGGCGGCTGCTTCGCAGTCGTCAGGCCCGGCGGGGAACGGGTGTTCCGGCGCGAGGCGGTAGTCCACGCTCACCACGGCCAGCCGTGCCTGCTGGGCGAGCCGCCAGAGCCGCTCGTCCTGTCCGTCCGCGGACCCGAACGCCCAGCCGCCTCCGTGGATGTGCAGGTACACGCCGTCGACGTGGTCCGGCACGAAGACGCGTACCTTCACTCCGCACTCGACGACGCGGTCTTGGCCGTGCGACAGCCTCACCGGCGGCCTCTCGCCGCCGAGCCGGTTGCGCCGCAGGAGTGCCAGCGTGGCGGCGCTCGGCGCCTGCCCGCGAGCTGGACGGCTCGCGGCGGCAGCCTCGAATTGCTTGTTGAACGCCAGGGTCTCGGAGAGACAGTCCTCATCGGTGATCGTCATGCCGTCGACAGTCGCAGCTGCCCGCGACAGCACTCTGTCACCCTTTCCTGGTGAACTGCGTCACGCTCTTGTCCCGCTGCTGATGTGACCAGGATCGAACACCACGGTGGCAAGGCGGCCTCGCATCGGCCGTCCGCGGTGACATGTCCGATCAGCACGGGGAGGTCTGATGGCAGAGCCGGTCAGGGTGCGCAGGCTGTTCGAGGTGGAGGGGCAGTACCGGCACGGTGCGGTACCGGCGGGCGATGATGCTGCCGGCCTCGGCGGGCGGGAACAGCGTCCCGGTGATCGCGCGGCTCGTGCAGGCCGACGAGGACACGGTCCGCGACGTGATCCACCGATTCAATGAGATCGGGCCGGCCTGCCTGGACCCTGACGACTTGGTCGGCGATTGAGGTTCGGGCGTGCCGGCCTGGCGGTTCGGCCGGCGGATGATCGGCAGACAGCCGGGCGGGCGAGCACCAGTTCGGTGCTGTGCATGGGGCGGGTGGCCCGCCGGGCGGCGCGGTCGGAGACCAGTCCGGCGACAGCGCGGTGGATGTCGGCGTAGGTCTCGCGGTGTCCGGTGTAGCACCGTAGTGGCCGCCAGCGGCGCATCTCGGCGTTGGCGTGCTCGACGACGATGCGGCGGCAGGACTGGCGTTGCCGCATCTCGCGCCAGGCCCTCTTCTGCCCGTCGGGGGCGTCGCCCTTGGGCTTCTTCGGCGGGGCGCTGACCTGGCCGGGGCATTCGTCGGCCAGGCCCCGGTACCCCTCGTCGACGTCGGCTTTCACATCCGGATGCAGGCGCCCCTGCTCGGCGATGTCGTCGGTGCGCATGGCGGTCTGGTCGTGCATGCGCCTGGGCCGGTCCGGGACGGCAAAGCCGCGCCGGGCGAGCAGGGGGCGGATCTCGCCGGTTGCCTCGCTGACGGGGGAGCGGCCGACGCCGTACAGCTCGGCCGGTGCGGAATGCGGCAGGTGCGTGCGCAGGTGGACCAGGGTGAGCACGACGCGGTCGGTGAGGACCAACTGCTGTTTCGGGCCGGCCCCCGCCGCCCTGAGCCGCTTGTGGCCGCGCCGTGCGTGCAGTGCCGCCTCGCGCAGCGCACACCACGGCCCGGTCAACTCCTCGGTCAAATAGCCGAGATGTTCGCGCGAGACGCCGGTGAAGGCAGGGTGGGCCAAGGCCGCGCGGGCCCACTTTTTGGTCACACTCGAAGAACCCGTGCGGCTCGCTCCGCGTCACGGCCGGTGCGTGTGCTCATGGTTGACGGGCGGGATGGACGTTCTCCTCGGTCAGCAGGAACGCCGTGACCACCTCTGTGAACGCCTCCGGCGCTGCGTGGTGGATCAGGTGCCCGACCGGGATGGTGACCATGTGCCCGCCGGGGATGCGGCGGGCCAACTCGGCGACGCCGTCCTGAGGCACATGGCTGCGTGGGCCGCCGGCCACCACGAGGGTCTCGGCGGTGATCTGGCTGAGTCGCTCCAGCCACCTGGGATCGGGCTGGTCGAGCTGCGGTCTGACGGCCAGCACCATCTCCCAGTCGAAGGTCAGGTCGCCGTCCGGCCTGGTCGGGGTACTCGGCTCCCGGGGGCGGGGAACCGGCACGTCCTCCAGGACCAGTCGGCTCACCCGCTGGGGATGGTCCTGTGCGAGCAGGTAGGCCACGATTCCGCCCAGAGAATGCCCGATCAGGTCCACGGAGCCCAGTCCCAGCGTGTCCAGGAACTGCAGCACATCGGCCCGCATGAGTTCGAGCGAGTAGTCCCCCGGCCAGTCGCTCCGGCCGTGCCCACGCAGGTCGAGGGCATACACCCGCCGGCTACGGGCAAGAGCGGGCACCACTTGCTCCCAGTCGGTGGCATTCTCACCCAGCGCATGGACCAGCACGAGCGGCGGAGCATCCGGCGGACCCGACACCCGATAGGCCAGCCGGATTCCTCTCACGTCGACCAAGCGGTGATCAACCATGTCCGGAGGGTATGCGGTAGGGGCCTGCCGGAGGAACGGCGTTCACCGGCGGCGGAACCACCAGCGCGGTCAGTGCCCCGGGTCCTCAGCCGCACGGCACAGACCCGATCTTCAATAGCCGACCACGTCTAAGGGCTCGGATCAGAATGAGGTCTTGAGTCGTCGCCAGAAGATGATGGCGCGGCCGAGGGTGATGAAGGCTTGGTGGATGTCGTCGCGGCGTTCCCCGCGGATGCGCAGGCGGCGGAACCGGTGCGGCAGTCGACGACCCAGCGGTGTATGCCCGGGCCGGAGCCGTGTTCGGTGCCGCGGTCGGCGTAGACGTGCCGGAGGCGGTGCAACGGGTGGCCTCGCTTGCCTCTGATCGGCGAGACGGCCTGGATCAGCTGAGTGACGTCGTTGCGGTTGCTTCCGGTCCTTCCCCGGTCCACGGGGGACGGGCCGGTGGTCGGCCCGCCCGGACGGCGCCCCGATCTACGTGATCCTGGACAATCTGTCCGCCCACAAGAACGGGCGCGTCCTTCGTTGGGCCGGGCGGAACAAGGTCGAGCTGTGCTTCACGCCGACGAACGCGTCCTGGACGCACCCGATCGAGGCGCACTTCGGGCCGCTGCGGCAGTTCACCCTCGCCAACTCCAACCACACGGTGCAGACGCGGGAACTGCACCGATACCTGCGCTGGCGCAACGAGAATGCACAGCACCCCCACGTTCTGGCCGCCCAGCGGCGCGAACGCGCCCGCGTCCGCAACGAGAAGGGCATCCGCTGGGGAGGACGACCACTCGCCGCCGCGGCCTCGACG
>DATCQX010000216.1:0-3195 GCA_036569285.1 Streptomyces sp.
CGATGGCCAGCGCCTGGGGCGCGGCACCGGCCGCGATACCGGCGACGGAAGCGGCTACAGCGGCGGTTGCCCACAGCTTCTTCATGGTTCTTGTTCCCTTCGAAAAGCGGACTCCGGGGGAGGAGCTGCATGACCGAGAACTGCCGACCCCCGCCCGAGGTTGCGCAAATTGCCCCGTTCGGCCCAGCGCACGCACCCCGCTCACCTACAGGCGTACGCGCTCCCGCGCACCGGCACCGGTGCCCCCAGCAGACTCGGCGGGTCCTTCGGGCGCGGGTTCGCCCGGGCGACCAGCAGTGGCTGGTCCTTGGCGAGCTTCCCGAACACCGCCCGTGCCTTCCCCCTGTCCCACGCGAGCGTCGAGCCGACGTCCCTGCGCACGGGGTTGAACCCGGCGATCGGCACCGTCGTGAACTCCGTGGACGACACCGGCACCTTGCGCAACTCGCTGGCGAGCCGCACGAGTTCGACCACCCCGAACCCCTGAGGGCCCGAACCGAGCAGCGTGCGGACCCAGTTGACTGTCCGCACCGGATCGGCGAGCAGCTTCCGCGCCGACAGCGCACGCAACGCCTGCACCAGGAAACGCTGTTGACGCTGGATACGGCCGAGGTCGGCACTGTTGTCGAAGTGCCGCGAGCGCACGTACTGCAACGCCGGTCCACCGCTCAGCCGGTGCTCGCCGGGGCGCAGGTCCAGCTTCGTGGCGGAGTCCTTCAGGCGCCGGGGCGTGCACACCTCGACGCCGCCGACCCGGTTGACGGTGTCCATGAACCGCCGGAAGTCCACCTGGAGGTACTTGTCGACCTTCACGCCGGTCATCGCCGACACGGTCTTCACCGCCAGCTCCGGACCGCCCTCCTGATAGGCCGCGTTGAGCTTCACCGGGTGCGCCCGGCGCAGGCGCCCCGCGTAGTCCCGGTACGCCGGGACCGTCGCGAAGGAGTCCCTCGGCAGGCCGACGACGCTGATCCGGTCCCGGCGCGCCGAGAGGTGCACCAGCATCATCGAGTCCGAGCAGCCGCAGGGCTCCCCGCCCGCGTGGAACCGGCGCTTCTCGGCCGTCGTGATGGTGTCCCGCTCGTCCGTGCCCAGCAGCAGGATGTTCAGGGGGCGCCGGGGCGCGGAGTGCGCGGCGGGGAGCGCGGCGCCGGTCAGGAGGGCGGCGGTGGTGAGGACGGCGGCGGGGAGGCAGAGGCGTCTCGCCCTCCCCCTCGCCGAAAGGTTTCTCCCGTGCCTGCTCGAGACGGGGCGCGTTTTGTCCGGGCCGGCGTGGGGCGCGTCCCGGTTCCCGTCGTGGCGTTTGTCTGATCTGTCGCTCGTCACGCCGCGCAAAGTAAACGGAACGGGCCGCCGGAAGACCGGCGGCCCGCTGCGGCGGGGCGGAAATCAGCCCCTGGGCTCAGCGAAGTGAACCCGTTCGACGGCTCAGTGGTTGGCCGCGCCGTTGCCCGAGAGGACCGGGATGTTGTCGAGGATGTGCGACAGCGGCTCGTCGCCCTTGGCCTGGGTGGAGTTCTCGACACACTGCTGGTTCTGCGGGGAGGACAGGACGTTGATGTCCTGGACGGCGATCGGCACGAGGCCCACGATCGAACCGGCGTTGACCTTGGCCGGCAGGCCGATGCAGGGCTTGTTCAGCGAACCCTGGATGAGCGCCATCTGCGGGCTCATGTTGCCGTAGGTCGCCGAGTTGCCGAACGCCTGGGAGGCGCCGTTGCCGCTGGCGGAGTTGGTGCCGTTGTCGTTGCCGATGGCGAGGGCCGGGCCGGCGCCCGCGCCGACGACGGACGCGGCGATGGCAGCAGCGGCGAGTACCTTCTTGATCACTTGAATAAGTCCCTTCTGGAGAAACCCCGTCCACCGGAGTGCGCTGATCAACCGATGAAGGGTCCCGGCGGTTTCTCCTATTCACCCGTACGGCCCAAGACCGGCGTGTCGCAAAACCGATCGGGTGAAGAGCCGCAACCAATTCCCGCGCCCGCTGTTGTGTCGGTGGCAGGCACATGGTCCCGGCTCGACCGCCGGGATCGGGAAAGAGAAGAGAGCGAAAATGCTGAAGAAGGCAATGGCCGTGGCGGCGGTAGCCGCGTCCGTCGTCGGCGCGAGCGCGGCGGTGGCCCCCCAGGCGCTTGCCATCGGGGACGGCAACGGGACCAACTCGGCCAGCGGCAACAAGGCCCAGTCGGCGTTCGGCAACTCGGTGACCAAGGGCGACATGAGCCCCCAGGCCACCCTGGTCCAGGGTTCCGTCAACAAGCTCTGTGCCGGTGTGCCGCTGAAGGCCAACGTGGGCTCCGTCGTCGGCGTCGTGCCGATCGCCGTCCAGGACATCCCGATCCTGTCGGCGCCGCAGAACCAGCAGTGCGTCGAAAACTCGACGCAGGCCAAGGGCGACGAGCCGATCTCGCACATCGCCAACAACATCCCCGTCCTCTCGGGCAACGGCGTCGGCAACGGCTGACGCTCACGGGTGTGTCACGCCCGGATGGTCCGTCCTGCGTGCGGGCCGTCCGGGCGTTTTTCCTTTGACACGCCGTCAATTTCCTTTACTTCCTTGAGGAGAAGCGTTTCAGCACTCCAAACTGTTGATTATATGAATGCGTTCGAGTGAATTCCCGTTCGGCCCATGTTGCTCAGTTTCTTTCGCTGTCTATCTCTCGTTTGCAGCCTGTAGGTCATGGGAGGCATGACCACGGAGAAGGGAAAGACATGAAGAAGAGCGCTGCCGTCATCGCGGGCCTGGTACTGGCGCTGGGCGGGGCGGTTCCGGCCTTCGCGGACGCGGGTGCCGAGGGTGCGGCCATCGGCTCGCCGGGTGTCCTCTCCGGCAACGTCGTCCAGATCCCGGTCCACGTCCCGGTCAACGTCTGCGGCAACACGGTCAACGTGATCGCGGGCCTGAACCCGGCGTTCGGCAACACCTGCGTCAACGACTGACGTCACGTCACACCAGGCTGAACGGCTTGGTCGAAGGCCGGCCTTGGACACCTGCCCAACGTTCCGAGGCCGGCCTTCGCCTCTCTTACGCCCCTCTTTGGTGCCCAGTCGTGGCAGTCGTCGAGCGTCCGTTCACGCCGAGTCCAGCATTCATGGCAGTTCGAGCAGGAAGACAACGAGATTGCGACAGACCCTGAGCAGGGGAATGGTCGCGGCGGCTGCCGCGACGAGCATTCTGTCCCTGTGCGGCAGCCC
>DATCQX010000217.1:0-7126 GCA_036569285.1 Streptomyces sp.
CCGCCTCACCCAGCGCGAGCGGGAGGTGCTGCGGCTCATCGCGCGCGGGTACGCGTACAAGGAGATCGCCAAGCAGCTCTACATCTCCGTCAAGACCGTCGAGTCCCATGTCTCGGCGGTCCTGCGGAAGTTGCAGCTCTCGAACCGGCATGAGCTGACGCGGTGGGCCACGGCTCGTCGGCTGGTGTGAGGGGGAGGCGGACGAGAGGGCGTTGGGGTGGGCGGTCGCCGAGGGGTGTGCCGTCCGTGTCGGCTGCGTACGAGCCGCGCGCCGAGTGCGCCGGACGGCGGCGTTCCTCCCGGGGCCTGCCGGCTCGGTGCGGTGAACTCGCGGCGTCTGCCGAGGAGCCGGCCCCTCCGGTGCCACCGTTGCTTCACGACACCCGAGTCGCCCCCGCGAACGGCATCTCGTCGATGGGGGCGATGCGGACAGGGGCCGAGGGGTTGGGGGCGTGGATCATTTTGCCGTCGCCGATGTAGAGGCCGACGTGGCTGATGCCGGAGTAGAAGAAGACGAGGTCGCCGGGGAGGAGCTGGGAGCGGGAGACGCGCCGGCCGGCACCGATCTGGGCGTAGGTGGTGCGGGGGAGGGAGAGTCCGGCGGAGCGGTACGCGGCCTGGATCAGACCGGAGCAGTCGAAGGCGTCGGGCCCGGTCGCGCCCCACACGTAGGGGCTGCCGAGCTTGGAGTAGGCGTAGGCGACGGCGGCGCCCGCGCGGGAGTCGGGCGCCTGGGCGGCGACGGAGGGGTCCGGCAGGGCTGTACGGGCGCTGCGGGAGGCACGTTGGGCCGGGGCACCGGCACCGGTCGGCGGGGTGTCTCCGAGGACCTGCCGGCGTTCCCGCTCGGAGAGCTGGGCGAGCAGGCGGCGGGCCGATCCGAGCTTCGTGGTGACGATCTCCTTCTTGCGGCGCAGTTCGGCCCGCCGCGCGGCAAGGGAGTCGAGTTCGACGCGCGCGGCGCCGCGCAGCCGCTCGACCTCGGCCAGCCGGCGCCGTACGCGGGAGACGGCGGCGGACTGGCGGGCGTCCGCGCGTTCGGCGAAGGCGGCGCCGTCCAGGTAGTGATCGGGGTCGGAGGAGAGCGCGAGCTGGACGGTCGGGTCGAGGGTCCCGTCGCGATACTGGGCGGCGGCGAGTGAACCCAGCTTGTCGCGCTCGGAGTTGAGCTCGGCCTCCTGTCGGGCCGCTTCGTCCCGCAGGGAGTTCAGACGCCGCTCGGCCTTCCGGGCCTTCTCCTGGGCGCCGTTGTACTCCTCGGTGGCCACCTCGGCCTCCCGGTACAGCTTGTCCACCTTCGCCTTCACCTGGGCCGCCGTCGGCGCCGGTTCGGCGTGTCCGGTCCCGTCGAAGGCCGTCGCGGTCGCCGCGCCCGCGAGGGCGAGGGTCGCCGCGGTGCGGGCGGTGTGCGCGACGGTCGCGCGCTGACGGGGCTTGCGGTGCGCTGCCACGTTGGACCTGCACGTCCTTTCCGTACGACCGCCGCGTGCGCCGGGGGCCCGTCGGAGTGGGGTGAGCGGGACGGGGGGCGCGTCCGGCGGCGCCCCGCACAGGGGAAGCGCGACGCCGCCGGACCTTCTCGGCGGTGGTGTCCGACTGCCGCCCCTGGCCTGGGCGGCGGTGGGGAGCCGGGCACCTGGGGCAGGACGCTAGGCGGAACTGTGACGTTTGGGTAACGCGTTGTGCGGAAGTGGCTTCAGAGAGTTGTCCGCTGACCGTATGTGCATACCGATCCCGCCTTCGAGGGCGGGGCGAGTCGCGGTGTTGACCGAACGGGGGATTCCGGCCCGCAGGGCGGGGGTTGCTGATACGGGGGCGGCTGCCGGGGCGCGGACGGCCGCTGGTTAGGCTCCGGCCCCATGGACGTACTCATCCATTTCTTCGTCGGCCTGCACATCATCGGGATCGCCGCGCTGCTCGGTGGGTTCCTCACGCAGATGAAGGCGATGGGGCAGGGCACCGCCCGCTTCGTCCCGGGCATGCTGCACGGCGCCGCGACGATGCTGGTCACCGGCGTGATCCTGGTCGGACTCAACCAAGCGGACGACCAGCACGTCAATACCGTCAAGATCGGTGTCAAGCTGGCGTTGCTGGTCGTCATCCTGGGGCTGACCTACGTGAAGCGGGACGACGAGCGGGTGGAGAAGCCGCTCTTCGGCGCCGTCGGCCTGCTGACCGTCGTCAACATCTTCATCGCGGTGCTCTGGACCTGAGCCGCCCCCGCATCCGGGCGAACCTGCCCCGGCGCCCGGAAAGGCGCCGGTGACACGTGGTTTCAGGCCGGGCGCACCACGCTGTGGATCTCGGACGAGCCCGCGAAGTGGATGGACTCCTCGCAGACGTACGCGCCGGGGCGCGGGGCGTGGATCATCCGGCCGTCGCCGATGTAGATGCCGACGTGGGTGATGTCGTCGTGGAAGAAGACGAGGTCGCCGGGGCGGGCGTCCGGCAGGCGGATCGGCTTGCCCGCGGTGACCTGCCCGAACGCGGTGCGCGGCAGGGCGACTCCGGCGGATTTCCAGGCGGTCTGGGTGAGGCCGGGGCCGTCGAAGGAGCCGGGCCCCGCCGCGCCGAGGACGACCGGCTTGCCGAGCTGCTCCCGGGCGAACGCGAGCGCTCTCTCCGCCTCGGCGGAGACCGGCACCGCCGCCTCCTCCTGCTGCCGGGGCGCCGCCTTCGGCTGGTTTGCGGCGTGGAAGGACAGGAGCGCCTGAGCCTTGCTCAGCTTTCTCTGGACGGCCGACTTCGCGTCCTTGAGGTAGCCCTCGGGGTCGTCGTCCGAGTCCGGGGCGGGCGCGAGAGTGTCGTAGCTGTCCGGGAGGCGCTCGGAGCTGAGAGGGGCCTTCTCGTAGCCGTCGGGCAGGGGCGTGAAGGTGCCGTCCGGGGCTGCCGTGAAGGCGCTGTCGGGCGCGGTCGTGAAGGTGCTGGCCGACGTGGCCGTGACATCGCCGTCCGAGAGCCTCGTGAAGGCGCCGTCCGGGGCCGCTGTGGGGCCGCTGTCCGGTGCCGCCGTGAAGTCGTGGGCGACCGACGGCGGGAAGGGCGGGAGCGGCGGCAGGGCGGGCGGCGGCGGGAGGAGGGGGGCCTCCGTGCGGTAGCGGGCCGCGGTGTCGAGGAAGGTCTTGGCGCGCTTGGTCTCCTTCTCCTTGGCGGCCGTGTCCTTCTTCGAACCCGTCTGACTGCTGTAGAAGGCGTCGAGTTTGCGCTCGACGTCCTCAAGGGTAGGTCTGCCGTCGTCGGGGGACGGGGCGGCCTCGGTGGGGGGCTGGGTGAACATCGCCATGGACGTGATGGCGGCCGTGGCGAGCGCGGGAGTGCTGACGCCTGACGCGCGCATGCCCATCCAGCGGAGCCTGCGTTGATGCGACGCCAATGGAGGCGACTCCTTCCTTGTACCGCCTACCGGGTTAGCTGTCGGGCTCGGGCGGGAGTCGTGCTGTCGTGCTGCGGAAGGTTGCCCTACGGCCTTCCCCGGCGGGGGTCGGCCGATTCGCCCCAGGTTCTCGGTGGGTCCCCGGCTCCGGCTGCCTCGCGCACGGGGGCGGGCCGGACTCGGCGGAGGCCGCGCGGCCCGGCGACGTTCGCCGGTGGGGGACGGGCGGCCTTGACCGGAACGGTAGCCAATTCGTGTGACTTCTGTGAAGGTTGGCGGGCGATATGCCCGATACGTTTTTGTGACCTGTGTCGAAGTTCCCGCAGGTCATCACAGGTTGTGATAGGGGCGATCCGGAAGGTGAGCGTGGAAATTCCGGGGGCCGGACCCTGATGTCAGTGGCGGCCTCTAGACTCGGAGAGCGATGAGCAGCCTCTTTGACGACAGCTTCCTGGCGGACCTCCAGGCCCCGCGCGGGCACGCCGAGGAACCCCCTCCGCCGCCCGAGGACGAACACGCCCCGGAGCAGATCCCGGCCGATCTGTTCGACGGCCAGTTCGACCTGCCCCCGGACCGGGACGCCCACTACAGGGACGGCGCCCCGCGCCCCGTCCTCGACCCGGCCGCCCTCGTCGACGGGCTGAACGACAACCAGCGCGAGGCGGTGATCCACGCCGGCTCGCCCCTGCTCATCGTCGCCGGCGCCGGCTCCGGCAAGACCCGCGTCCTCACCCACCGCATCGCGTACCTCCTCGCCGCGCGGAACGTCCACCCGGGCCAGATCCTGGCGATCACCTTCACCAACAAGGCCGCCGGCGAGATGAAGGAGCGCGTCGAGCAACTCGTCGGCCCGCGCGCGAACGCGATGTGGGTCATGACGTTCCACAGCGCGTGCGTGCGCATCCTGCGCCGCGAGTCCAAGAAGCTCGGCTTCACCTCGTCGTTCTCCATCTACGACGCCGCCGACTCCAAGCGCCTCATGGCCCTCGTCTGCCGCGACCTCGACCTCGACCCCAAGCGCTTCCCGCCCAAGTCCTTCAGCGCCAAGATCAGCAACCTCAAGAACGAGCTGATCGACGAGGAGGACTTCGCCGCGCAGGCTGCCGACGGCTTTGAGAAGACCCTCGCCCAGGCGTACGCGCTCTACCAGTCCCGCCTGCGCGAGGCCAACGCCCTCGACTTCGACGACCTCATCATGACGACGGTCAACCTCCTGCGCGCCTTCCCAGACGTCGCCGAGCACTACCGCCGCCGCTTCCGCCACGTGATGGTCGACGAGTACCAGGACACCAACCACGCCCAGTACGCGCTCGTCCGGGAACTCGTGGGCGGCGCCGGCCGTTCAGAGGACACGCCGCCCAGCGAGCACGACCTCCCGCCCGCCGAACTGTGCGTCGTGGGCGACGCCGACCAGTCCATCTACGCCTTCCGCGGCGCGACGATCCGCAACATCCTCCAGTTCGAGGAGGACTACCCGAGCGCGACGACGATCCTGCTGGAACAGAACTACCGCTCCACGCAGACGATCCTCTCGGCGGCCAACGCGGTCATCGAGCGCAACGAGTCCCGCAGGCCCAAGAACCTGTGGACGAACGCCGGCGCGGGCGCCCGCATCACGGGCTACGTCGCCGACACCGAGCACGACGAGGCGCAGTTCGTCGCCGAGGAGATAGACCGCCTCACCGACGCGGGCGAGGCCAAGGCCGGGGACGTCGCGGTGTTCTACCGCACCAACGCCCAGTCCCGCGTCTTCGAGGAGATCTTCATCCGCGTCGGCCTGCCCTACAAGGTCGTCGGCGGCGTCCGCTTCTACGAGCGCAAGGAGGTCAGGGACGTCCTGGCCTACCTCCGCGTCCTCGCCAACCCCGAGGACTCCGTCCCCCTGCGCCGCATCCTCAACGTCCCCAAGCGGGGCATCGGCGAGCGCGCCGAGGCGATGATCGACGCCCTCTCCCAGCGCGAGAAGATCAGCTTCCCGCAGGCCCTCAAGCGCGTCGACGAGGCGTACGGCATGGCCGCCCGCTCCGCCAACGCCGTCAAGCGGTTCAACGAGCTGATGGACGACCTCCGGACGATCGTCGAGTCCGGTGCCGGACCGGCGACGGTCCTGGAGGCCATACTCGAACGCACCGGCTACCTCGCCGAGTTGCAGAACTCCACCGACCCCCAGGACGAGACCCGCATCGAGAACCTCCAGGAACTCGCCTCCGTCGCCCTGGAGTTCGAGCAGGAGACCGGCGAGAGCGACGAACCCCGCGGCCTCGCCGCCTTCCTGGAACGCGTCGCCCTCGTCGCCGACTCCGACCAGATCCCCGACGAGGACGAGGACGGCTCGGGCGTCATCACGCTCATGACCCTCCACACCGCCAAGGGCCTGGAGTTCCCCGTCGTCTTCCTCACCGGCATGGAGGACGGCGTGTTCCCGCACATGCGCGCCCTCGGCCAGGTCAAGGAGTTGGAGGAGGAGCGCCGTCTCGCCTACGTCGGCATCACCCGCGCGCGTGAGCGGCTCTACCTGACCCGCTCCACACTCCGCAGCGCCTGGGGACAGCCGTCGTACAACCCGCCCTCCCGGTTCCTGGAGGAGATCCCGGCCACGCACGTCGACTGGAAGCGGACGGGCGCGCCCGCCGCGCCGCCGCCGAGCGTCGGGTCCTCGCTGTCGTCGTCCCGGTCCTCCGCCAGGGGCGCCTCCGGGTTCGCGACGCGCCGGGGGGCCGAGGAGAAGCCCGCGATCGCGCTGGCCGTCGGGGACCGTGTCACGCACGACCAGTTCGGGCTCGGCACCGTCGTCGCCGTCGGGGGCGCGGGGGCGAAGGCGGAGGCGACGATCGACTTCGGCGAGGGGAAGCCGAAGCGGCTGCTGCTGCGGTACGCGCCGGTCGAGAAGCTCTGAGGGGTCTTCGCCGCCGGGCATGAGCTGGGCCCCTGTCACCCGACAGGGGCCCGCTTGAAGGAAGTTGACGACGCCTTGCGCCTTACGTCGGGTCGAGCCCGTGGCTGCGCAGCCACGACAGGGGGTCGATCGACGAGCCGCCGTTGGGCCGGACCTCCACGTGCAGGTGCGGACCCGTGGAGTTGCCGGAGTTCCCGGAGTACGCGATCGGATCGCCGGCCTTGACCGTCGTCCCCGACGCGACGCGGTAGCTGGAGAGGTGGCAGTACCACGTCTCCGTGCCGTCCTTCGCCGTCACGATCATCATGTTGCCGTACGCGTTGTTCCACTGTGTGCGGACGACGCCGTCGGTCATCGCCATGACGGTGGTGCCGTACGCGACCGGGAAGTCGATGCCCGTGTGCATGGACATCCAGTTGATGCCGGACTGGCCGTAGTAGGCGCTCAGGCCGTGCTGTGTGACCGGGAGGGCGTACTTGGGGCGCAGCCGCTCCAGCCGGGCCGCCTCCGCGGCGGCCTTCTTCTTCTCGGCCTCCTGCTGCGCTTTGAGGTCGATGCGCTCCTGTGTACGGCTCGCGCGGCCCGCGACGTCCTCGGCCGCCGCGCTCAGGCTCGCCAACTGGCTGCCCAGCTTGTCGTTCGCGGCCGACGGCTTGACCGACTTCGTCTCCGCGGCGGCGGCGCTGGTCTCCTTCGCGTCGTCACTGAACGTGCCGACCGAGGCGGCGGCGATGCCGGCCACGCTCATCACGCACGCGGAGGGGACGGCGACGGTGAGCAGCGCGGAACGCTTGGCCGGGGGCTTGCGGCGGGCGGCGCGGGTCGCTGCGCGGCCTCCGGGGCGGGGGGTGACGGGG
>DATCQX010000218.1:0-11371 GCA_036569285.1 Streptomyces sp.
CCCAAGGAGACCACATGCGTCTGATCGTCGGCATGACAGGAGCGACCGGCTCGGTGCTCGGGGTACGGCTGCTTGAGGAACTGCGTCGCCACGCCGACGTGGAGACCCACCTGGTGATGACCCGCTGGGCACGGGCGACCATCGAGCTGGAGACCGGCCTGGGCGCCCGCGAGGTGGGAAAGCTTGCCGACGTGGTCCACTCCCCCGAAGACCAGGGGGCATCGATCTCGTCGGGTTCGTTCCTCGCCGACGGGATGATCGTCGTCCCGTGCAGCATGAAAACCCTCGCCGGGATACGCACGGGATACGCCGACGGGCTGGTCGCCCGCGCCGCGGACGTCACGCTCAAGGAGCGCCGCAGACTCGTCCTCGTTCCTCGCGAGACCCCTCTCAGCGAGATCCACCTGGACAACATGCTGGCGCTCGCCCGCATGGGCGCCGCGATCGTGCCGCCCATGCCGGCCTTCTACAACCATCCCGCGACCGTGGACGACATCGTCGACCACATCGTGGCGCGGATCTGCGACCAGTTCGGACTCCAGGCAACCCGAGCCCGCCGCTGGGAGGGCATGCGCTCCGCGGCCTCCCGGTCGTCGGACCACCACAACTGAAGGGAATCCCACCGTGAATCAGGACAAGGACCTGCGGGGGCACATCGCCGCACTCGAAGCCCTCGGCGACCTCAGGCGTGTGCGGCGCGAGGTGAGCTGGGACATGGAGGCCGCCGCCGCCACCAGGCTCTCCTACGAACGCACCGCACCCGCACCGCTCTTCGAGAACGTCACGGGAGTGGCGCCGGGCTTCCGGCTGATGGGTGCGCCCGCCGCGCTCAGCTCCGTGCCCGGCAAGCCGCTCGCCCGCGTCGCGCTCTCCCTCGGCCTGCCCCCGGACCTGACCCCCGCTCAGCTCGTGGACCGGCTCGCCGCCACCCGGGACCTGCCGCCGGTACCGCCCAAGCTGGTGTCGCGCGAGGAGGCGTCGTGCAAGGAGAACGTCCTCACCGACGACGACGCGACCCTGGACCGCTTCCCGGTGCCGCGCGTGCACGAACAGGACGGTGGCCGGTACGCCAACACGTGGGGGATCATCGTCGCGCGTACCCCCGACGGCTCGTGGACCAACTGGTCCATCGCCCGCATCATGATGATCGACGGCAAGCACATGACCGGCTTCACCATGCCGCCCCAGCACGTCGGCCTCATCTGGCAGGAGTGGGCGAAGATCGGCAAGCCCATGCCGTACGCGCTGGTCCAGGGCGGCCCCCCGGCGGTCCCCTTCGTCGGCGGCATCCAGATACCGGAAGGCGCCGACGAGGCCGGCTTCATCGGCGCCCTGCAAGGCGATCCCCTCGAAGTCGTGAAGTGCGAACTCTCCGACCTCGAAGTGCCCGCGAGCGCCGAGATCGTCATCGAGGGCCACGTGTCCGTGGAACGAAGCGGCGTCGAGGGGCCGTTCGGCGAGTTCGCCGGATACGTCCCCGAGGAGACGACCCTCCAGCCCGTCTACACGGTCGAGTGCATCACCCACCGCGACGACCCCATCTGGCCGGTCGTCGCCGAGGGGCGCCCGATCGACGAATTCCACACCGTCACCGGAGTCGGCACCGCGGCCGAAGTCCTCCACGCCCTGCGCACGGCCGGACTGCCCGTCACCACCGCCTGGTCCCCGCTGCGCGCCGCCTCCCACTGGATGGTCGTCACCGTCCCCGCGAACTGGCGCGAACTGCTTCCGGACACCGACTCCGAGGAACTCACCCACCGTATCGGCGAGGTCCTGGACGCCCTCCGCTCCGGGCGGCTCAGCTCCCACGTCTACGTACTCGACGACGACATCGATCCCGCCGACGACACCGACCTGCTGTGGGCCCTGGCCACCCGCATCCACCCCACCCAGCGCGCCGAGACCTGGACCGGCCTCATCCACCCGCTCCTGAACTGCTACCTCGACTCCGAACGGGCCGCCGTGACCGGACCCGTCGTCGTCCACGACGGCCTCCAGCCCGAGACGGGCCACGGACGGATGCCCCACAGCTCGTTCGCCCACGCCTACCCGGAACATATCCGCCGGCTCGTCCTCGACCACTGGGAGGACGAAGACTGAAGGAACCCGTGCGAGGGCCGTCGGTCTTCCGAGGAGCGACCGACGGCCCTCGCACACCTCTGCCGTCCCCCACGCCTTTCCGAGACCGACCCGCCGCCGTTTCTCCCCGGAGTACAAGCCGCGCGCATCGGCGGCGACCTGGTCGACGGCCCGCGCCGTGGCCACCAGGTTCGATGAGCGCGCCTATGTCTTCCACGGCACCGTCACCGGACCGGGCCGGATAGGCTCGTGGGATGCCCGACACCGCACTGCTCATCATCGACATGCAGAGTGCTTTGCTGAGCGACGCCCATGACGTCGAGACGTGCCTGCGCAGGGTCGCCACCCTCGCCGGGCGGGCTCGCTCCGCCGGCGTGCCGATCATCTACCTGCGGCAACGGCTCCACGATCTGCCCGCCGGCCTGAGCGACGTCCATCCGGCGGTGGCGCCGCAGCCGGGAGACACCGTGCTGGACAAGGACAGCGCGGACTCCTTTCTCGGCACCGAGCTCGGTGATCTGCTGGACGAGCGAGCGGTGAGCCGTGTGATCGTCACCGGCTTCGCCACCGAGTACTGCGTCGACTCCACCAGCCGCAGCGCGCTGTCGCGTGGCTACGACCTCGTACTGGTCTCCGACGGACACACCACACCGGCACGCCCGCCCGGCGCTGCGCCGTCGGCCGCTCAGGTCATCGCCCACCACAACGCGACCTTCTCGACCATCCAGTACGCCGGACGCTCCATCACGGTCAGTCCGGCCGCACACATCCGCTTCGATGCCGCACCGGCGAGTTGAGCAACGTGCCCGGTCGGGCGGGCGGGATCACCCTGCGCGACCTCCCGCCCTCACCTGATCCGCCGGACAGGATCGAGTTACTCCGGCAGGAAAGAGGGAACGCCTAAGCCCCCAACCGCCGCTCCAACGCCCGCACCGCGTCCCGGAACGCCCGCCCCACCAGCGGCCGTACCCCCTTCAGCGCGAGCCGCAGCGGGAGTGGCCCGTCGATGGCCATCGTCCATCGCACCCGGGTGCCACCCGCCACCGGAGTGAGCCGCCACTCCTCGGCGAGCGCCCGCACCGCAGGCGCGTTGGCCGTGTCGACCCGGTACGCGTACACCTCGGACGGCTTGGCGGCGAGGATCGTCTCCCGCATCCGGATCCCGCCCCCGAGACGGACCTCCCGCTGCCCGCCGTCACCGAGGACCTTCGCGGACCGCACCTGCCCGAACCAGTCGGCCCAGCCGGGGACATCGTCGGCGAGGGCGTGGAAGACGGCCTCGGGGGACGCGGCGACGTCGTGCGCGAACACCAGCCGGACGGGCGCGCTGTCGACGAACTCAAGCCCCACCGGGGCCAGTTGACGCTCCAAGGTGAACCCCCTTGAACCACCGGGCCGCTCACCCTAGTTGACGAACCGTCAGAATCACAGGTCCACGGCCCGAACCGCTTCCCCTGCCACCACGACCCGCAGATGGTCCGACATCTCCGCCCGGGCCGCCTCCGGCAGCCCCGCGTCCGTCACCAGCGAGTCGACCTGATCGAGCGACGCGAACGAACTCAGGCCCACGACACCCCACTTGGTGTGGTCGGCGACCACGACGACCCGCCGCGCCGAGTGCACGAGACGCCGATTGGTCTCCGCCTCCGCGAGGTTGGGCGTGGACAGCCCCGCCTCGGCCGATATGCCGTGCACGCCGAGGAACAGCATGTCGAAGTGGAGCGCCGCGATGGCCTGGTCGGCGACGGGCCCGACGAGGGAGTCGGAGGGGGTGCGCACCCCGCCGGTGAGGACGACGGTCGCGGCGCCCTGACGCGGCCCGGACGTGCGCTGCGCGACGTGGAAGACGTCCGCGACGCGCACCGAGTTGGTGACGACGGTCAGCTCTGGCACGTCCACCAGGTGGTGGGCGAGCGCGAAGGTCGTCGTACCGCCGGAGAGGGCGATCGCGCTGCCGGGGGCGACGAGTCCGGCGGCGGCGCGGGCGATGTCCTCCTTGGCGGTGAGTTCGAGACCCGACTTGGCCTCGAAGCCCGGTTCGTGGGTGCTGGCCTCGACGACCGGGACGGCGCCGCCGTGCACCTTCTCAATGACGCCCTGCCGGGCGAGCGCGTCGAGGTCGCGGCGGATCGTCATGTCCGACACGCCCAGCCGGCGCGTGAGTTCGTTGACACGGACCCCGCCGCGGCGGCGGACCTCGTCGAGGATCAGGGCGCGGCGCTGCTCCGCGAGGAGGTTCTGATTCTCGCTCACGTACGCTCCGGTCCTTCCCGCGTAAAACCCGCCCGGTCGGGTCGGGACGGTCCATCCTCGCACGTCGCAGCGGTTGTCGCGGGCGGCTTGAGGGGGCCGCGGGACCGCAAGCGCTTGCTCGCGCACACCGTCTCGTCACGGTTGCCTCACGGAAGGGGGAGATTCCGTGACAACAGATGTGTTCATGGACCGGGAGCCGCCATCCTGACAGGGCACGGATAGCTGCCGACGGCGCGTCACGGGGGAAGTGCGGACAGTGGAACGTCTCATCGTGGGCGGGGTACCGGGCCCTGCCGAACCACCTGAAGAAGCGGCACCGGCCGCCGCTCTGGAACTCCTCGTCCACGGCGTGGGCGGCTCCAGCCCGGAGAAGATGCTCGACGACCCGCGCACGGTGCGGGTCACGGGCGACGAGACGGCGGCCGTCTACCGCCGCGCGGACGACGCCGACGCGGAGACCCGTCCGGGCGCGCGCCCCGACCGGCCGATCCCGGAGGCGTACGTCTGGTCCAACCTGACGTCCGGCAACGGCACCCGCGCGCTGTGGCTGCTCCTGCTGCCGTTCATGGTCGTCAACCTCGCGCACTGGATGCGCCCCGCGGCCCGCTCCGGCACGCGCGCGGTGCGCCTGTACGGCCTGCTGGTGCGGCTCGCCGCGCTCTCCCTGACGGTCCTCCTGGTCGCCGCCGCCTGCGAGGTCGCCCTCGACCTCACCGCCTGGCAGTGCGCGGGCACGCGCGCGTGCGCGGAGCGCCACACCTGGCTGGGCTTCCTCGAACCCGGCGGCTGGTGGGGCCGGCCCGGACGCCGCCTCGCCCTCGCCGCGTTCGTCCCGGCGGCCCTCGTCGCCCTCCTGTGGTACCTCTCGCACCGCACCTGGCGCGCGTACGAGTCGCAGGAGCCGCTGCCCCGCACGGACGACGCCGACACCGCGACGACCCTCAGCCGCCCCGGCTTCTGGTACGGCCGCCGCCTGGTCTCCCGGCTGCGCGCCGCGCACACCGCGGCCGGCCTCCTGACGGTCGCGGCGACCGTCGCCACGGCCGCCGCCCGCCAGGACCACGCAAACGGCTCAGCGACCCTCCTCGACGCCTTCGGGTACGTCCTGGAGGCCGCCCTCGCCGCCGGCGCCGTCAGCGTCGTGTGGGTCGTGTGCGGCAGGGGCCGCACCGAGGAACGCCTCGACCACAAGATCGACCGCCACCTCGTACGACGCCTGCCCCTCGGTTCGCTCGCGCTGCTGGCCTGCGCCCTGGTGTACGCGAGCTGGTCGCGGCCCGGCTGGACCTCGACGGGGCGGCTGCCCGGGGACGTCACCTTCGGCGGGATCGCCATCGCCCAGGGGGCGGTCGTCGTCGCCCTCGCGGTCGTCGCGCGCGTGCTGTACGCGCGGGACGCCGAGCACCGGTCCGCCCTGCGCGGGCTCGGCGGGCCCGCCGTCGTCATGCTGGCGTGCGCGCTCGGCGGCGTCATGTCCGGGGGCGTCGCCCAGCGCGTCGCCGACTGGCTGGACGGCACCGGGGGCGTCCTGCCGGGGCCACCCGTCCTGCTGACCTGGCAGGCGTCCGTCATCCCGGCCGTCCTCGTCGTCGTCCTCGCCTTCTGCGCGCTCCTCGGGCAGCGCGCGATGAGCAGGGCGAAGGCGCAGGAACCGCACGTCGAGAAGGAGTACGGGATCGAGGACGGCGACCCGGCGCGCACGCGCGCCATCGCCCGCGCGCGTGCGATGGCCTCGCTCACCGACCGGGCGCCCCTGCTGGTCGGCGTCACCTCCGGGGCGACGCTGCTGCTGGGCGCGGCGGCCGTCGTCGGGGCGCTGGTGAGCGGGAGGACGCCCGTGGGGGCGGCGGCCGGGACGTACCCGTTCGTCGAGGGCGCCGCGCGGATGGGGCAGGCGCTCGGGTCGTGGCTGATCGGGTTCGCGTTCCTGATGTTCGTCACCTGGGGGCGGCGCGCGTACAAGGACCCGCACGCCCGGCGCACGATCGGCATCCTGTGGGACGTCGGCACGTTCTGGCCGCGCGCCGCGCACCCCTTCGCGCCCCCCTGCTACGCCGAGCGGGCCGTCCCGGACCTCACCTGGCGGATGACGGCCTGGACCCGCGAGACCGGCGGCAGGCTCGTCATCTCCGGCCACTCCCAGGGCAGCGTCCTCGCCGCCGCCGCGGCCTGGCAGCTCGCGCCCGCCGACCGGGGGCGGGTCGCCCTGCTGACCTACGGCTCGCCCATCGAGCGCCTCTACGGCCGCTGGTTCCCCGCCCACTTCGGCCCGGACTCCCTCAAGGCCCTCCACGCGGACGTCGACTGCTGGCGCAACCTCTACCGCCTCACCGACCCCATAGGAGGCCCGGTCCGCCTCCCGGACGTCGACTGCGCCCCCTTCGCGGACCCCCTGGAGTACGGCCGCACGACCCTGCACCCGCTCCCCGCCCCGCTCCTCGGCCACTCCGACTACCAGGCCGACCCGCACTTCGCCCGCGAACGCGGACGCCTCCTGAAGAGACTCGGCCTCGGCCAGAAGAGCCGCTAGGCTCAACGCTGTTGCTTTACGGGCCTGCGGGTTGGGGTCGTGTGGATGCGGATGGCTGCGGGGGCCGGTGTGGGTGGGTCAGGGCCGGGCGTGGTGTTCGGTCCGTTTGAGCCGGCAGTGGGGCATCGTGCGTCTGACGAGGCGGGGCTGGCTGCGCAGGCGTCAGCTCAGGGGGGAAAGCTGCCCGGTGTGTGAGGTGTACGCCGCGCCGGGCGGAACGCGGGGTTTCGGTGTTGATGGGTCGTGGGCTCGGCGGAGACAGCTTCTGCCCCCGAGCGCTCTTGGTGGGGCGCGGCCGGTTGGCGGGTGGGGTGACGGCGGGCGTCGAGCAGGGTGGTCACCAGCCGGTGGTCCTCGGCCGCCCGGCCGGTCACGGTGCAGCTGGTAGGCGGCTACCCGCGCCCCAGCAGATCGGCGCCGCTTGAGGTGAAGGCCCGCCACAACGGCACACCCGAAAACTCCTGGTCTGCCAGGAGGAGTTGAGCGGTCTCGCAGGAGCGGGGCAGGCGGCTGGCCAGGGCGACTTTCCCGGTGCGGCAGCCGGCCGGCTCCGCGCCCAGGGCGAGATGGGTGCCCACCTCGATCAGGCAGGCCATGGAGCAGCCCGTGCCGGAAGCAGCCCGGCGTGTTCCGGGTGCCCATCGGTTTCGCGGTCGTGGCGAACAGCACCTGCAGCGGCTCCGAGCCCAGGCGCTGGCGTGCCCGCAACAGGGACGACTTCGCCGGGATGTGCCACTCGCCCAGCAGTCCCTGGCCTCTCAGGTCCTCGGCCAGGTGCCGCATTACCTCCGGATACGGCGCCGGCGAGAACAGGGCGAGCGCGAAGTACACCACCGGTCGGGCCGGCAGCAGGCGGCTGTGCTGTTCCGTGCGACCGCGCACGATCCACCACCCCGGACGGACACACCCAGGTCAGCAACCCCAGACCCGACAACTCACCGGACGCATGCGCCCACGAGCTCTCGCAGCGGCATCAGGGCTAGGACGCGCCGTCGCTGGCAGCCTCGCTGCGGTGCGGTTCCAGGCGATCGACTGCTTGCTCGCTCCAAGCCCGGATGACTGATACCTGCTCAGGGGTCAGTGAGTCGAGGAAGTGGCGGCGGATGTTGCCGCTGTGCACGAGGATGGCACTCTGGGCGGCGCGGCGCCCCTCGGGGGTCAGCCCGACCCCCGCGCGGCGACCATCGGCCCCGTACTGGGTGCGCTTGACGAAGCCGCGCTTTTCCATGCGCGTCAGCTGATGTGAGACGCGGCTCTTGTCGCAGCCGAGCGACTCGGACAGCTCGCCGACACGCATCTCGCGGCCGGCGGCCCGCCACAGCGTCATCAGCACGCTGAACTCGGCCTTCGAGATGTCGCAGTCATGCTGCAGACCACGCTCCAGTTCTCTGGTGAGCAGGCTCTGCGCGCGCATCCAGGTATCCCAGAACTCCCACTCCTCAGGTTCCAGCGATCGAGTCTCCGTCATGTCGCCGAGGATACCGCGACCAGCGGAGTTGCCACGTCAACTCCCTTCAATTTAGAGTTGATGTGACAACTCTCACGTCTGTCATGCCGTCGAGAAATGCCGTGACCGGCAGAGTTGCTACGTCAACTCTTCTTGATCTAGAGTTGCTACATCAACTCTCCCGGAAGGAAGACCATGGCACTTCGCATCGCAGTCATCCTCGGAAGCACCCGCCCCGGACGCCGCGGCGACCAGATCGCCGCCTGGGCACTGGAGACTGCCCGTGCCCACGGTGGAGCCGACTACGAACTCATCGACCTCGCCGACCACGACCTCGGCAACCTCGACGAGCCCGGCAACCCGAACTTCCAGCAGTACCAACACGACCACACCCGCGCCTGGGGCGCACTCATCGACAGCTTCGACGGCTACGTCTTCCTCGTCCCCGAGTACAACCACTCCTACCCCGGCGCTCTGAAGAACGCCCTGGACTACGTCTACCGGGAGTGGAACGACAAGGCCGCCGGGATCATCAGCTACGGCGGCTTCGTCGCCGGGGTCCGGGCAGCCGAGGCGCTGCGGCTCGTCCTCGCCGAACTCCAGGTGGCCACGGTCCGCGCCCAGCCCACCATCCCGATACGCCCCTCGTTCGCCACCGGCACCTTCGTCCCCGAGGAGGGCCTCGACACCGCCGTGGGCGACATGCTCGACCAGGTGATCGCCTGGTCCGGCGCCCTGCGCGGCGTGCGCCAGGCCACGACGCAGGCGCCCGCAGCTGCATGAGGCCCCGTTCGTGACCGATCACGTGACAGGCACGGCGAGCTGACGGAGCGGTTCGCCTGTTGGGAGCGGGAGGGGACCTGGGCCCGCCTCCTGGAGCGGATTGAGGCGCGGGACGACTCCGCCGGAGCGGTGGAATGGGTGGAATGGACGGTGCCCGTGGACTCCACCATCAACCGCTCCCACCAGCACGCGGCCGGTGCCCGCAAAAGGGGGCGGGCAGGAACGGCGGGCTGACCACAAAAGTCCACCTCGCCTGCGACAGCCGGGGCCTGTCCCCGGCTGTCGCCCTCACCAGCCTTCTAGCCGCAGACGGCGTCCCGCGCGGGGCGCTCGCCGGTCAGCAGGAAGCGCGTGACGAGCCGGTCGCCGCAGGCGTTGCCGTTGGCCAAGTAGGCGCCGTGCCCGCCGTGTTCGACGGTGACCATGCGGGCCCGCTCCCCGAGGGCGGCGCGCAGGCGGAGGGCGCCCGCGTACGGGGTTGCCGGGTCGCGGCGGTTCTGGATCATCAGCACGTTCGACGGGCCGTCGTCCGTGACCCGGACGGGCTTCTCGGCGGGCGCGTCCTTCCAGAACGAGCACGGCGTGATGTTCACCGGCATCCCGGCCGTCAGCGGGAACGCGGCGCGGTTCGCGGCGACGGCCCGCTCGTGCGCGGGGACCGACCGGGGCCAGCGGACGTCGTTGCAGATGACCGCCATGGTGACGGCCGCGTCCTCGTCGGACATCGGGCCCGCGACGTCCGGGGTGAGCACGGGAGTCGCCGCCGGGTCCACCACCTGCCGCATGAGCGTGGCGAGTTGGGGGAACGCGGCGTCGCTGTACAAGGCCGTCTGCATCGCCTGCCGCAGCCGGTTCCCGGTGAGCGGCACACCCGCAGTGGTCGTCCCGCGCGGACGCCGGTCCAGCTCGGCGGCCATCGACAGGAACAACTCCCGTACACCGGCCGGGCGTTCGGCGAGCCGCATCTCGCCCCGGGCCGGGTCGGACGCCCACGCCGCGAAGTCCGGGAAGCGGTCCTCGGCGCCGCGCGCCATGTTCGCGAGCCAACCCCGGGCCACGCGGGCGGGGTCGGGGTCGTCGTTGCTGTCCAGCACCCAACGGTCCGTGCGCTCCGGGTACTTCTGCGCGTACACGGCCCCCACGTACGTCCCGTACGACACCCCGAACGCCGACAGCTTCTCCTCGCCGAGCCCCTCCCGGAGCCGGTCGATGTCCCGAGCCTCGCTGCGCGTACTGAGGCTCCGCAGCAGCGCCCCGCCGTGCTCGGCACAGGAGTTCGCGGTGCGCCGGGCCCGCTCCACGTTCTCCGCGATGGACCCGTCCGCCGCCGGCCACGACCTCAGCGTCACCACATGCCGGTCCTCCGCAGGGAGTTCACAGCTCGCCCGGGAACTGCCGCCCACCCCGCGCGGATCGAAGCTGACGAGGTCGTAGGCGTCCCCCAACTCCTGCTTCAACGCCGCCCCTTGCTGGGTCAGCCGCCGCACCCCGGAGCCCCCCGGACCGCCGGTGATCACCAGCAGGGTGCCGCGCCGGGCCTCGGGGCGGGCGCTCGCCAACCGGGAGACGGCGAGGGTGATTTGAGGGCCGTCCGGGTCGTCGTAGGAGAGGGGGACGGAGAGGTCGGCGCACTCCTGGCCGGCCAGGTTGCAGGGGCGCCACTTCAGGGCGGGGGACGCGGAGCCGGCCGCCGAGGAGGGGACGGCGGAGAGGGTCAGGGCCGTCGCGGTGGCGGCGAGGGTGAGGGCGAGCACACGTGAAGTCGTCATGCCGATCATGCTGTCCGGACGCCGGACGGGTCACCATCCGGCGGACAGCACGACCGGGGTGGGGCTGTCCCCCCTGTGAAACACCCGGCCAACCGCCTTTGCTGTCAGCGCAGTTCGGGCAGATCCACCGCGTACAGCAGCGTCAGCTCGTCCTTGCTCGGCTCCACGACCTGCGCCACCCGGCTCGCGTGCCGCTCCACCATCGCCTCGAACGTCTGCCGCGCGGTACGGCCGTTGCCGAACGCGGGCCCCTTCGGGATCTCGGCGAAATACTGCAACAGGGCCTCCGGGGCGCCGCCCGCGAGCCGGTACTCGTGGTCGTCCGCCTGCTGCTGCACGATCCTCAGCAACTCCTCGGGACCGTAGTCGCCGAAGGTGATGGTCCGTGAGAAACGGGACGCCACACCGGGGTTGACGGCGAGGAAGCGCTCCATCTCGGCGGTGTACCCGGCGACGATCACCACGACCGCGTCGCGGTGGTCCTCCATCAGCTTCACCAGCGTGTCGATG
>DATCQX010000219.1:0-5925 GCA_036569285.1 Streptomyces sp.
ACCGCTCTCGCGTTCGATTTCACGAACGGTTTCCACGACACCGCCAACGCGATGGCCACGACCATCTCGACCGGCGCACTGAGGCCCAAGGTGGCGGTGGCCATGTCCGCCGCGCTCAACCTTGTGGGGGCGTTTCTCTCCGTGGAGGTCGCGAACACGATCTCCAAGGGACTCGTCGACGAAAGCGGTATACGACCGGAGGTCATCTTCGCCGCGCTGGTCGGCGCGATCCTCTGGAACCTGCTGACCTGGCTGGTGGGCCTGCCCTCCAGCTCCTCGCACGCCCTGATGGGCGGCCTGATCGGCGCCACGCTGGCCTCGGCCGGCACCGGCGCGGTGCACGGCGACGTGCTGGTGACGAAGGTGCTGATCCCGGCGGTCGCCGCCCCGATCGTCGCCGGTGTCGCCGCGATGCTGGCGACCAGGCTCTCGTACACGCTCAACAAGAAGGCCGAAGGCAAGGCCGCCGAGAAGGGCTACCGCTTCGGGCAGATCGCCTCGGCCGGCCTCGTCTCCCTCGCGCACGGCACGAACGACGCGCAGAAGACGATGGGCATCATCACGCTGGCGCTCGTCGCGGGCGGCTCCCTGGCGCCCGACTCCGACCCGCCCACCTGGGTCATCCTCTCCGCGGGCCTCGCGATCGCGCTGGGCACCTACCTGGGCGGCTGGCGCATCATCCGCACGATGGGCAAGGGCCTCACCGACCTCCAGCCGCAGCAGGGCTTCGCCGCCCAGACGTCGGCCGCGACGGTCATCCTCGCCTCCTCCCACCTGGGCTTCTCTCTCTCCACCACACACGCCGTCTCCGGTTCCGTGATGGGCGCGGGCCTCGGCCGCAAGGGCGGGGTGGTGCGCTGGTCGACGGCCACCCGGATGTTCGTCGCGTGGGGCCTGACGCTCCCGGCCGCGGCCCTCGTCGGCGCGCTCGCCGAGTCGGTCACGGACCTGGGCGACTGGGGTACGGCCGCCGTCGCCGTCTTCCTCGTCGCCTCCAGCGCGGCGATCTGGAAGATCTCCCGGCGCGAGGTCGTCGACCACAACAACGTGAACGACACGGACGACGCTGTCGCCGCCGACGCGGGTGACATCAAGGTCGTCATCCCCTCCCCCGTCGCCACCGCCACCACTGACCCGGCCGCTCCCCCGGCCGCGACCGTCTGACCCCGAAGGACACCGCAACCATGAAGATCGACTGGTCCGCTCTCGGCTCCGTCTTCGGTGTCAGCCTCGTGGTCACCGTGGGCCTCGTGACCCTCTTCACCCTCGGCGTGATGGGCCTCTCCCGCCACGAGCGCGCGCAGGCCGACGGCGGCTCCGCCGCTCTCGCGGTCACCGGCGCGTACGCGTGCTTCGCGGCGTGCCTGGGGGCTGTGGCGTACGGCATCAGCCTGATCGTCGCCTGACCGGCAGCAACCGTTCACACGAAACCCCGCACGGCGTGCCGTGCGGGGTTTCGTGTGGGCTTCTGCACACTCCGCTCTCGCAGGTCAACAGCGAGTTGACGGCTCTTCGAGGCCCGTGGTGGACTGCCAGGGCCATGTACGGCGGCTCAGGAGGAAGTCGGTGCGAATCCGGCGCGGTCCCGCCACTGTGACCGGGGTAGTCATCCCCGGGAGCCAGGAACTCCCACCGCCGGTCTCGTCGAACCAGGGCGTGGACACCCTGAGTGAGGACATAACGCGATGCTCGGCCGCCGCCTGAGGTACCGCCCCCTGCCCGTCCCCACGGCCGGCTGAGCCGATGGGTGCCGATCGCATCTACGCGTACGGCGCCGCCGCCGGCCTCCTCGGTGACCTGCTCCTCGGCGACCCCCGCCGCGCGCACCCGGTCGCCGCGTTCGGCCGTGCCGCGACGTCCGTCGAACGCGCCCTGTGGCACGACCACCGAGGCTGGGGCGCCCTGCACACGGCCGTCTGCGCGGGCGGCACGATCGCCCTGGGCGCCGCCCTGTCGTCGTCCCTGCGACGCTCCCCCGCCGCGTCCCTCGCCCTGACCGGCGCCGCGACCTGGGCCGTCGTCGGCGGCACCTCCCTCGCACGCGAGGCCCGGCACATCGGGCGGGCGCTGGAGGCCGGGGACGTCGAGGCGGCGCGGGCCCGGCTGCCCCATCTGTGCGGGCGGGACCCGCAGGCGCTCGACGCCGACGGCATCGCGCGGGCCGTCGTGGAATCGGTCGCGGAGAACACGTCGGACGCCGTCGTCGGCGCGCTCGTGTGGGGCGCCGCGGCCGGGGTGCCGGGGCTGCTGGGGTTCCGGGCCGTCAACACGCTGGACGCGATGGTCGGGCACAAGTCGCCCCGCCTGCGCCGGTTCGGCTGGGCGTCCGCACGCCTCGACGACGTCGTCGGCTGGCCGGGGGCGCGGCTGACGGCCGTGCTGGCCTGCGCCGCCGGGGACGATCCCCGGGGTGCCGTACGGGCCTGGCGGGCGGACGCCGGGAAGCACCCGAGCCCCAACGCCGGTCCCGTGGAGGCGTCGTTCGCCGGGGCGCTCGGCGTGCGGATGGGCGGGACGCTGTCGTACGCGGGGCGCGTGGAGCACCGGCCTGTGCTGAACGGGGGCGGGCGGGCCGTGGGTGTGCCGGACATCGAGCGGGCGGTGCGGTTGTCGCGCCGGGTGAGCTGGCTGGCGCTGGGGGCGACGGTCGCGGGGCGCGTTCTGTGCAAACGGTTGCTGAACAGGGGGGCTGCGGCATGAGTGGCGGACTGCTGGTCGCCGGGACCACCTCCGACGCTGGGAAGAGCGTCGTCACGGCGGGGATCTGCCGGTGGCTGGTGCGGCAGGGTGTGAAGGTGGCGCCGTTCAAGGCGCAGAACATGTCGCTGAACTCGTTCGTGACCCGGGAGGGTGCCGAGATCGGGCGGGCGCAGGCGATGCAGGCGCAGGCGTGCCGGATCGAGCCGACGGCGCTGATGAACCCGGTGCTGCTGAAGCCGGGCGGGGACCGGTCCAGCCAGGTCGTCCTGATGGGCAAGCCCGTCGGCGAGATGGACGCCCGCCGGTACCACGGAGGCCGTCAGGAGCAGCTCCTCGGGACCGTCCTCGACTGCCTCGCCGAACTCCGGTCCACGCACGACGCGGTGATCTGCGAGGGCGCCGGCTCGCCCGCCGAGATCAACCTTCGCCGCACCGACATCGTCAACATGGGCATCGCGCGGAACGCGGGCCTGCCGGTGCTGGTGGTCGGCGACATCGACCGCGGCGGCGTCTTCGCCTCGTTCTTCGGGACGGTCGCACTCCTCTCCCCCGAGGACCAGGCGCTGGTCGCCGGGTTCCTCGTGAACAAGTTCCGGGGCGATGTGTCGCTGCTGGAACCGGGGCTGGAGATGCTGCGCGGCCTCACCGGCCGCTCGACGTACGGGGTGCTGCCGTTCCAGCACGGCCTCGGGATCGACGAGGAGGACGGCATGGCGGTGTCCCTGCGGGGCGCCGTCCGGGAGTCCTCGCTCACCCCGCCGATCGGGGACGACGTACTGCGCGTCGCCGTCTGCGCGGTGCCGTTGATGTCCAACTTCACGGACGTCGACGCCCTCGCCGCCGAACCCGGCGTCGTGGTGCGGTTCGTGGACCGCCCCGAGGAACTCGCGGACGCGGACCTCGTCGTCGTCCCCGGAACTCGCGGCACGGTGAAGGCACTTGAGTGGCTCCGGGAGCGGGGCCTGGCCGACGAGCTGGGGCGCCGGGCGGCGGCCGGGCGGCCGACTCTGGGCATCTGCGGCGGCTTTCAGCTGCTCGGCGAGCGGATCGAGGACGACGTCGAGTCGCGCGCCGGAGTGGTCGACGGGCTCGGACTGCTGCCCGTGCGGGTGCGGTTCGCCCGCGAGAAGACCCTGACCCGGCCGGTGGGCGAGGCCCTCGGTGAACGGGTCGAGGGGTACGAGATCCACCACGGGATCGCCACCGTCGATGGCGGCGGACCCTTCTTGGACGGCTGCCGGGTCGGGGCCGTCTGGGGTACGCACTGGCACGGTTCGCTGGAGTCGGACGGCTTCCGGCGGGCCTTTCTGCGGGAGGTGGCGGCCACCGCGGGCCGCCGTTTCGTACCCGCCGAGGACACCTCCTTCGCCGAACTGCGCGAGCGACAGCTCGATCTGCTCGGCGACTTGATCGAACAGCACGCGGACACCGGCGCTCTCCTGAGACTCATCGAGTCGGGAGCGCCACAAGGACTGCCCTTCATCCCCCCGGGAGCGCCCGCATGAGCACAGTGTTGTTGTTGTCGACCGCCGACACGGACCTGCTGGCGGCCCGCGCCTCCGGCGCCCCGTACCGGATCGGGAACCCGACACGGGTGGACGTCGCCGGGGAGCTTCCGGCGCTGATCGAGGGCGCCGACATCGCTGTCGTCCGGCTCCTCGGCGGCAAGCGGGCCTGGGAAGAGGGGCTCGCGGCGCTCAAGTCGGCAGGCATCCCTACCGTGTTGCTCGGCGGCGAGACCGTGCCGGACGCGGAACTGATGGCCGAGTCGTCGGTGCCCGCCGGGGTCGTGGCGGAGGCGCTGCGCTACCTCGTCGAGGGCGGCCCGGCGAACCTGGTCGAGCTGGCCCGATTCCTCTCCGACACGGTGCTGTTGACCGGTGAGGGCTTCGACGAGCCGCAGAAGATGCCGGAGTTCGGGGTCCACGGTTCGTACGAGGTACGGGACGGCCGTCCGACCGTCGGCGTTCTCTTCTACCGGGCCCACGAGTTGAGCGGCAACACCTCCTTCGTCGACACCCTGTGCGACGCGATCGAGGCGCGTGGGGCCAACGCCCTTCCCGTGTACTGCGGTTCGCTGCGCGGTGCGGACGCCGGGCTGTACGAGATCCTCGGCAAGGCGGACGCGCTGGTCGCGACGGTCCTCGCCGCGGGCGGCACGCACGCCTCGGAGGCGTCGGCGGGCGGCGACGAGGAGGCGTGGGACATCGGCGCCCTCGCCGATCTCGACATCCCTGTGCTGCAAGGGCTTTGCCTGACGTCGTCGCGGGAGACGTGGGACGCCAGCGACGCCGCGCTCTCCCCCATGGACGCGGCGATGCAGGTCGCGATCCCCGAGTTCGACGGGCGGATCATCACCGTCCCGTTCTCCTTCAAGGAGCAGGGCCCGGACGACGTGCCGGTGTACGTCGCCGACCCCGAGCGGGCGGGCCGGGTGGCCGGAATCGCCGTCAGGCACGCGCAGTTGAGGCACAAGCCGAACGCGGAGAAGCGCGTCGCGCTGGTCTTCACGGCGTACCCGACGAAGCACTCCCGCGTGGGCAACGCGGTCGGTCTGGACACGCCCGCTTCGGCGGTGCGGGTGCTGGACGCGCTGCGGGACGCCGGGTACGGGGTGGGCGGATACCCGTCCGAGGGCGACGAGTTGATCCACCGGCTCATCGAGGCCGGCGGGCACGACGTGGAGTGGCTGACCGAGGAACAGCTGGCGTCCGCGCCCGCGCGGGTGCCGCTGGCGGATTACCAGGCGTGGTTCGACAAGCTGGACCCGGAGTTGCGGGACGCGATGACCGAGGCGTGGGGCGAGCCGCCGGGTTCGCTGTACGTGGACGGCGACGACATCGTCCTGGCGTCCCTCCAGTTCGGGAACGTCATCGTGATGATCCAGCCGCCTCGCGGGTTCGGGGAGAACCCCATCGCGATCTACCACGACCCGGACATGCCGCCGTCGCACCACTACATGGCCGCGTACCGCTGGCTCGACAACTCCTTCGGCGCCGACGCGATCGTCCACATGGGCAAGCACGGCACGATGGAGTGGCTGCCGGGCAAGGGCCTGGGCCTGAGCGGGGGTTGCGCGCCGGACGCCGTGCTCGGTGAACTGCCGCTGATCTACCCGTTCATCGTGAACGACCCCGGCGAGGGGACGCAGGCGAAGCGGCGCGGGCACGCGACCGTCGTCGACCACCTGGTGCCGCCGATG
Organism: Streptomyces sp.; assembly: GCA_036569285.1. Taxonomy (GTDB): domain Bacteria; phylum Actinomycetota; class Actinomycetes; order Streptomycetales; family Streptomycetaceae; genus Streptomyces. Next base: position 5,903 of record DATCQX010000219.1, read on the forward strand.
GCCCGCGCGGACACGTACGGGGA
>DATCQX010000220.1:0-9024 GCA_036569285.1 Streptomyces sp.
AACCACTCGCGTACGGCAGGAGCGGGGGACCCAGGTAGTACGCCGCACCGGACACACGCTCGGGACGGCTAGGGGTGAAGCCGTGTCACCGCCCCCGGTGGCCCGGCCGGGCACCTCCCCGCCCGAACCCGACAGCTCACCTCGCAGGCGCCGGAGAGGAACATCGCCATGCCTGCAATCCGCAAGAAGCGTCTCGCCCGGGCACTCGCCGTCGCCGCCACCGGCACGGTCCTGCTCGCCCTCCCGATCGCCGGCGCGACCAGCGCCTCCGCGGCCACCGGTCCCTCCTCGTCCACGGTCGCCGGATACCCGAACACCCTGGACGGCTGGATCCGCGAGTCCCTCGCGATCATGGCCCAGAAGGGCATCCCGGGCAGCTACGACGGGATCTACCGCAACATCATCCGCGAGTCCTCCGGCAACCCCTGGGCCGTCAACAACTGGGACTCCAACGCCGCCGCCGGGACGCCGTCCAAGGGACTGCTCCAGGTCATCGACCCGACGTTCCAGGCGTACCACGTCGCCGGGACCGCGTACGACCCGTACGACCCGGTCGCGAACATCACCGCCGCGTGCAACTACGCGGCGGCGGTGTACGGGTCGATCGACAACGTGTACGGCGCGTACTGACCGTCCCTCCGGGGCGCCGTCCCGGAAGTGAACGTCCCTGTGGGAGTCCCGGTTTCGGATCGGGGCTCCCACAGAGCTTTCGAATCGAGGCTCCATAGGGATCGGGGTTCCGTAGGGCTTGAGGTTCCGTAAGACTCAGGGCTCCGTAGGGCTTGCGTTACGGAAACATCCGTTCAAGAACGGTCGCCACGCCGTCCTCCTCGTTCGAGCCGGTCACCTCGTCGGCCACCGCCTTGAGTTCGGGGTGGGCGTTCGCCATCGCGACGCCATAGGCCGACCACTCGAACATCGGGATGTCGTTCGGCATGTCCCCGAAGGCGACCGTGTCCTCCGGGGCGACCCCGAGGCGTTCGGCGGCCAGCGCCAGGCCGGTGGCCTTCGTGACGCCGCTCGGCTGGAGTTCGACCGTGCCGGGCCCCGACATCGTGACGGTGGCGAGCGAACCGACCGCCGCGCGCGCGGTGGCCGCCAACTCGTCGTCCGTGAGCGCCGGGTGACGCAGGAGCACCTTGCTGATCGGCTCGCACCACAGGTCCTCGCGACGGCCCACGCGCAGCGCCGGGAGCGTCGGGTGGGGCATCAGGTAGCCCGGCTCGATCAGCGTCAGCCCGTCCACGCCGTCCTGGTCGACCGCGGCGTACACCTGACCGACCTCCGCCTCGATCTTGCCGAGCGCGGTCTCCGCGAGTTCGCGGTCCAGCGTGACGGACCACAGGAGGCGGTCGGCACCGGCGTCGTACACCTGCGCTCCCTGGCCGCACACCGCGAGCCCCCGGCCGCGCAGGATCTCCAGCAGGGGGCGTACGCGGGGAGCCGGGCGGCCGGTCACCACCAGGTGCCGCGCGCCGGACTCCACGACCCGCTGGAGGGCGTTCAACGAGCGATCGGAGAAGGTGTCGTCGGCGCGGAGCAGCGTGCCGTCCAGGTCGGTGGCGACGAGGGCGTACGCGCGCGTGACGGAAGCGGGGGAGGTGGGTGCGGCCATGATCAGAGAATACGGACCACACCGGCCCCAGGAGGCCCGACCGACCGGCTCGCCCCACCCTGCACGGGCCATACGCCCATGACCTCCCGAACCACCCGGAAGCCGACTCGCCGTCGCCACGCGCGGGAGGGCTGTAAACCGGTCGCCCGGCAGGGGAACGGGGGTTCGCACGGGGGCCGTGCGAGGGACTGCCGCCTGCCCGGCCTCGCCGGTGGAACGGGCTCCCGCGCGGGGAGGCGGCTTCACGGGGCGCGCCTGCTCGGGAGGGTGGCGGTGGATCGCTTCGTCGAGCGGACGGCGCGGGTGTGGCGCGCCCGCGCGGGGGCCGGGGCGCCGAGAACGAGCACCCACACGCGGGAGAGCCGGTTCGTGAAGTTGTGCTCCCGCGCGGGGCGATGGGAGCAGCCTCCCGGTGGGACCGTCCTCTGTCCTGAAACGTGCGCCCGCGCGGGACGACGGCAGGAGCCCGCCGGTGGCCGGGAGGAGCGCCGGAGTGACGTTCGTCATCGAACTGCCATCGAATTCCCAATGCTTCTGCGAAGACTGCACCAGTTGGCAACAGCATGAGCCGCTATCTACCGCGGGCCCTGTCTGGAGGGGTACGGTCCATGTGTCCAGGGGGGACTTGATCGGGGGGTCAGGTTGAACAGAGGGCGCATTCGTGTGCTGCGCGCGCAGGAGTTGGGCGAGGGGGATCGGGAGCGATGGCGGGCTCTGCGCGCCGCGTCGCCGGCCCCGCGCAATCCGTTCATGGAACCGGAGTTCACCGAGGCCGTGGGGCGCGTACGGGCGCACGGGCGGGTCGCGGTGGTGTACGAGGGGCGTGAACCCGTCGGGTTCCTCCCCCACGAGCGCGGTCCGCTCGGCATGGGCCAGGCCCTCGCGCACGGCGTCTCGGACGCCCAGGGCGCGATCCTGGCGCCCGGACTCGCCCTGGACACCGCCGAGTTGATGCGGGCCTGCGCCTTGTCGAGCTTCGCGTTCGACAACCTGGAGGCGGACCAGTCCCTGTTCGTGCCGCACGCCGCCGCCGAGTACCCGGCCTACGTCATCGACGTCGAGAAGGGCTACGAGACCTACGAGTCGGTGCTGCGCGGCCAGTCACCGAAGTTCCTGCGGACGACACTCGCGAAGGAACGCAAACTCGCCCGCCAGGCCGGTGAGTTGAGGTTCGTGTTCGACGAACGCGACCCGGCCGCCCTGCGCACGCTCATGGCGTGGAAGTCCGCGCAGTACCGCCGTACCGGCCGCCGCGACCGGTTCGCGCAGGAGTGGATCACCCGCCTGGTCGGCCTGCTCGCCCAGACGCGCGCCCCGGAGTGCGCTGGCGTGCTCTCCGTCCTGTACGCCGGTGAGCGGCCGATCGCCGCGCACTTCGGGCTGCGCTCGTCGACCGTCCTGGCCTGCTGGTTCCCGTCGTACGACACGGAGTTCGCGAAGTTCTCGCCGGGGCTCGTGCTGCATCTGCGGATGGCCGAGGCGGCGGCGGCCGAGGGGATCGGCACGCTGGACCTCGGGCGGGGGGCCGCCGAGTACAAGGACGCGCTGAAGACCGGGGAGATCCCCGTGTACGAGGGGGCGTGGACGCGGCCGGGGGTGGGTTCGGCGCTGTACTGGCTGAGCCGTGAGCCGTCGCGCCGGGCGCACCACTTCGTGCGCGGGCACCCACGGCTCGCGAGCGCCGCCGCGCGGGCGCTGAAGGGGGCCGGGCGGCTGCGGGGCGGTGGGGGCAGGACCGGAGGTGAGAGCGCGGGCCGGGGGCCGGAGAAGAAGGGCGCATGACGAGGGTTCATGACATCAAGGGGGGTTCATGTCCCGTACGACCCGTACATCCCAGGTACGGGCCGAGATACGGCGGTTCCTCGCCGTGCGGCCCGTCCAGATCGCCGAGGTGGACCTGAGCGGTACGAGGACCGCTGCTGGGGCCCGTACGGGGGTGACCCTGAGACCGGGACCGGGCAGCCCTCCCCTGACCTCGGGGCCGGTGTTCGCCCTGGTCCGCCGGGAAGGGCGTCCGGTCGGCACGGTCCTCGGGGAGATCCCGGAGGGGACGGACCCGAAGACGACACTCGCGGAACTGGCGGAGCGGCTCGACACCGACGCCCCTTACACCGACTCCCTTTCCCCACAAGCCGGTTCACCCTCACCCCCGTACGACTCCCTCACCCCGCCCCCGTACACCACCGTCGTCATCGCCACCCGTGAACGCACCGGCAAGCTGACGCACGCGCTCGACTCCATGCTCGCGCAGGATCATCCGCGGTTCGAGATCGTGGTGGTGGACAACGCGCCCGTGACGCAGGCGACGCGCGACCTGATACGGGAGAAGTACGCCGAGCGGGTGAGGTACGTGTGCGAGCCGGTACCGGGGCTCGCGATCGCGCACAACCGAGGGGTGGCCGCGGCACACGGTGAGATCGTCGCGTTCACGGACGACGATGTCGTCGCCGATCCTCGCTGGCTCACCGAGCTGACCTCGCCGTTCACCTCGGACCCCGGCCTCGGCTGCACGACGGGACTGATTCTCCCGGCACGGCTGCGCACTCCCGCCCAGGTCCTCCTGGAGAGCCACGGCGGTTTCTCGAAGGGGTTCGTGCCGAGGACGTACGACCCCGCCGAACCGCCCGCAGACCAGCCCCTGTTCCCCTTCACCGCCGGGCGGTTCGGGTCGGGGGCGAGCATGGCGTTCCGTACCCGAGTACTACGGGACGCAGGGGGGTTCGACCCTGCGACCGGGGCCGGGACCCTGGCGCGCGGGGGTGACGACCTGTACGGGTTCGTCAGGGTCCTCGCACTCGGACACCGGCTGCACTACACGCCGTACGCCGTCGTCTGGCACCACCACCGGGAGACGTGGCGGGACCTGGAGACGCAGGCTTACGGGTACGGGGCGGGGCTGGGCGCGTATCTGACAGCGGTCCTGGTCAACAGCCCCGGACTGCTGCCGTCGTTCCTCGCGCGGCTGCCCAAGGGGGTCGCGTACGCGTGGGAGTTGACGGCGCGGAGAGGGGCGGGAGAGGCCGCGGGGGCGCCGGTGGGTGGTGGGCGGGCGGGGGTGCGGTCCCCGGGGACACGTGAGGGCGGTGATCCGGGAACGGGGGACGGCTCGGGGGCGTACCCCGGTGACTCCTCAGGGGCGTTCTCAGGAGCGCGTCCCGTTCCCGTAGGTCCCGGGGAGCACGGTGTTCGGGATCACCCCTGGCCTCGCCGGCTCTCTCGGCTCCAGCGGCGAGGGATGCTCTACGGTCCGGTCGGTTATCTGCGGGCGCGGTGGGCGTTGCGCGCGGTCCGGGGAGGGGAGAGGTGAGCGGCAGCAAGGGTGTCATACCCGGGAGTGAGGGGGCCGAGGGCGGAAGCGGCGTACCCGGAGGTGACGGGGTCCGGGACGGCGAAGTCATACCGGTGTTCCTCTATCACGCCGTGATGGACGAACCCCCCGACTGGATCGCGGAGTTCACGGTGACACCGAAGCTGTTCGGCGAACATCTCGACGCCGTCGTCGACAGCGGCCGTACGCCGATCACGATCAGCGCGCTCGCCGAATTCCTGGCCGGGCGGGCCCAGTTGCCGCCGAGGCCGGTGCTGCTGACGTTCGACGACGGGTTCGCCGACCTGCCGGGTCCGACCGCCGACGCGGTGTTCTCACGAGGGCTCACCGCGACCGCGTACCTCACGACCGGGGCCATCACCCCGGGAGAGCGCAGCCTGTTGCCGCCCGCGCCGATGATGTCACTGGGCGGGGCTGTGGAGTTGGAGCGGGCCGGCATGGAGATCGGCAGCCACACTGTCACCCACGCCCAGCTCGACACCCTCGCCCCCCGAGCCCTCGCACACGAACTGCGCCACTCCCGCGCGGTGTTGGAGGACACCCTCGGGCACGAGGTCCGCCATCTCGCGTACCCCCACGGCTACAACGACCGCCGTGTGCGCCGGATGGCCGTCGCCGCAGGGTACGAGACCGCGACCGCCGTACGGCACGCGCTCAGTTCGGAACGGGACGAGACCCACCGCATCGCCCGGCTGATCGTGCGACGGAGTCACACCGTCGGAGACGTCGGGGACTGGCTCTCCGGTAGGGGGGCGCGGATCGCTCCGTACCGGGACGCGCCTCGGACGGTGGCATGGCGGTGGTACCGGAAGGGGCGGGCGGCGGTGCGGGGGCCGGTGTTCGCGGGGTGAGTGTGGCGGGCCGCGGGGAAGTGGCTGGAGGGGTACGGGAGTTCACGTACCCCTCCGGTATTGGGGGAGGTCCCGTAGCTCTCCGGTGCTGGGGGTCCGGTAGCCCTCGGGTACTAGGGGTATGCCCGTAGCACTCTGGCACTGAGGGTCTCGTAGCTCTCAGGTACTAGGGGCGCCCCCGTACCTCTCCGGTACGGGAGGTCTCGTGGCCCTCAGGTACTACGGGTACGCCCCGCACCTCTCGGGTACGACGGCGTCCCCTACCCCTCCAACGCTAGGGGAACGCCCGTACCCCTCCCGTACTACGGGAACCCCCGTACTACTTCAGCGGCTGGTTGAGGTACGGGTCGGAGACGGCCTTGCTCAGGCTCGCCCATGCCTGGGAGTTGGCGACGGCGAGGTCGCAGTGGGGGCCGGGGTCGCGGTAGTTCCACTGGAGGGCCGCCTTGACGCCGGTCAGTTTCTTGAGGACCGAGGGGACCTGGGCGTACCAGTCGGCCTGGCGGCGGGGGCGGGTCGGATCGTTCGCGGTGCCGAACTCGGAGAGCATCAGCGGTTTGTCGTCGGAGATGTTCGAGCGGATCCAGTCGTGCGTGGCCTGCTGGGTCTGGGCGAAGGAGAGCCAGTCGGCCTTGTGGCACTGGTAGTAGTTGTACTGGTTGTAGGCGACCCAGTCGACGTAGTCGTCGCCGGGGTACATCCGTTTGATGAGGTCGGCATGGCCGAGGTAGCCGGTGGTGATCCAGGTCCACACGACGTTGGTGACGCCGAGTTTCCGGAAGCGGTCGTGGATGTGCCGGTAGGCCCGTACGTAGTCCTCGGGGGTGCCGCTCTTCGGGGTACGTGTGTCCATCTCCAGGTCGAAGGAGAGGAAGACCTTCTTCCCGTACGACTTGAGGCGTTCGGCCTGGACGTCGATGACGGAGTCGTCGAGGTCGCCCGCCGCGATCTGCTTCCACGTGGGCTGCTGGGCCGCCGTCCCGCCCCACACCTTGCTCTCCCAGGAGAGCAGGAGGAGCCGGTCCTTGCCGACCCGGCGCTCCTCGTCGGTGAGCAACTGCCCTTCCCTGCGCTCCCCTTGGGCCAGGGACATGTCGTGGTAGGTGTAGACGATGTCGAGGGGGCGGCCGATCTGTTTCTCGTACGCCCTCACCTTCTCGGGAAGGTCGTCCTTGGCGTGCGGCACGAACGCCCCGAACCAGGCGCCGCAGGGTGGTTCGAGCAGGGCCGTCGGAGCGCACCGGCCGCCCTGCGTGGAGGGGCGGGAGCCGCCCCAGTCCTTGTCGCCGGAGGAGTGGTCCCTCAGGAGGAGTACGGCGGTGAGGCTGACGCAGGCGGCGAGGGCGGCGGTGAGCGCGAGGCGCCGGGGGCGGGGGTTGCGTCGTCCTCGGTGTCGTCCGTGAGGGGTACGGGTCGTACGGGGGCCGGCAGAGGGCGCAGGGAACCCGGCGAGGGTCGTACGGGTACTACGGGTGTCGCGGGGGTCGGGTGGGCGGGAACCCGGGGGGCGTTGTCCCGTAATACCCGGGCGGTACTCGTGGCGTCGGAGGGCGTTTCGTAAACGGTGGAGCCACCTCACAGGGCAGTACCTTTCGCAGTCCTCGGCGGGGAGGCGCGCAGGCGCGGGCAGAACGCCGCGACGGTGGTCAGCAGCGTGAGCGTGAGCAGGACGCGCTGCGCGCTGAAGGCGTGCGTGGCGATGAACACCGTCCCGACGATCAAGACGGCGGACACGCTCACGAAGACGGTCAGCATCAGCCGCTCCAGAAGGTCGGAGTGGCGTTCGAAGGCCGGGTCCCGGCGTTCGACGGGGCCCTCGGCGGGCCGCGCCGCGAGCGCGGGCCCGCAGATTCTGACCAGGGCCGCGCCCGGCCCCGCCGCCAGGAACAGCACGACGGCGGCGCCCCTGAGGGGCGAACCGCCGGGCAGAGCAAGGGAACTGACGGCGAGCCAGCCGAAGAACGGGGCCGCCATCCGGACGACGAGTTCCTGCGGGGTCATCGGGCCGTCTCCTTCAGGACATACGCCACCCCCGCGTCGTTGGCCACCACCCGTTCGAACAGGGGGGACTTGGCGACGGAGGCGCGGATGTGGTCCAACTGGGCTTGTGTGAGAAGGCCGTTCATCTCCGAGTCGGCGTACTGGCCCTGGGTGAGGACCAGATAGGCGCGGGCCGGGGAGTCGACGGCGGACATGTCGCTCGCGAGCGTCGCGGCAGGGTTCGCGAGGATCTTCTCGACGTGCGCGCGGGAGTCGTCGAGGAACCAGTAGTGGTCGACGCGCCAGTAATCCGCGTACGCCAGTGGGTAGTTGCGGTCGGCGGCGACGACGAGGGAGCCGTCCGGGGCGCGGTCGAAGACCTGCTGGACGAGGCGGACCTCGGCGGGCGGGAAGTAGCTGATGCGGTCCTTGCCGGAGTAGCTCGGAACGAACGCGAGGGTGCCGGCGAGGAGGGCGGCGAGCGGGAGCCAGGTGTAACGGCGTTGCGCGGTACGGGGGTTGAGTTCTGTGGCGGTGAGTGTCCTGACCTGAGGCATGAGGGCCGCCGCCGCGAAGAACGCGGCGCCGGGGAGCATGAACATCAGGACGCGGAAGATCATCTCGCTGCCGTAGCTGCTCGCCGCGAACATCGGGAGCGGGGCGACGGCGAGCAGGAGGAGCGGGAACGCGCGGTGGCGCAGGACCGGTTGGCGCCAGGCGCCGAACGCGGCGAGGAGGATCACCGACGCCGACAGGAGACGGGCGGCCCAGGAGGTCGTGATCGCGCCCGTGCCGGTGGGGGTGGCGCCGTAGCCCGTCTCGACGTTGCCGCCGATGTCGCCGACCGAGCGGAGCATGTCGGGCATCGTCGCGGAGAGGAAGGGCAGGGCGGCGGTGAGGCACCAGGCGAGGAAGATGACGACCGTCGTGACGAGCGGGACCTTGTCGCGGTAGCGGCGGGCGAAGAAGAGGATCGCCAGGGAGATCACCAGCATGCCCGGGGTGAGCTGGTGGGAGATGACGATCGCGACGACGAGGAGGGTGAGGACGACGGTCCACACGGCGGCGCGGGGGTGGTCGTCGGGGGTACGGGGGGTGGCGTACCTCCTGAGTACTACGGCGAGGACCCCTAGGTGGAGGGCGAAGGCGACGGACTGCGGGGAGAAGTAGTCCTGGCCCACCCAGTTGGCTATGCAGAAGAGCCATACCGCCGTCCAGATCAGACGCCTGTCCTCGGTGAACGTGCGGTA
>DATCQX010000221.1:0-7520 GCA_036569285.1 Streptomyces sp.
GCCGCGTTCTCGGCGGGGACGTAGACGGTCGCGTAGAGGGGTTCGTCCGCGTCGGTGACCTTCTCGACGGCGGCGACGTTCGCGCCGGTCGCGATGATCTGGCCGATCGTCGCGGCGAGCGCGGTGATCCGGCCGGCGGCGACCGTGCGGACGACGGCCTCGCCCTGCGCGGTGCGCACCTTCAGCAACGGGGCGTCCGCCGGGAGCCGTTGACCCTCCTTCGCGAGGACGGCGGTGACCTGACCGGCCGCCGGGCTCTGGAGGATGTAGCTGCCCTCGCCGTGGGTGAGGACGGCGGGCGCGTTCACCGTGGAGGCGACCGAACCGGTGACCGCCCACACGGACCCGGCGGCGATCGCGACGAGAGACACCGCCAGCACCAGCCAGCCCTGCGGACGCGCGAAACGCACCGGAAGGTCGATGTCCTCCGGCGACTGGAGCTTGCTCAGGGCCTGCCTGCGGAACTGCATACGACCTTCACAGGGGAGAACGGCGAAGAGCCCCGGAGCCGGGTCACGGCTCCGGGGCTCAGCGACGACGAGGTGACGGTCAGAGACCGGCGACCAGGTTGGTGACCGGGGCCAGGCTCACGCCGGTGGCCTCCTGGACCGTGTTGACGACGGTGGCGACCGTGCCGGAGACCGGGACGACGCTGTCGACCAGGCCGGTGACCGCGCCGAGGTTCAGGCCACCGGAGACGTTGTCGAGCTCGGCGTCGGAGATCTCAACGGTCTGGATGGAGTCCATGATGGAACTTCCCTTCCTGATGGAGGTACTCGAGGAGGCGACCCCCGTAGGCCGGGGGAGCGGGCCCCCTCGGGGGACGACTGGATCAAAGCAGCCCGGCCCCCCGGCTTCCAAGCAATCCCCCGTCCCCCAGGGCCGGTTGGCGCGCGACCGGTGATGAACCGTGCAGGCGCGTCCACGGCAGGGTGCCGACTTCTTCACACCATGGCTCTTGATCGCTCGGATGAGCGGAGTGCGCCGTTGTCATGAATGTGGCACTCCGCCGTCAAACGTTGCGGAGCCTTCGCGCAGTTGTGCAGGAGACGCGGCCGAGGTGCCGCTGGTGGGCAATCGGTGTGCAGATTCCTGGGAGTGGCGGTTCGGCCGGGAATCGTCGGCGGAGCGTCGCCGGACGGTCACGCACAGACTCGGCGGCGGGAATTCCCGTCGGGAGCAGCGGTATTGAGACAACCGGCGTGAACAGCGGGAAGCCCCGGGAATGCCTCCTTCCCTTTCCGGTGGGCGAGTTGCCCCGGCAGGCCATGTCGGGATCGGTGCCGGTCGGCGGCATATGGGGAGGTGGCCGATTCCCCGCTGATTCCCGGCCGTCGGCAAAGAAACGGGAAACGGGTTTGAACACCCCCCGAGGCACCCGCGTACTCATGGCCAACCAGGCGCCGCTGTACGGAAGCTGCCGACGAGGCAGCACAGACCCCGTCCCCCGCAGGAGGTCGAAGAACGTGAGTCACAAGCGAATCCCGAAGCGCAAGGCAGCGATAGCCGTGGGCGGTGTGGCCGCCCTCGGCGCGGCAGCGCTCCTGCTGCCCAACGCGAACGCTTCGCAGGACGGTGACACGAACGCCTCCTCCGTCGCCCCGAAGACGCTGAAGTCCTCCGGCGACGTCTCCGGCCTCGCCGCCCAGCTGTCGAAGGTGCTCGGCGACGCGTTCGCCGGCTCCTACTACGACGCCGACGCCCGCCAGCTCGTCGTCAACGTCGCGGACGTCTCCGGCGACAAGAACGGCATCATCGCCCAGGCGCAGCAGGCCGGCGCGAAGGTCCGCGAGGTCGCCAACAGCGCCCGTGAGCTGAAGCAGGCCGCGCAGACCCTGAAGACGCGGGCGACCATCCCCGGCACGTCGTGGGCCGTCGACCCCAGAACGAACAAGGTGCTCGTCACCGCCGACTCCACGGTCACCGGTGCCAAGTGGGACCGCCTCGAATCGACCGTGAACGCGCTCGGCTCGGACGTCGCCACCGTCAAGAAGTCGGCCGGCACCTTCAAGACGTTCCTCTCCGGCGGCGACGCCATCTTCGGCGGCGACGCCCGCTGCTCGGCAGGCTTCAACGTCACCGCGAGCGACGGCTCCCCCGCCTTCCTCACCGCCGGGCACTGCGGTGTCGCCGAGGAGAAGTGGTCCGACTCCGCGAACGGCCAGCCGATCGCCACCGTCGACCAGGCCGTCTTCCCCGGCGAGGGCGACTTCGCGCTCGTGAAGTACGACGACGCCACCACGCAGGCGCCGAGCGACGTCAACATCGGCGGCGGACAGAACGTCCAGATCCTCCAGGCCGCCGACGCGACCGTGGGCACCCAGGTGTTCCGGATGGGCTCGACGACCGGCCTCAACGACGGACAGGTCGTCGCCCTCGACGCCACCGTCAACTACCCCGAGGGCACCGTCACCGGCCTCATCCAGACGAACGTCTGCGCCGAGCCCGGCGACAGCGGCGGCTCCCTCTTCACGCAGGACGGCAGCGCGATCGGCCTCACCTCCGGCGGCAGCGGCGACTGCACCGTCGGCGGCGAGACCTTCTTCCAGCCGGTGACGACAGCCCTTGAGGCGACGGGCGCGACCCTCGAAGGCGCCGGCCAGGCGGGCGCGGGCAACGGGCAGGACCAGGGCAACGGCCAGGACCAGCAGCAGGGGCAGGACCAGCAGCAGGGGCAGGAGGCCGGCGACGGCCAGGGCGCGGGCGACGGCGCCGCCGACAACGGCGCGGGCGACGAGAACGGCGCCGGTGACCAGGCCGGCAACGGCGCGGGCCAGGAAGCCGGCGACGGCGCCGCCGACGGCAACGGCCTCGAAGGCGGCGACGCCGCGAACGGCAACCAGAACGACAAGCAGAACAACAACCGGGGCAACAACCGCGACAGTGGCCAGAAGCAGAACCAGGACAGCGGTCAGGACGGCCACTGACCCCCTGAGCTGAACGCAACACCCGAAGTCCGGCCCTCTCCCCCCTGGAGGGCCGGACTTCTCCCGTCCCCGCTCACTCCTCCTCCGCCCGCAGCAACAGCAACGCCACATCGTCCAACCGGTCCTCCGCCGCCGCATACCTCCCCACCAGCGCGTCCGCGACCTCCTCAAGCCCCCGACCCCCGTGCTCCGCGAGCCGCGCCGCGACCGCCGCCACCCCCTCCTCGATGTCCACCCCGGGCGTCTCCACCAGCCCGTCCGTGTACAGCGCCAGCACCGAACCCGGCGCGAGCGCCACCTCCGTCGTCGGATACGACGCCCCCGCGTCGATCCCCAGCAGCGGCCCCCCGGCGAGATCCAGCACCCGCACCCGCCCGTCCGGCCTGCGCAGCAACGGCGGCGGATGCCCCGCCCGCGCCATCACGGCCCGTCCCCGCGCCGGATCGAGCCGCAGATACAGGCAGCTCGCGAAGAGATCCGCCCCGAGGTCCAGCAGCAGCCGGTTCGTCCCGCGCATCACCTCCCCCGGCTCCTGCCCGACCGTCGTGTACGCCCGCACCGCCGTCCGGATCTGCCCCATCAGCCCCGCCGCCGTCACGTTGTGCCCCTGCACGTCCCCGATCACCGCCGCCGGGTACGGCTTCGACGCCACCAGGTCGTAGAAGTCGCCGCCGATCTCCATGCCCCGCGTCGCCGGGAGATAGCGGGCCGTCGCCCGCAGGCCGGGCAGCTCCGGCAGCGAGTGCGGCAGGAGAGCGGCCTGGAGGCCGTGCGCCAGCCGGTTCTTCGCGTCGTACAGCAGCGCCCGGTCCAGCGCCTGGGCGATCAGCCCCGCCATGCTCGTGAGGACGGCCCGCTCGTGGGTGGAGAACTCGTGCGGCTCGGCGTACGCGAGGACGCACGCGCCGACCGGGCGGCCCGAGGCGATCAGCGGGAGATACGCCCAGGCCGCGAAGCCGTCCGGGGTCGCGGTGCGGTCCGGATAGAGGTGTTCGAGGAGGCGCCGGGAGGCGAAGAACGCGGGCAGCCCGGTCGCCAGCGCGTGCGCGCCGGGGGTCCGGTCGGTGAGCGGGACGCCGTCCCAGCGGTCCACGGTCCGCGGATCCGGGTACCCGTACTGCCCCAGCACGTGCAGCCGCCCCGCCTGCGACCCCAGCAGCGCCAGCGCCTGGCTCCCGACGGCCGGCGCGATCTCCCGCGCGATCAGCCGGACGACGTCCTCGACGCTCACCGTCTCCGTCAGCGCCCCCGACAGGCTCAGCGCCTGCGACAGCGTGACCAGCTGGGGCCGCTCCCCGCTGCGCGGGGCGCGCGGCGTCGTCTCGGCCTCCGCCCGCGCCCGCCCGATCCGCACGCTCAGCCCGTCCGTGCCCGGGTACAGCCGGAACGACAGCCACTCCGACGGCGGCTTGAGCGCCACGAACGACGTCGGGATCTGGCCGATCAGCGCGGCCCGGTACCGCTCCTCGTACGCCGGGTCGTCCAGCCACGGCACCGACGCCCACAGCCGGCTCCCCGTCAGCCGCGCGACCGGCACCCCGAGCAGCCGCGCGGCGGCCGTGTTCGCGAAGTCGACCCGCCCGTGCAGATCCAGCGAGCACAGCCCGTACGGCAGCCGCGCCACCAGCCGCGCGGCCTCATGCACGGCATCCGACCGCACCCCGACGACGTCCCGCTCCGCCCCCAGCGTGTCCGCCCGCTCCAGCCGCGTCGCGAGCCTGCGGCAGCCCCCGGTGAGCTGCCGGCGCTCCTCCTCGGACAGCTCGGCGGGGTGCCCGCCCGGCCAGGTCACGAAGACCGCGCCGTACACCGTCGACGGCGTCGCGACCGGCAGCGCCGCCAGGGCGAAGGGGTACGGCAGGACGACCGCGATGCGCGGGAAGCGGCGGGCCATCTCCTCCTCGCCCCCGACCCACACCAGCCGCCGGTCGCGCACCGCCTCGGCGACCGGCACCGGCGCGCTCAGCCCGACCCGCTCCCAGGGCGCCGCGAACGCGCGCGGCAGCCCCGCCATGACCGCCATCTCCAGCACGGGCTCGTCGTCCGACAGCAGATACACGGCCCCCGAGTGGGCGCCCACGGCGTCCATCATCGAGGTCAGCCCCTGTGACAGCGGCGGCCCCGCGGCAGGCGTCCCGTGCACCGCGACCACCTCCTCGCCCGGCCCTGCGGTCGCCAACAAATCTCCCCCGAACCGGCGCCGCGCGCACGGCGAGCGGATGCCCGTACCCCCTCGAACGGTTCATAGACGGCCGAATCGAAGCGCGGCGCGGCATGCGGGCGCCGCACGTGCGCCCCCACGCATCGCCGTGGCCGGTTCTTCGCGGTTGGAAAAGGACCAACACGCGAAGAATGGTGCAGGCATCTCATAGGACGAGCCGCGGGCGGGCGAGCGGAAAGGACGTAAGTGATCCGGGTACTTCTGGTGCACGACGAGGGACTGGTGCGGACGCTGTTGGCGAGATGGCTCGCGCGGGAGGGCGACCTGCGCATCCACGACACGCCATGGCACGGCGCGTACACGAAGGTCCGCAGCGTGCGGCCCGTCGTCTGCGTGGCCGACCTCGACTGCACGGACAGCTACGGCATCCCCCCGCTGGGCGAGCTGTGCGCCCCCGGCGGCGACCGGGCCGCCCCCCGCCTGCTGGTCCTGGCCCGCGCGAACCGGCCGGGTCTGCTGAAACGTGCCCTCGAAGCGGGGGCGCTCGGCTACGTCGACAAGGCGGGGCCGCCCGAGCAGTTACTCGCCGGAATCCGGACCGTCGCCCAGGGGGAACGTTTCATCAACGACTCCCTCGGGTTCGGATTCCTCAAGGCCGCGGAGATGCCGCTGACCCGGCGCGAACTGAGCGTGCTGACGCTCGCCGCCGAGGGGGTCTCCATGGCGGAGATAGCCGGGCGGCTGCACCTGTCCCACGGGACCGTGCGCAACTACATGGCGGCGATCACCCGCAAGACGGGGGCGCGCAACCGGATCGACGCGATCCGGATATCGCAGGGGCAAGGGTGGGTATGAGGCCGCGTTCCGGGGGCGATCGGCGTCCCGCCAGGTTCCGGTAGAGAGTCGAACTCTCTACGCCGGCCCCGACCAGCGCCCCACCAGGTCCCGGTAGAGAGCCGAACTCTCCAACAGCTCCGTGTGCGTGCCGTACGAGGTGCGCGCGCCGTCCATGACCAGGACGTGGTCCGCGCGGCGGGCCGAGGCGATGCGGTGGGCGACGACGACCAGAGTGCCGCCCGGCCGCGCGGCGAACGCGCGCTCCGCCCGTTCCTCGGCCGCCGGGTCCAGGTGCGACGTCGCCTCGTCCAGGAGCGCCAGGGGAGCGGGGGAGAGGTAGGCGCGGGTGAGCGCGATGAGCTGGCGCTCACCCGCGGAGAGCTTCGCGGGCTCCACGCGCGCGTGCATGCCGCCCAGCCTGTCCACCAGCTCCTTCGTGCCCATCGCCTCGACCCCGGCCCACAGCTCCGCCTCCGGTACCGGGTCCTCGCGCAGGTGCGAGAGGTTCTCGGCGAGCGTTCCCGTGAACACGTACGCCTCCTGCGGGATCAGCACCCGGCTTCCGCGTGCCGCGAGCGCCGTCCGCCCCCCGATCCGCACCTCGCCTCCGGTCGGCGTCAGCACGCCCGCGATCAGCGCGGTGAGCGTGGACTTACCGATGCCGCTCGGGCCGACGACGGTGAGGTGGGCGCCCGGGGGGAGGGTCAGGGTGAGGCCGTCGAGGACGGGGGTGGAGGCGGGGCCGTAGGCGAAGGTGAGGCCGGTGAGGGTGAGAGCCGCCGCGGGGTCCGGGGGCGCGTGTTCGACGCGGGCGAGCTCCTTCGTGCCGGGGGCCCTGTCCGTCGTCAGGCGGCGCAGGACGACCGTGAGGCGGGCGCCGCTCGTGCCGAGGCCGTGGACCAGCGCGTTCAGGGCGGGCAGCAGGGACTGGGTGACGTACGCGAACGCGCCGACCAGAGCACCCGGGGTGACGTCCTGCGCGAGCAGCCAAGGGGCGGTGAGCAGGAGCAGGACGACGGGGAGCTGGCCGCCGATCGCCAGCGCGAGCACCCTCGTGACGCTCCAGCGCGCCAGCGAGCGGGCCGCCCTGAACTCCGCGTCGATCAGCCGGCCCGTCTCCTCGTCCGTCTCCTTCTCCGCCCCGGCCGCGGTGATGTCCCGCAGACCCGGGCAGACGGTTCCCAGGTGCGCGGCGAGGGTCTCGTCGGCCGTGAGGTACGCCTCCTGGCGGCGGGCCAAGGGGCGGAGGGTGAGGACGAAGAGGGTGACGCCTGCGGCCAGGGGCGGGACGACGACCAGGAGCAGCACCGGGGCCAGGGAGAACAGGCCGACGAGGGCGCCGGTCGACGTGAACACGAAGGAACGGGAGACCAGGATGAGGCCGGCGGACGTGTCCCTCGCGATCTCGACCTGCTGAGTCAGCCCGGAGAGGGCGCCCCGCTCGGCGTCCCGCACACCACGCCGGACGACGCCTTCGACCAGCCGGTCCCGCAGGGGCTCCACGAGATCGGCGACCCCGCGGTACACCCTGCCGGTGCCGAACGCCCCCACCACCACCCCCGCACCGGCCACTCCCAGCCACCCCATCCCCACCC
>DATCQX010000222.1:0-4832 GCA_036569285.1 Streptomyces sp.
GTTCGCGGTTACCCGGTGGTCGTCGCCGTCAGGCGGATGTCACGGGAGGACGATCCGACGTACACCCGCCGCCGCCCCTTCGGCAGCACCCACCGCTGCCCCGCGGTCTCCCAGTACGACAACTGCCGGGCATCCACCCGCAAGGT
Source organism: Streptomyces sp. (assembly GCA_036569285.1). Classification (GTDB taxonomy): domain Bacteria; phylum Actinomycetota; class Actinomycetes; order Streptomycetales; family Streptomycetaceae; genus Streptomyces. The sequence goes on from DATCQX010000222.1 coordinate 147, forward strand.
GACCCGCTGCGACTCACCGGGCCGCAGCTTGATGCGGCGGAACGCGGCCAGGGTCCGAACCGCCATGTCCACGGGCGTGCTCTCGGGGGCGCCGGCGTAGACCTGTGCCACTTCCGCCCCGGCGCGGCGCCCCCGGTTGGTCACGGTGAAGGAGACGGTCAGGCCGGTGGCACGGTGGTTCACCGTGAGGTGGGAGTAGCCGAACTCCGTGTAGGACAGGCCGTGTCCGAAGGGGAACAGGGGTACCACGCGGTGCTTGTCGAAGTGGCGGTAGCCGGTGAAGATGCCTTCGCTGTAGGTGACGGTGTGGTCGACGCCGTAGTAGCGCTCGGGGTGGGCCGGGTCCAGGACCGGATGGTCGGCGTCCCGCTTCGGGTAGGTCATGGTGAGCTTCCCGGAGGGATTGGCGCGGCCGAGCAGGAGATCGGCGGTGGACCAGCCGCCTTCCTGGCCGACGTAGCCGGCGAGGAGGATCGCGCCGACCTTCTCGCGCCACGGCATGGTGACCGGGTCGGCGACGTTGAGGACGACGACGGTGCGCGGGTTGGCGGCGGCGACCGCCTTGATCAGGTCGTCCTGGCGGTGGGGGAGGGCCAGGCCGGTGCGGTCGCCGGAGCCGCCCGTGTTGCCGCCGGAGCCGTTGAAGGCGAAGACGACCGGGGTGTGGACGCGGCGGGCGAGGCGGGCGGCGGCCCGGACGTTCGCGGCCCGCTGCTCGGGGGTGACCCAGGCGAGACGGACCTGGACCGGGCCTCGGCCGTGCACGCTCTCGGCCCAGCCGGTCGCGGTGACCTGGATCCGGTAGGCGCGGCCCGCCGTGAGAGTGGCGGTGGCCATGCCGTTGTCCAGGCCGTCGGTGGTGGGCACGATGCTCGTCCATTTGCGGACGAAGCTGTCGCGCGAGGAACTCGCGGAGGCGACCTGGGTGCCGTCCACGCTCAGTGTCACCGCACCGCCCCAGCCCTGGATCCTCAGCCCGTACTCGCCGGTGGTGGGCGGCGTCAGGGTGCCGGTCCAGGTGTACGTGGAGCCGACGGGCAGCGCCTTGTCACCGGTGCGGTCGACGACCCGGTCGGTGACCCCGGCGTCGGGGGTGAGGACGGCCGCCGGAACAGGGGTGCCGGTCAGGTCCACGCCGACGGCGTACGCGATGTCCGTACGGGCGTTCTTCTCCAGCGCGGCGAGCGGGGAGACCATCCGTTCCTCGAAACCGTAGGCGCGCTCCCCGCCGGCCGAGACCGCGACCTGGGCTGCGGTCGGGCCGATCAGGGCGAGCGAGCGCAGGGCGCGCTGCGACAGCGGCAGCGCGCCGTCGTTGGCGAGCAGGACGGCTCCCTGGGTGGCGACCTCGCGGGCGACCCGGGCTCCGGCCTCGATGTCGACCGCCTTCGGGGCGGCCTTGCGGCTGCCGTCCAGAAGACCGAAGCGGTCGTACTGGCCGAGGATCCGGCCGACCGCCGTGTCCAGCGCGGACAGCGGGACGGCTCCGGACTCGACGGCGGCCTTGAGCGGGTCGCCGAAGAAGGAGCCGTTGGGCATCTGCATGTCGAGGCCGTCCTCGATGGAGATGCTGTGGGTGGCGCCCCAGTCGGAGGTGACGAAACCCTCGAAGCCCAGCTCCCCGCGGAGGATGCCGGTCAGGGTCGGCCGGTGCTCGGCGTTCCACTCTCCGTTGAGGTGGTTGTACGCGGCCATCACCGAGGAGACCCCGGCCCTGACCACGGACTCCCAGACCGGCAGGTAGATCTCGTGCAGGGTGCGGTCGTCGACCCGGAAGTCGTAGGAATTGGCCGGGGTGGCCCGGTCGAACTCGTGCAGTTGCTGGTTGTTGGCCAGGTAGTGCTTGGCCTGGGCCAGCATCCCCTGGGCCTGCACCCCCTCGATCTGCGCGACCGCGATCGCGGAGTTCAGGAACGGGTCCTCGCCGGCCTGGTCCTTGTTCCGGCCGAAGAGCGGGGTCCGGGACAGCTCGACCTGGGGGGCGAGCAGCACGTCCATGCCCAGGGCGCGGCCCTCGCGGCCGAGGATCTCGCCGTACTTGCGGGCCAGCGACGGGTTGAAGGTGGCCCCCAGGGTGGAGACCGGCGGCAGCCCGGTCGCCGAGGCGGCGACGTTCACACCGGCCGGGCCGTCGGTCAGCCGCAGCTCCGGTATGCCCAGCCTCGGCACGCCGGGCAGATAGCCCGCCTGCCCCAGTCTCTGTGGGTCGGTCGCGCCGTGGACGAGTGAGATCTTCTCGTCCAGGGTGAGACGGCCCAGCAAGGAACGGACTCGCTGTGAACCGGCCGGCCCGGGAGCCTGGGGTTGTGCGCCGGCCGGGGTGGCGAGGGGCCCGGCGGCGGCCAGGAAGGATAAGGCGGCCGCGGTGCCGCCCAGACGCTTGATCAGGTCACGGCGGCTCGTGCCGTCTGCGGAGCTGTGGTGCGCAACGGACATGACGCAAAGCCCTCCTGTGAGGAGCGGGTTCGCCACGCGGCACGACGGCAGGCGGGCACCGTTGCCCACGCGGCAGCACGTCCTGGACCACGCCCGGGACGCCCTGGCACGGACCACTCACCTGCCCTGTGATCCGCCCGCAGAGTGTCAAACTCCTGAACCGGGCGAGTCAACACCTGTGACAGGAACTGGGAGAACTCTCCTCATACGTCCATGAGTTGAAGCGTACGGAACTCCTTGAACCTTCACCTTCCGGTACGCGACGCCAGTATTCGTACCAAGAAGTACCGACGAGGACGGCCCCACGCACGCTCTCTTGTGCTCGTACGCCGCGCCCGCCACCATGGTCGGACCCCGCATCCGCGCAGCCGCTCGCCCAGGCCCGACAGCACTCCTTGAACACAGCGCGGAACCGGAACCCCTCGGCCCCGACGACAAACGGGCCCCGGCCGCGAAGCAGCCGGAGCCCGCTCGATCACCTGCCCCTGAGGGCAGCCTCAGACGTTGACGCCGAAGTCCTGGGCGATGCCCGCGAGGCCGGACGCGTAGCCCTGGCCCACCGCGCGGAACTTCCACTCCGCCCCGTTCCGGTACAGCTCGCCGAAGACCATCGCCGTCTCGGTGGCCGCGTCCTCGGAGAGGTCGTAGCGGGCGATCTCGGCGCCGCCGGCCTGGTTGAGGATGCGGATGTAGGCGTTGCGGACCTGGCCGAAGTTCTGGGAGCGGTTCTCGGCGTCGTAGATGGAGACCGGGAAGACGATCTTGTCGACGTCGGCGGGGAGGGCCGCGAGGTTGACGTTGATCGACTCGTCGTCGCCGTCGCCCTCGCCCGTGCGGTTGTCGCCGTTGTGGACGATCGAGTTGTCCGGCGTCTGCTTGTTGTTGAAGAAGACGAAGTGGGCGTCGGAGTAGACCTTGCCCGCCGGGTTGACCGCGATCGCGGACGCGTCGAGGTCGAAGTCCGTGCCGGTGGTGGTACGGACGTCCCAGCCGAGGCCCACGGTGACGGCGGTCAGGCCCGGTGCCTCCTTGGTGAGCGAGACGTTGCCACCCTTGGACAGGCTTACAGCCATGGTTGGGAGTCCTTCCCTGTCGTATACATCGTGTACGTCGTGTCGAGCCGTATGGCGTGAACCTACAGCTACCCCCTTGAACGCCCCAGGCTCCCGCAAAGGTTCCCACCCCCTTTACTTTCTTTACCTCTAAATTCGGGTGACTCCCGGCGTCCCCGGCCCCACCATGGAACGCATGTCCGGTCCCTATCCCATCCGAGGCTCCGTCTCCCTCCCGGAGGCCGAGCTGACCTGGCGTTTCTCGCGGTCGTCGGGGCCGGGCGGCCAGCACGTCAACACGAGCGACACGCAGGTGGAACTCCGGTTCGACCTCGCGCGCACCGAATCCCTCCCGCCCGTCTGGAAAGCCCGCGCGCTGGAGCGCCTCGCGCCCCGGCTCGTCGACGGCGTCATCGTCGTCCGCGCCTCCGAGCACCGTTCGCAGTGGCGCAATCGCGAAGCGGCGGCCGTCCGGCTGGCCTCCCTCCTCGCCGAGGCGAGCGCCCCACCGCCCAAACCCCGCCGCCCCACCCGCATCCCCCGAGGCATCAACGAACGCCGCCTGCGCGAGAAAAAGGCCCGCGCGGAGACGAAGAGGGGGCGGACGGGGCGGGATTGGTGAGGGGGTGCGGTGGCGCCGGTGGTTGTGACCGGGGTGGGGTGAGGAATGCGGACGGCTGTGCTCGTGAGGACACGCTGTGGAAGGGCCGAGCCCTGGTGGAGCTGGACCGTGCGGTGCTGCACTTCTTCCGCCGGGCCCAGGTGCACATCGTCGACCACCACACGGTGACCGGACAGTTCGTCACGCACGAGGAACACGAGCAGCGGAAGAGCTGGACGGTGCCCGCCGACCGGGACTGGATCGTGCCGCCCCTGTCGGCCTGCACGACATCGGTGTTCACCCGGCACCCGCCTGGCGGTGAGGGGCGGTTGAGGAACGCCGGTGCGGGCTGTGGGGCGTGCAGTTGCCAACGGGGACGTCAATGTCGGGTGCCGGGCGGGCAGTTGATACCGGGGACGACGCTGTCGAGCGCGCGCCGACATCGTCGTCCCCCTCCCCTTCCCCTCAATCCAGCTCCAGCACCCCCACCACTTCCCCCTCCACGATCTCCCCGTTCTTCCGGAACCCCAGCCCCAGATAGAACTCCTCGGGCCCCAACTCCCCGGTGTGCCAGGTGACGTAGAACTCCCGCGTCCC
>DATCQX010000223.1:0-34140 GCA_036569285.1 Streptomyces sp.
GTGGACGACTACCTCACCGACCTGACGGTTCCCCCTCGGGGCACCCGCTGCCCCGCCACCGAGCCCGGTGCCGCGGTACACCCGTCACGGGACGACGGCGAACGCGACGCCACGTAAGGAGGCCGCCGTCAACGGGCGGCCGGCAGACCGTCCACCAGCGCACGCAGCCCTTCCAGATACGTGTCCTCGGAGGTCGGCACCTCCATGATCCACGGGCAGGCGGCGAGCGCGGCGGCTGCGGTGACGGCCCGTTCGCAGGGCCGCGAAGACGGGGCGGGCCGGTGCAGGTCCTGGCCACCGCCATGACGACGGGCGGCGGGGCCTCGGCCCGAGAGAGTCTCCGGCCAAGGCCCCGCGCCCCTTCGACATCAGCCCGCGTGGACGGCGGGAGCGTCGTCCTCCGCCCGCTGGCGTCCCGCCGTGATGGCGGACGCCGTGATCAGAAGCCCCGTCAGGAACATGACGGCGGCTGCGGCGAAGGCCATGGTGTAGCCGTGGGTGAGGGCTGCGCCGGCGCGGGCGACGAGGGCGGTGTCGTGGGTGGCGAGTCCTCGGTAGAGGTTCGCGGCGGCGTGGGGGAGCTTGTCGTCGGCCGCCGAGGTGGCGATCGTCGACAGGACGGCGAGACCGAGGGCGCCGCCGATCTGCTGGGAGGTGTTGAGGACGGCCGAGGCGATGCCCGTGTCCTGGTGGGCGACGGAGCTGACCGCGCCGAGCGTCATCGGGACGAAGCTCGTGCCGAGGCCGAGTGCGGTGATGAACATCGCGGGCATCAGGTGCCCCGCGTAGGAGGAGCCGGGCTCCAGCGTCGCGAACCAGAGCATGCCGCCCGCGCCGACGAGCAGGCCGGGCCCGGCGATGAGACGCGGCGCGTAGTGGGCGACCAGCTTCGAGCTGACGCCGACCGCCACCACCATGCCGCAGCTGAACGGCAGATACGCGAAACCGGTCTTCACGGGGCTGTAGCCGAGGATGAGCTGCATGTAGAGGGTCAGGAAGTAGAACGTGGCGAACATGCCCGCGCCCATGAACAGCATCGTCGCGTAACTCCCCGACCGGCTGCGGTCCTTGAGGAGGTGCGGCGGCAGCATCGGGTCGGCGGTGTGGGCCTGGAGCAGCAGGAACGCCGTCAGCAGCGCTGCGGCGGCGGTGAAGCAGACCAGGGTGAGCGTGTCGCCCCAGCCGTGCTCGCCGCCCCGCGTGATGCCGTACACCAGGGCGATCAGCCCACCCGTGCCGGTGACGGCGCCGGGGATGTCGAGACGGCCGGGGTGACGCTCCGCCTCGACCAGGGTGCGGGTGCCCGCCAGGACGGCCAGGCCGATGGGGATGTTGACGAAGAACACCCACCGCCAGTCGAGGAGATCGGTGAGGGTGCCGCCGAGGAGGAGGCCGACGGTGGCACCGACCCCGCCCATCGCCGCGTACACGCCCATCGCGGTGTTGCGGGGCTTGCCCTGCGGGAACGTCGTCGTGATCAGCGCCAGCGCGCTGGGCGCGGCGAGCGCGGCGCCGACGCCCTGGAGGACCCGGGCGCCGATCAACAGGCCCTCGTCGGGGGCGAGTCCGCCGAACAGGGACGCCAGGGTGAACACGGCGATCCCGGCCCGGAACATCCGGCGGCGGCCGAAGAGGTCACCGGCCCTGCCGCCGAGCAGCAGGAGACCGCCGAAGGCCAGGGCGTAGGAGTTGACGATCCACGCGAGGTTCGCGTCCGTGACCTTGAGGTCGGTCTGGATCGCCGGCAGCGCGATGTTCGTGATCGTCGCGTCCAGCACCACCATCAGCTGCGCCGCCGCGATGACGAACAGGGCCAGTCCGAGACTGCGGTCGCGGTCGGGCGTACCGGCTGGTGGGGCGACGGTGGTGGACGCCGCGGTGTCGATGCGCATGAAGGTGACTCCAGAAGAGCGTGCGGGCCCGGCGGGCCGAGAAGCGGATGACGAGAGTGCCTCGATGTGCTGACGACGCTAGGGGCCATCTAGGTCAGGGCCTGTCCTAAGCCGCCGCCCCAGGGGCGCGATCTTCGAACTTCCCCCGCACTCTCCGCACTCGACTTCGGCGCTCCTCGAAGGCGCGCTCAGTCCGTGACCAGATCCTCCGGCGCCGACCGTGCCAGGTCGGCCAGCGTGTCGAGGGCCCGGACGAGAGTGTCGGCCGGCGGGGAACCCAGGCCCAGGCGGACGGCGTTGGGGATGCGCAGGGGGTCGACGGCGAAGGCGGCGGCGGGGGTGACGGCGATGCCGTGACGGGCCGCCGCGGCGACGAAGGTGTCGGGCCGCCAGGGGTGGGGGAGTTCCCACCAGCGGTAGTACGAGCGAGGGTCGCCCTGCGTGGTGAAGCCGGCCAGCCGCGCCTTGGCGAGGTCCTGGCGCTGCCGGGCCTGGCGGCGTTTGGCCTCGACGACGACGGGAACGCCGCCGTCCGTCTGCCAGCGGACCATCGCCTCCAGAGCGAACCGCATCGGGCCCCAGCCACCTGAACGCAGCGCCACCGAGAGGGAACTGGAGAGCGCCGCCGGAGCGACGACCAGGCCGAGGGAGAGGCCGGGGGCGAGGCGCTTGGAGAGGCTGTCGACGAACACCGTGCGGTCCGGGACGAGGGACGCCAGCGGAGGCCCGTCGCAGAGGAACGACCACACGCCGTCCTCGATCGCGTGCAGCCCCAGTTCCGTGAGGACCTCGGCCAGCCGCTCCAGCCGGGGCAGCGGCATCGCCAGCGCGAGGGGGTTGTGTAAGGCGGGCTGGACGTAGACGGCGTGCAGCGGCGTGGCGCGGTGCGCCCGGACGACCGCCTCGGGGACCAGGCCCGCCTCGTCCATGGCCAGCGGCACGAGGGTGACCCCGAGCCGGGCGGCGATGCCCTTGAGGACGGGGTACGTCAGCTCCTCGACGCCGAGCCGGGAACCCGGCGGCGCCAGCGCGGTGACGGCGGCGGAGACCGCCTGTCTGCCGCCGCCGGAGAACAGCACGCGCGCCGGAGCGGGGCACCACCCGGACCGGGCCAGCAGATCGGCGGCGGCCTCCCGCGCGGCGGGCGTCCCGGCGGGCCCCGTCTGCCGCAGCGCGTCCTGGAGAGTCTCGGGGCGCAGGAGCTGGGCCAGACCGGCGGCGAGGAGTTCACCCTGCTCGGGGACGACGGGGTAGTTGAGCTCCAGATCGACGCGGCCGTCGGACGGTTGGACGGGACGGGTCACCGGCACGTCGGACATCGCCCGCACGAACGTCCCCCGGCCCACCTCGCCCACCGTCAGCCCCCGGCGGGCGAGTTCCTGGTACACGCGTGTCGCGGTGGAGGCGGCGATGCCGTGCCGCCGGGCGAAGTCCCGCTGTGTCGGCAGCCGGTCGCCCGCCCTGAGCCGCCCGGCCCTGATCTCCTCGGCGACCGTATCGGCGACGGTCCGGTAGTTCGTCACAGCCCCTCCTCTCGTGCACCACGTATCCAACCAGCTCGATTGCATCGAGGGTAATGCTCGCGCAAGTTGCCTGATTGAGTCGACTATTGATCTGACATACACTCGCGATCGACCTGAGAGTTCATCAAAAATTCGGTGCAATGCTCGATATATTGGAGACTATTGCACCGACCACGAGAAAGCGGTGCGTGTACGTGGTGGACACCACCGGACTGATCGGCGTCGCCCTGGTGGCGCTGGGCATGGTCCTCACTCCGGGCCCCAACATGATCTACCTCGTCTCCCGGAGCATCACCCAAGGGCGCCGCGCCGGCGTCATCTCCCTCGGTGGCGTCGCCGTCGGGTTCCTGGTCTACCTGATCCTCACCAACCTCGGCCTGTCCGTCGTCTTCGTCGCGGTCCCCGAGCTGTACGCCGCGGTCAAACTCGCCGGCGCCCTCTACCTCGGCTATCTCGCCTGGACCGCCCTGAAGCCGGGTGGCGTCTCGGTCTTCGCCCCGCAGGAGCTTCCGGCGGACACCCCGCGCCGGCTGTTCACGATGGGGCTGGTCACGAACCTCCTCAACCCGAAGATCGCGATCATGTACCTCTCCCTGATCCCGCAGTTCGTCGATCCGGACGCCGGGCACGTTCTCCTCCAGGGCATCATCCTCGGCTCCGTCCAGATCGCCGTGGCCCTCACTGGCAACCTCTCGATCGTGCTGGCGGCCGGTGCCATATCCGGTTTCCTCGCTCGCCGACCGGGCTGGCTGCGGACCCAGCGCTACGTCATGGGCACGGTCCTCGGCACCCTCGCCGTCACCCTCGCCCTGGACACCTCGGCGCCGAGCACCATGAACTGACGCCCGGAGCCGGGGGGTTCAGAGCTGGGGGCACCGTGCGTCCGTGCGGCTCGTCAGCGGCCGTCCGCCCAGGAGGACGTCCACCGTCACCACCGGCAGCTCCGGCGCGGAGACGCGGCGTGCGGCCGCGACCGTGCAGACCACCTGGCCGATCCCGAGGTCGCTCAACTCGGCCATGCCGGAGGGGAGCCGGACGACGAGGGTGCCTCGGTCCTCGGTGACGACCGCGGCGGACGGAGTCGGTGCGGAATCCCCGAGGGCTGTGTCCGGCGCGAGGGAACTCCCCGGGGGCCTCACCTCGGTGTCGAGCCGCTGACCCGACGGCGGCCCCTCCAGCAGGAGTTGCAGCGCCGAGCCGGCGTCCCCCGGGAACTCGGCCGGTCGCATGAGGGCCGTCAACGCCCCGTCCCGCAGGAAGTACACGGTCGTCACCGACGCGATCCCGGTCGCGGGCCCGCCCGCCTCGACCACCCCGGTCGCGGGAATCCCGCACGAGGACAGCGTCAGGAGCGCGGCGAGCGCGGGAAGGGCACGGCGGACGGCGGTCAAGACTGCTCCAGATCGGTCAGGGCTGTTCGAGATCTCGGGGCTGTCCGAGATCGAGAGGGAGGACGACGGTGAAGACGGCGCCGCCGCCCGGATGGTTGGCCGCGCGGACCCGCCCGCCGTGCACCCGCACGTTCTCGGCGGCGATCGAGAGCCCCAGCCCGCTCCCCTCGGACCGCGTCCGCGCCGCATCCGACTTGTAGAACCGGTCGAAGACCCGGGGCAGCACGTCCTCAGCGATCCCCGCCCCACTGTCCCGCACCTCGACGACCGCCTCACCCCCACCCGCCGTGAGCCGCACGGACACCGGCCGCTCCCCGTGCTTCAGCGCGTTCCCGACGAGGTTCGCGACGACGACGTCCACCCGGCGAGGATCGACGTTCGCCCGTACCGCGTACGGCAGTTGCGCCTCCACCGCGTCCGTCCACCCCCGCGCGGCGAGCGTCCGCCGGATCGACTCGGCGAGGTCGATCTCGTCCCGGTGCAGCTCCGCCGCGCCCGCGTCGAACCGCGAGATCTCCATCAAGTCGTCGACCAGCGAGGCGAGTTTGACGGTCTCCTCGCTGATCAGCCGCACAGCGGTCGCCGTGTCCGGGTCGAGCCCCGCCGCGTCCTCGTCGAGGACGTCGGTCACCGCGGACATCGCGGCGAGCGGCGTGCGCAGCTCGTGCGACACGTCCGCGGCGAACCGCCGTGCCCGCGCCTCCATTTCACGCAGCTCCGCCACCGACGCCTCAAGAGCGGCGGCCGTCTCGTTGAACGTGTGGGACAGATCGGCGAGTTCGTCCGAACCGTTCACCGCGAGCCGCGTGTCCAGCCGCCCCTCGGCGATCCTCCGCGTCGCCTGCCGCAGCGCCCGCACCGGCACCAGCACCCCGCGCGCCGCGAACAGCGCGAGCGCCACCGCGAGCAACAGCGCGCCCAGCATGGCGCGTTGGACGCCGGTGACCAGCGCGTCGACGTACGCCTGCTCCACGGTCTGCGGGACGACGAGGAAGACGTGGACGCCGGACGCCGTGCCGGCCTGGTCGTCGAAGACGGCGGACATGCCGACGACCAGGGACGTACGGCCGTCCGAGCGCACCCGCTGGAAGACGGTCGCACGGCTCCGGGCGACCGACTCCCGGATCTCCGGGGTGAGTTCGTCGAGCCGGTCTCCGGCGCTGAGGTTCCGGTACTCGGCGAGCACGCGCCAATTGTTCTCACTGGCCGCGACGTTGGTCGCCAGTCGCCGCAAGTCGTCCCGGCTCGGCGGGTATGCGAGGTCGGGTGCCTGCTGGCCGACGTGCGTGCGGAGCTGGCGGATCACCGCGTCCTGGCTCTGCTGGAGGATGCCGGTGCGGGCCTCGCGCAGCGTGAGGGCGCCGGTCGCGGCGGCGGCGACGGCGGCGACGAGGACGAAGGCGACCAGGAGGCGTGAACGCAGGCCGCGCAGCGGGCGGTTCACCGGTCGGCGGTGAAGCGGTACCCGAAACCGCGGACGGTGTGGACGAAGCGAGGGGCGCGCGGCGGCTCGTCCAGCTTGGTCCGCAGCCGCTTCACGCAGGCGTCCACCAGCCGGGCGTCCCCGTGGTAGTCGTGCTCCCACACCGCCTCCAGCAACTGCTGGCGGCTGAACACCTGCCCCGGTGACGCGGAGAGCGTGAGCAGCAGCCGCATCTCGGACGGCGCGAGCGCGACCGGCGCCCCGCCGAGCGTGACGGTCACCCCGGCCCGGTCGACGGACAGCTCCCCGAACACGTCGATCCGCGGCAGCTCGGCGGCACCCGCGCCCGAGCCCGCGCGGCGCAGGACGGCCCTGATCCGCGCGTCCAGCACGCGTGCGGTGACCGGCTTCACGACATAGTCGTCCGCCCCGGCCTCCAGGCCCACCACGATGTCCACCTCGTCGCCCCGCGCCGTCGCCATGATGATCGGCAGCGTCTGGTCGACGGCCCGGATCCGCCCGCACACCTCAAGTCCGGGCAGCCCCGGCAGCATCAGATCGAGGACGACGATGTCGGGCCGGAACGCGGTGAGCTGGGCGAGCCCTTCCTCGCCGGTCGGCGCGCCGTGCACGTCGTGCCCCTGGCGGCGCAGGCCCAGCGCGACCCCTTCGCGCACGGCTCGGTCGTCCTCGATCAGAAGTACACGTGACATTCGCTCAGTAACCGCCCATGGGTGATCGGAAGGGCACCGGATCAAACACCCGTTATCTCCTTGTTATCAAACGGGCCAGGTGTGATCACATCATCCCACCACGGTGAATCCCCGTGACCCTGCACCGAACTCCCGCCCCTCGCACCCGCCGTCGCATGAAGCGCCGCCGCAGCCGCCGCCGTCTCCTGTCGGCGGCCCTCGTGACCCTGGCGGCCGTCGGCGCGGTCGGGGCCCTCGCGGCCTGGCAGCCGGACGACACGACCACGACGGTATCGGCCCGGCCCTCCGACTCGCCGTCCGTGAAGCCGAGTTCACCTCGGGTGACAGCTCCGGTACCGAGTCCGAGGGTGACACCAAGTCCCATGCCCACTCCTACCCCTACCCCTACTCCCACCCCCACCGCGTCCCCGTCCCCGTCCCGAGGTCCCGGCGTCTACGACACCGCCCGGGGCGGCGGCGCGAAGTCCGGCCAGGGAACTCCCATGCGCTACAAGGTCCAGATCGAGCGCGGCATCGACCTCTCCCCGGAAGACGCGGCGAAGGAGGTGGAGCAGATCCTCGCCGACCCCAGAGGCTGGACGGCCGACGGCGAGTCGGCGTTCCGCCGCGTCTCCTCCGGCGCCACCGACTTCGTCGTCCGCATCGCCACTCCGGACACCGTCGACAAGGCCTGCGCCGAATACCGCCTCGACACCGGCGGCGAACTCAACTGCAGCGTCGGCGGGAACGTCATGGTCAACCTGAAGCGCTGGCTGACGGGCACCCGGTACTACGCCGACGACATCCCCTCCTACCGGGCTCTCGTCATCAACCACGAAGTGGGCCACTTCCTGGGCCACAACCACGTCACCTGCCCGGGGAAGGGTGCCCCCGCCCCCGCGATGATGCAGCAGATCAAGGGCCTGCACGGCTGCGTCCCCAACGCCTGGCCGTACGACGAGGAGGGCCGCCGGATCACGGGGCCGTCGGTGCCGTAGCCCGGATCCCCGCCAGCACCACCCCCACGATCCGCTCCGCGTCCCCCCGGGTGAACTCCCGCATCCCCCGGTTGACGATGAGATGCACCGGCCCCGAGATCATCTCCCCGAGGAACCCGCTGTCCACCGGCGGCAGTTCACCCCGCTCCACGGCCGAGTCCACGCGCCGCCGCATCGCCGCCACCCGCTGATCGAGGACCTTGGACAGGGCCTGGACGGTCGCCGGGTGGCGGGCGGGCCGGGCGGCCTGTTCGAGGGTGCGGCCGAGCGGCGTCTCCAGGGCCCCGGCGAGCGCCACCAGGAAGTCGGTCAGGTCGCGGTGGAGGTCGCCGGTGTCCGCGACCGAGGCGAGATCCTCGGCGTGGCGCAGCAGCGCGTCGACCACCAGCCCCTCACGGTCGGGCCAGTTGCGGTACACGCTCGTGCGGTGCACGCCGGCGGTCTCGGCGACCTCCTCGTAGCGGAACCCCGCGATGCCGTCGCGCGCGACGAGTTCGACCGTCGCGGCGAGGATCCGCTCCCGCACCCGCGCGTTGCGGCCACCGGGGCGCCGCGCGGGCGCCCGGTCGGTCCCGTCGGTCATCGCCGCGCTCACCTCACGTTCTGTGCTCGGGTGCCGATTGTGGCCAGGGGGGTCGTTGCCGGGCAAGCCGGTGTGCGCGTACCCTCGCTAAAAGCGACAGCTTGTTGCTTTAAGGGTCGCCATGGCCCGCACCGCACCCCAACCTGGAGCCTCTACGTGAACCTCCTCGTCTCCGGAGCCGGAATAGCCGGCCTGGCCTGCGCACGGGAACTGGGCCGCCGGGCCCACACCGTCACCCTCGTCGAACAGGCCCCCGCGTTACGCCTCGCCGGCACCCCCATCGACATCCGCGGCGACGCGCTCACGGCCGTCGACCGCATGGGCCTGCTCCCGAAGATCCGCGAACACCGCATCCGCATGTCCGAGCACACCCACTTCGTCGACAGCGCGGGCCACCCCGTCGCCCGCCTCCCGCTCGCCGCGATCAGCGACTCCGACGACGACATCGAACTCCTGCGAGAGGACCTCGTCCGCATCCTCGCCGACGCCCTCCCCGACACCGCGACGATCCGCTTCGGGGACTCGATCGAGACCCTGGACGACGACGGCGACGGCGTGGACGTGCGGTTCGCGTCCGGCCGCACCGGGCGCTACGACCTGGTCATCGGCGCCGACGGCCAGCACTCCACCGTCCGCAGGCTGGTGTTCGGGCCCGGACACGTGAGGCACCTCGGGGTGTATCTCGCGCTCGCCGCCCACCCGGGCGCGGCCGGCACCGAGGAGCCGAACGCGATCCACACCGTGCCCGGACGGATGGCGGGCCTCTTCCGGTACGGCGGCAAGGCCGTCGCCGTCTTCCAGTTCCGCTCCGAGGCGATCGCGTACGACCACCGCGACCTGGACGCGCAGAAGGAGATCCTCGTCGGCGCCTTCGCGGAACACCGCTCCTGGCGGATCCCGGAACTCCTCGACGCCGCCCTGGCCGACCCCGCCTTCTTCCTCACCGCCGCGAGCCAGATCCACCTGCCCACCTGGCACCGGGGCCGGACCGTCCTCGTCGGGGACGCCGGGTACAGCCCGGCCTTCCTCTCCGGCCGGGGCACGTCCCTCGCCCTCACCGGCGCCCGCTTCCTCGCGGAGGAACTCGAAGCGGAGGAACTCCAACGCGCCGACCACACCGCCGCGTTCGCCCGGTACGAGGCCCGCCAGCGCCCGTACGCCGAATCCGCCCAAGCCCGCGCCCACGCCGGACGCGACCGCATGCTGCCACCCACCTGGGACGCCATCACCGCCCGCGACGAAGCACTCGTCCACGCGGAGGCCGCACGGTGACCGGCACCCTCGAAAAGCCCGCCCCCGCCGTCCGCGAACACCACTGGAGCAGGCGGCTCGTCGTGTGGGCGACGGTCCTCACCCTCGCCAACGTCCTCGCCGACGTCGTCATCGGCTCACCGACGATGGTGCTGCCGCAGCTGCTTGAGCACTTCGACACCGACCAGGCCGCCTGGCTCAACGTGAGCGCGCTGCTGGCCGGGGCCCTCTGGTCGCCGCTGCTCGCGAAGTGCGCCGACCTGTACGGCAAACGCCGGATGCTCGTCGTCACCCTCGCCGTCGCCTGCGCCGGAGCCGTCGTCTGCCTCCTCGCCCCGAACATCGGGATCTTCCTCGCAGGACGGTTCCTCCAAGGCGCCGCGTTCGCGGCCGTGTTCCTCACGGTGACGCTCGTCCGCCAGATCTGCGCGCCGGGGGTGGCGATGGCCGTGGTCGGACTCGTGACGTCCGGCTCGTCGGTGGTCGGGATCGTCGAGCCGTACCTCATGAAGCCCCTCGTCGACACGTTCGGCTTCCGGAGTGTGTTCGCCGTCGCGGCGGTCCTCGCCGGGCTCGCCGCGCTCTGCGTACGCGCCGTCCTCCCGGAGTCTCCGGTGCGCGGCACCGGCCGCGTCGACGTGCGCGGGGCGCTGCTGCTGGGCGGCGGGCTCGGCGCCGTCCTCGCGTACGTCACGCTGGGCGAGGGGCACGGGCGGCTGTCGTGGGGCATGCTGACGCTGCTGGCGGGCGGGGCCCTCGCGCTCGCGAGCTGGGCGGTCCTCGCCTTACGGACCGACGAACCCGTCGTCGACCTGCGGGCCCTCAGCCGCCCGATCCTGCTGACGCTCCTGGCGCTCGTGCTGGCCGCCGGTTCCTTCCGCAGCATCCTCCACCTCACCGGACTCATCGCCCAGATCCCCCCTGACCTGGGGCTCGGCTACGGCCTCGGGCACGGCGAGTCGATCGACCTGCTCCTTTCCACGCCGAACGCCGGCATCGTCGTCGGCGGCGTCTGCGCGGGCCGCCTCGCCGGGCGGTACGGCCCCGCGCTGCCGCTGCTCGGCGGGATCGCCGTCGGGGCGGCGGGCACGTTCGGGATGCTGGCCGGGGTGTCGTCCCTGCCCCTCGCCGTCGTCTGCGGCGCGGTGATCGGCATCGCCGCCGGGGCCATCGCCGCCTCCGGCTACAACCTCGCGACCGGCCTCGAAACACCCGAACACCAGGGCACCACCGCCGGTCTCGTCTCCGTCGTCCTCGCTCTCGGGTCCGTCGTCTTCAACGTCGCCGGGGGAGAGATCCTCAAGGCGACGGCCGTCCCCGGCACGCCCGCGAGCACGGCGACCGGAGTGCACCTGTACGTCGCGATGGCGGGCGTCCTCTTCCTGCTCGCCGCGGTGCCGGCCGCGCTGCTCGTCAGGCGCCGTTGACCCCTCGGCACGATCGCGATTGCATGCGGGGGTGCCTCCGGCGGGGAGCCGGAGACCGGAACCTTCCTGGGGGGAAGAAGATGACCAGACGTGTACGGGTCGCCGTGAGCGCGGCCGTCGTCCTCTGCGCGGTCACAGCCGCGCTGCCCGCAGCCGCCTCGTCGCACGTCGCGGGCGGCAGCGTCGAGAGGATCAGCGTCGCCGCCGACGGCACACAGGGCGACGGCGCTTCCACGGGCGCCTCCATCACGCCGGACGGCCGGAGCGTCGTCTTCCAGTCGTCGGCCACCAACCTCACGGCCGAGGGGACGACCGGCGGCGACCGCGTCCACGTCCGCGACTTACTGGCCGCGCTCACCCGACAGCTGGGCCCCCTGGTGCCGCTCCAGCCGCCGGTGATCAGCGGGAACGGGGAGTACCTCGCCTATCCGGTGCGGTGGTTCAACGACGCGCGGATCCGGATGTACCAGGTCGCCACCGGCCGGACGGCGTCCGTCGACTGCTCCGCCTACAGCTGCGACCAGCCGACGATGAGCGCGGACGGCCGTTCCGTCGCCCACGTCATCCGTTTCAAGCCGCCCCTGACCGGCCAGCGCGTCGAGGTCCAGAACTGGAACACCGGCGCCAAGGAGACCGTCGCCGATCTCCCCCACACCGTCCCGCCCCGGCCCTCCCTCAGCGGCGACGCCCGCTACGTCGCCTACCAGGACGGCCAGGACATCTTCCTCCGCGACCGCACCACCGCCACCACCACCGGCCCCGTCGAGGGCCCCGCCGTCGCCGCCACCCTCGTCCAACTCAGCGACGACGGCAGCACGGTGATCTACCTGGCGGGCACCGACACCTACGCGTACGACGTGCCCACAGGCACCACCCGGCTGATCCCGGACGTGCGCGGCGTGGCCGTCGACCCCACCGGCCGCCACCTCCTGTACACCCCGAACGACCCCGGCACGCCCTCCCTCACCCTCCTCGACCTCACCACAGGCACCGAGGAGACGGTCTCCGGACCGCCCGCCTCCGCCGGACCCGACGCGGTGAGCGCCGGCGGGCGGGACGTCGTCTTCCAGTCCACGGCGGACGACCTGGTACCCGGCGACACCAACGGCGTCTCGGACGTGTTCGTGCGCCACTTCGACTGAGCGCGAGGGCCGGGCCGTCGGCACGGCGGCCCGGCCCGACGCCGCACGGATGGCCGAGGATCACCCTCTGACAGCGAACTCCCTGTCAGTTCCCAGCTTTCTCTCCGCGTTTCCCCTGTCGCACGGGCCAAGGTCGGTCCGTGCGCGGCGAGGAAGCGGGCCGCGTACGGGAGCCGCCCCCCACCGATCCCGTCGCCAGAGGAATCCAAGATGCGGACATCCAGTGGCACCAGTACGGCCCGAAGCCTCCCGGCACAAGTCTCCGCACTCGCACCGACCGTCGAGGTCGTCATCCCCGTCCACAACGAGGAACGAGCGCTCCCCGGCTGCGTCCGGACCCTGCACGCCCGGCTGCGCGACGAACTCCCCTACAACTGGCGCATCACCGTCGCCGACAACGCCAGCACCGACGCGACCCTCGCCGTGGCCGAGGCCCTCGCCGAGGAACTTCCCGACGTCGGTGTCGTCCACCTCGACCGCAAAGGGCGCGGCCTCGCGCTGCGCACGGTGTGGGGCGCGAGCGACGCGGAGATCGTCGTCTACATGGACGTCGACCTGTCCACCGGCCTGGACGGGCTGCTGCCGCTGATCGCGCCCCTGGCCAGCGGCCACTCCGACCTCGCCATCGGCAGCCGCCTCGCCCCCGGCGCCCGTACCGTGCGCGGACCGCGCCGCGAGGTGATCTCCCGCTGCTACAACGCCCTGATCCGGCTCACCCACGGCGCCCGCTTCACCGACGCGCAGTGCGGGTTCAAGGCCGCCCGCACCGAGACGCTGCGCCCGCTGCTCGCGCGGACCGAGGACGACGCCTGGTTCTTCGACACCGAACTGCTGCTGCTCGCCGAGCACAACGGGCTGCGCATCCACGAGGTCCCCGTCGACTGGGTGGAGGACGTCGACACCCGGGTGAACGTCGTCGGCACCGCCACCGACGACCTTCGGGGGCTGTGGCGGATGGCCCGCCTCAAGGCGTCCGGCGCGGCCCGCGTCCCCGTCCCGGCCCGCCCGAGGCCCGCCGCCGAACACCCGGACGCCGTCCTCGCCCCCGGCACCGCGCGCTCCCGGCTCGTCTGGCAGCTCGTCTGCTTCGCCGCCGTCGGCGTCGCCTCCACCGCCGGGCAGGCCCTCCTGTACTGGCTGCTGCGCGCCTGGTGGCCCCCGGCCGCCGCGAACTTCGTCTCCCTGCTGGCGCTCACGCTCCTCAACACCGAGGCCAACCGCCGCCTCACCTTCCGCCACTCCACGGCCGGCGCCGGACGCGCCCACCTGGGCGCCGGAGGCCTGTTCCTCGTCGGGTACCTCATCACCTCGGCGGCCGTCCTGATCTTCCGCGACGCCGTACCGGACGCCTCCCCGGGCGACGAGACCCTCGTCCTCGCCGTCGCCTCGGTCCTGGTCACCGGCATCCGCTTCCTGGTGCTGCGGCTGGCCGTGTTCCGCACCGCCTCCTGACCCGAGAGCGAATCCCCCCATGACGCACACCACCCAGGCGCCCTTACGCGGCGCCACTTCCCTCCCCGTCACCCGCAGGGCCCTCCCGCACCGGGCGGCACCCGCCGCGCTCGCCGCGATCCTGCTGCTGGCCACGCTCCTGTACGGCTGGGCGCTGGGCCCGCTCGGCTGGGGCAACGGCTACTACTCGGCCGCGGTGAAGTCGATGGGCCGCGACTGGACGAACTTCCTGTTCGGCTCCTTCGACCCGGCCGGAGTCGTCACCGTCGACAAACCCCCGGCCGCGCTGTGGCCCCAGGTGATCAGCGCCAAGATCTTCGGCCTGCACGGCTGGGCCCTGATCCTGCCCCAGGTCCTGGAGGGCGTCGCCACGGTGTTCGTCCTGCACCGCACGGTACGGCGCTGGGCGGGCGAGGGCACCGCCCTGCTCGCCGCCCTCGTGCTGACCCTGACCCCCGTCACCGTGGCGATCAACCGGTACAACAACCCCGACACGCTGCTCGTGCTCCTCCTCGTCGGCGGCGCGTACGCGCTGACCCGCGCCCTCCAGGCGGAGCCGGGACGGCACGGCACCTGGTGGCTGTGCGCGAGCGGATTCCTCGTCGGCTGCGGCTTCCTCACCAAGATGATGGCGGCCTGGCTGGTGCTCCCGGCGTTCGCCGCGGCCTGGCTGGTCGGCGCGAGCGGCACCTGGCTCTCCCGGGCGAGGCGGCTGCTCGCCGCCGGAGCGGTGTGTGCCGTCTCCTCGCTGTGGTGGGTGGCGCTGGTCGCCTGGTGGCCGGGGCGGCGGCCCTACATCGGGGGCAGCACCGACGGCGGCGCCTGGGAACTGGTGGTCGGATACAACGGGTTCGGCCGGATCCTCGGACAGAGCGAGGGCAGCGCGGGCGGGGCCGAGCTCAGCAAGGCGTTCCGGAGCGCGCCGGGGCCGTGGCGGCTGTTCAGCGAGCAGGTGGCCGGGCAGATCGGCTGGCTGCTGCCGGTGTGCGCGGCGGCGGTGGCCGTCGCCGTGGCCGGGGCGGCGCTGCGGCGGGGTGGCGCTCTCGCGGGGGAGCGGCTGCCGGGGCCGGGCTGGGTGCTGTGGGGGACCTGGCTGCTCGTGTGCGGGCTGGTGTTCTCCACCCAGGAGGGCACGTTCCACACCTACTACACGACCCAACTCGCGCCCCCTGTCGCCGCGTTGAGCGCGGGACTGGTCACGGCGCTGGTCCGGGCGCACCGGGCCGGGGCACGCTGGGCGCTGCCGGCCGGGGCCGGGACCGTGCTGGTGAGCGTCGCGTGGGCGGTGGCCGTGGTCCGCCGGGTGCCGTCCTGGTACGGGTGGCTGGGATGGGCGGCGGCGCTGCTGGGGGTGGCCGCGCTGGGGCTGCTGGCCGTGGCGGCGCTCAGGCCCCGGTGGGCGGCGGCCGGGCTGGGCGGGGCGGTGGCGGCGGTGCTGCTCGCGCCGGGCGCCTGGGCGGTGAGCGTGCCCGTCGAGGCGGGGTCGGCGGTGGTCGGGGCGCCTCCCGCGGCGGGGCCGGTGTCCGTCGGCGGGCGGACGCTGGGCGGCGGTGGAAGCCTCCCCCAGGACGTCAGGATCCCCGGCGGCGAGACCCTGCCCAAGGGGTTCGTGCTGCCGCGGGGCTTCGGCGGCACCACCCTCACCGCCGAGCACCGCAGGATCCTCGCCTACGCCACGGCTCACACGCGTCACTCCGAGAACGCCCGGATCACCCTCGCGGTCGACGGCGGGGCCGTCGCGGCGGGCGCCTTCGTCCTGAACACCGACGCCACGGTCGTCGCCCTGGGCGGCTTCGTCGGTGCCGACGACGTCCCCACCGTGCGACAACTGGCCGAATGGACCGGTGACGGCGAACTCCGCTACGTCCTAGGCTCGTTCGGCGGCCTCGCCGCCCTGCAAGGGGGAGAGGCCGCCGTCGGGCGGTCGAAGTGGATCGCCGGGAACTGCGCCCAGGTCCCCCCACGGGAGTACGGCGGCGGCGCGAGCGGCGCCACGCGGCAGCGGATGGCGGGAGGCGCCGGCACGGTCCTGTACGACTGCGCGCCCGGGAGCCGCGCCCGGTGACACCCCCGGCAGAAAGGGGACCCCACCATGCCCGAAGCCCTGGCCACCCCGCACCGCCTCCTCGTCGTCGAGGACGACCCCGGGATCCGCATGCTCCTGGAGTCGGTACTGCGGCTGTCCGGCTACGCGGTCCTCGGCGCCGCCACCGGCCGGGAAGCCCTGCGCGAGGTCGACGAGAGGCGCCCCGACCTCGTCCTGCTCGACATCATGCTGCCCGACCTGGACGGCGTCGAGGTCACCCGCAGGCTCCGGGCGTCCGGGGTCCGCACACCGGTGCTGTTCCTCACGGCCCGCGGTGAACTCGCCGACCGCATCGCGGGCCTCAGCGCGGGCGGCGACGACTACGTGCCCAAGCCGTTCAGCATCGAGGAGGTCCTGCTGCGCATCCGCGCCATCCTGCGCCGCACCAGCCCCGGCGGCCCGGACGGCACCGACGCCGGGATCCTGCGCTTCGCCGACCTCGAACTGGACGAGGGCGCCCACGAGGTGCGCCGCGCCGGGGAGTACGTCCCCCTGTCGCCCACCGAGTTCAACCTGCTCGCCTACCTCATGGAGAACACGGGCCGGGTCCTGAGCAAGAACAAGATCCTCAACCAGGTGTGGGGGTACGACTTCGCGGGCGACGGCCGCATCGTCGAGACGTACATCAAATACCTGCGCCACAAGATCGACCGCTTCGACCCGCCCCTCCTGCACACCGTGCGCGGCGTCGGCTACTGCCTGCGGCTCCCGCAGGGCCACGGCGCGGGAGCCGGCGGATGACCCCGCGGTGGACGCCGCGCTCGCTGCGCGGCCGGCTCGTGTGGGGCGTGACCCTGCTCGCCGCGGCCGTGGTCCTGACCACCCAGGCCATCGGGGTCGCGGGGATGCACTCCTGGCTGCTGACCCGCGTCGACCGGCAACTGCGGAACCTGGAGTTCTCCGACCAGGTCTTCGCGCCGGTCGTCGAACCGGCCGTCCACTCCTCACCCGGCTCGATCACCCTCCCCTCCGACTTCCGGGTCACCTTCTACGACGCCCGGGGCGTGCGGCGCAGCACGCTCGGCGGCGGGCGTGTGCCGGGACCCAGACTCGCCTCGTCCACCCGTGGGCTGCACCTGAAGCTGGGCCACGTGACGACCGTGCCCGCCGAGTCGGGGGACGGCCGCTGGCGGGTCCTGCGCAGGGAGAGCCCGCAGCTCAGCACGTACGTCGTCGCCCTGCCCCTCGACAGCGTGCAGGGCGTCCTGTCGAAGCAGATGGTCTTCGGCACCGTCATCCTGGGCGTGGCCGTCGCCGGACTGGTCGTCGTCGGACGGGTCGTGGTCCGGGTCGCGCTCAGACCGCTGACCCGGATGGAGCGCACCGCGCAGGGCATCACCGCCGGAGACCTCGGCCTGCGGCTGTCCGACACCGACCCCCGCACCGAGACCGGGCGCCTCGGCACCGTCCTCAACGACATGCTCGACCGGCTCCAACAGGCCCTGCGGGAGCGGGAGTTCTCCCAGGAGAGGCTGCGGCGCTTCGTGGCCGACGCCGGGCACGAGCTGCGCACGCCCCTCACCACCGTCCAGGGCTTCGCCCAGCTCGCCCTGCGCCACCCCGACCGGCCCGCCGCCCTGCGCCGCGAGGCCGACGAACAGCTCGCCCGCAACGCCGAACGCATGCACCTCCTCATCGACGACCTCCTCCTGCTCGCCAAGCTCGACCAGGAGCCCGCCTACCGCAGCGACCCCGTCGACCTGCTGTGCCTCGCGGCCGACGCGGTGAGCGCGGCGGCCGTCCGCGCGCACGGCACCCACCGGGTGACTCTCAGTCCGCTCGACGCGAAGACCGAGGACGCGGAACTGGAGGTCGTCGAGACGGTCGGCGACGGCGACCGGCTGCTCCAGGTCGTCAACAACCTCCTGTCCAACGCCCTCGTCCACACCCCGCCCGGCACCCCGGTCGACGTGCGCGTCGGCGCCACCCGGGCGGGCCCTGACACCGGCGGCACCGACCGGCCCGGCCGCACCAGCGCCTCCCCGCCGGCGGACGACCGCACCCCGGTCGGCGTCATCGAGATCGCCGACCGGGGCCCCGGCCTCTCGCCGGACGACGCCGAGCGCGTCTTCGAACGCTTCTACCGCGTCGACCCCTCCCGCTCCCGCGCCCGGGGCGGCAGCGGCCTCGGCCTCGCCATCGCCTCCGCGGTCGCCCAGGGCCACGGGGGCCGCGTCGAACTGGACACATCCCCCGGCACAGGCTGCATCTTCCGCCTCGTCCTCCCGCTCGCGGGCGACTTCAGCCGCCCCGGATCAGACTCCCCACCTCGTGCCTGAGGAAGGAGTCCTCGCAGAACTCGAAGTGATCCACCCGGCGCAGATCGAAGACCTGCCGGATACCGCGCTGGCGGGCCCGCGCGACGACGTCGTTGAACCGCTGCTCGAAATGGATGGAGAAGAACACCCGGGTCCGGTCGCTGATGGCCCGGACGCGGTCGACGCGCTGGAAGAAGAGCTCGTACCGGCCGTCCGGCTCCCAGTAGTCCCACAGATCCGCCGCGTGCCGCTGGACCTGCGCCAGATCCTTCCCGCTGATCTTGTGGAGGTACTCGCACACGTTCTGGAGCTCGATGAGGGACTCCGGTATCTGGGCGATGCGCTTCAGTTCCGCGAGCGGCCGCTCCGGATCGAGATGGGCCACTTTCTCCGAGATCACCATGGTGGAGTGGTTGATGTTCGGATCCAGGAGCAGCACCGACTTGATCTTCGGCTGCCGCTCCGGATGGTCCCGCCACAGGTCGGCCAGCCGGAACACCATGTCGCAGCCGACCGAGAACCCCACCAAGGTGATCCTTTTGTACGGGTACTGCCGCTGGAGGTTGTTGATGGCCCCGCTGATCAGGTCGGCGTGCGCGGACAGTCCGATGGGCCGGTAGCGGCCGTCTCTCGACTCCTCGGTGTTGTGCCCGAACAACGTGATGGCGGCGGTGTGCTGCCGGGCGACGTTCATGAACGGACGGAAGTCCTCCGCGTCCAGACCGAGCCCGTGCAACAGGATCACCAGGTCGGCGGATTCGGTACGGCGCTCCAGGAACCAGAGCTGGCGCCCTATCACCGCGTTGTCCGAGGGGAGATCCTCCTCGAAGTCGTCGGCGTGGATGTCGAAGGAGTGCCGCACCACCTCCCGGCGCAGTTCGCGGCGCCGCTCCGTGATGCCGCGCGCCCACCAGGCGAGGGAGAACACGGTCGCCGCGGCCAGGGTCACCAGCGTGCCGCCGGCCACCACATGGCTCCAGGTCCAGCCGATGAGGGAACGGGCCTCGTCGCTGTAGATGCCGATGGCGGTCCCCGTGACGGCACCCGCCAGGGTGACGGGCCCCTTGTGCCGGCCGGCGAACCCCGCCGCGCTCTCCACGAGCCGTGAACCGCGTATCACCGTCCCTCCTCCTGTCCCAGAAGCTCCGCCATTCCGTCGCGGACGGTCACGGTGCCCATGAAGTGGCCGTCGGACACATCGGCGACATGCAGGGGCCGCGTGTCGCCGTCCCGGTAGGCGCGCACGACACACCCCATCCGGGTCAGCGCGTGACTGGGCTCCATGCTCAGCAGCACACCGGGGCTCCCCAGCGCGCGCGTCACGGCCTCGACGACCTGGAGGCGGACGTCCTCGGCGTACTGGTAGAGGACGAAGTTGCAGGTCACCACGTTGATACGGCGGGCCCGCAGGAACTCCTCCACAGCCGTGAGGTCCAGGAGGTCCAGCGGGTGCAGCTCTACCTCCGTGCCCGCCGCCTGCTCCAGCGACCAGCGCACTTCCTCGAAGCGCCGCTCGTAGTAGTCGGAAGGGCCGTGGCAGGCCCGCACCCATGCGAGGGTCGGCAGGGGCGGGCGGTCGACGCCGCCGACATGGCCCAGCGGGATCGTCCGGAACGGCGGGGGAGCGGGGTGCCAGCGCAGGTCGGCGGCGAAACGGTCGTAGATCACCGTGTTGTTCAGCTGGCGCGGCAGCAGCCCGACGCTGGTGCCGAGGTCGAGCAGCCGGACCTCCCGGACGTCCCGGGCCGCGGCGAAGGCCCCGATCACGAGCTGCGGGACCAGGAACCGGCGGGCCCCGGTGTACGAGTTCGAGTGGTTCTCCATCAGGCGCAGCACGTCGGGCGCCCGCTCCGACAGGGCGCGCGCGAGGGCGGGCGCGCGGCGGGAGGCGGACAGCTCGGCGCGGAACACGTCCGCCGGTCCGCCGTCCTGGAGCGCCAGTTGCCGCACGGCGATGCCGAGCAGGGTGATGGCATGGGCGTCGCTGATGTCCGGCCGCTGCCGCCACATCGCCGACAGCACCCGGTCGAGACCGCCGCCGGTCGCCGACTCGGCCACCTCGCTCAGGGACTCGTGGAACAGGGACCAGCCGTGACTGCCCTGTTCGTGGCGCCGCATCTCGGCCAGGGAGGCCAGCAGTGCCTGCTTGCGTGTTGAGAGCACGGAACCTGCGCTCCTTCGGAAGCCTTCGGAAGAGGAGGGGCGGATCACGCGACCGCCAGGTGATGCGGCAGCCTCGACTGCGCCGGGGAGAGACCGCGCAGCGTATGGCTCTCCGCGAACCGTTCCACGGCGCAGGCCACCTCCGGCTCCACCCCGAGCCGCCGCATCCCGGCCAGGGCCAGCCGGACGACGGTCCGCGCCAGGTCCCCGAGGCCCGGGGCGGCGAGGCCGTGCCGCGCGGCGTCGATCCAGTCCTGGCGCGTGGGAGCGGCCGTGCCGCCGATGAGCGCGGCGACGGCGTCGGACGTGATCTCGTCGTCGAGGAGAGAGGCCACCACCACGACGGGGACCAGCCAGTCGTCGTCGCTCTGGGCGTCGAGCATGCGCAGCTCCAGGTGGCCGCAGGCACGGACGGGCGGGACCAGGGACTTCAGATGACGGAAGACGTCGTCGGCGCGCACCGCCCGCGGGCCCGCGCCGCGCAGCCACCGCCTGAGGGTCAGTCCGGCCGGCGCCGGCTCCCACAGGAGCGGGCCGGGGTCCTCCCGCCGGATCGCCACCACCTGGGTGTCGAGCGCGTACCGGGTCCACACCGCACGGGGGTCACCGCCGGACGGGAGCGGTTCGGTACGGAACCGGTCGGTGCGCAGGCGCAGGAGCTGCCGTCCGGACAGCGCGGTCGACACGTGCGGGCCGTCGGCCTCCAGAACGGGGGAGTTGGCGAACACGGCCATCAGCAGCGGACCGAGCGCGTTGACGATCAGCCACCTCCGCGACCGCCCCCGCCATCCGTCGGAACCGTCCCCGGCCTCCACGTTGACCTGCACGGACGCGGTGTTGCACAACAGGACGTCACCGGCGCCTCCCAGGCCGGCGTAGTAGCGCTTCAGCGCCTGATAGCGGGGCAGCGCGACAGCGAACACCGGCGGCCGTCGATCCAGCCCGGCCCCCAGCAGACGCACCCCCGCTGCCCGCGCCCTCTCGCGCAGGACGGCGAGATCGAGGGCGGCGGAGTCGACACAGCCGTGCAGCGAGGCGCACGGCGGACCGCTCAGCTCCAGCTGCCCGCCCGGCTCCCAGGACACCAGGCCGCCGTTCGGCAGGGACTCCCCGACCAGCCGTCCGACCTCCGCCAGCTCTTCCGGTCCCGCCCGGCGCAGCGGATCGTCCACCAGCAGGACGAGCCATTCCAGTTCCACGCCGATTCGCCCCACCCGGTCCCGCGACAACGAGTGATCGAAAATCAGCCGTTCCGCTTCCAACTCGCTCAACGTACTTTCCAAGAAGCACGCCCCCAGGCCGTTGGATGTCCAAGTCGTCAGATGTCCACGTAGTACAGCCATCATTACGCCAGACCGCTTCTGTCCGCGTCCAGGGTCCGAAGACGCGGGAAGTGGAAATCCGGCAAAGAAGTTCTGATTCCCCGGCTCGTCGTCCGGGTATTGGACTAAGGTCTTGGGTCTCCGGTAGCGGGGATCGCCCCGTGTTCACGAAGAGAGTGACTGAATCGATGGCTACGCTTTCACCCTCCGACCATGTGGCACACAAGAGTTTCGGACAGCTGACCTATTTGGAGCGAGTGGCGGACTCCCCGGGGATCAGTGTGTTCTTTCATGGTCTGGGGCTGGACGCGACCGATTACCTGGAGTATCTGGAGACCCATGAAACCCATGGGATCGCCGTGAGTCTGGCCGGTTACGCCCCGGGGGAGGCGGAGCCGCTCCCCCCGGTCCCGGTCGGCCGGCACGTCGAGATGGTCGCGGATCTGGTGGCGAGGATCGGCCGGGAGAACCCTGATAAACACATCGACCTCATCGGGTTCTCACTGGGTGCCGACCTGGTGCTCCAACTCGCGGAATGGTGGACGGCCGACCCGCGTCGAACACACCCCAGGATCTCCGGGGCGCTCCTGCTCGACCCCAATGTGAATCACTCGACCATGACCATCTCGCGGCTTTTCGCGTCGGCCGACCGGCGCGATCCCACCCCCGCCATGAAAAAGCTGGTCGGACTGGCTCCCGACCTTGACGTACTGCGTTCTCTGTGTGGTTATGTCATGAAGATTTCGACGAAGGATTTCAGCCATGTCCATCGTCTCGCCAATGACATGGTCAATTACTGGAATCCGGCAGGATACGATCAATTCGGATCGCGAGTCGCTCGCGTCGTCGACATCGCGGACGTGGTGAGCATCGCCCTCTCCGCCGACTATCAAGGTCATCTCGAAGGAATGCGGAACGCCGTACGGAGCAAGGCCTCCCGCCCCGACGACGTGGTCTTCAACATCACCGGGCTCGATCATTTCGGACTCATCGAGAACGGCTTCCTGTCGCGTGAGATGAAGTCGATCAGCTGAGCGGACCGCCCGAATCGCACACTCGTTCGAACATGGCTTAAGGTGAGGTCAGCGCACCGGAGTGGCCGGTGCGGCACCGGAGCCGGGTGAGGGAGATGAGTGCGATGGGGTGTGCGGTATGCGCGCGTTTACCCATCTGCGCGCGGTCTCCGGGTACTCGCTCAGGTACGGCGCCTCGCACCCGGAACGCCTCGCGCAGCGCGCGGTCGAGCGGGGGATGGACGCGGTCGCGCTGACCGACCGGGACGGCGTCGGCGGCGCGGTGCGCTTCGCGAAGGCGGCGGCACGGGCGGGCGTACGCCCCCTGTTCGGCGTGGACCTCGCCGTCGCGCTGCCCGCGGAGGGCGCCGCCGGGCGCCGTCGTACCCGGACGCCCGTGAAAGGCGGGGCGTTCGTCGACGAGTCCGCGCCCCGCGCCCTGTTCCTCGCCCGGGACGGCGGCCGGGGATGGGCGCAGGTGTGCCGCCTGGTGACCGCCGCGCACCGGGAGGGGAAGGCGCTGCTGCCGTGGGAGGAGACCGCGGGGGAGCACGTCCTCGTGCTGCTCGGGCCGGACTCCGACGTCGGACGGGCACTCGCGGCGGGGCGCCCGGACCGCGCCGGGCTGCTGCTCGCGCGCTGGCGGGAGCGGTTCGGGCGCGACGCGCTGCGCATCGAGGTCGTCTGCCACGGCCTCACCGGAACCGGGCCCGGGTCGGTGCGGCACGCCGCCCGCTCGCTGGCGTTCGCCGCCGACCAAGGCGTCCTGCCCGTGCTGACCAACGCGGTCCGGTACGCGGACGCGGGCCTCGGACCGGTCGCGGACGTCCTGGACTCCGCGCGCAGACTCGTCCCGGTGGACCGGCGCGGAGTCCTCGACAGCGGCGAGCGCTGGCTCAAGCCGCCCCGGGAGATGGCGCGGGTCGCCGAGCGCGTCGCCGAGGCCGCCGGATACGGGCCGCGCACGGCGCACCGGCTGCTGGAGGTCACCGAGGAGACCGCCGCCCTGTGCCGGGTCGACCCGGAGGACGACCTCGGGCTCGGCCGCGTCTTCTTCCCCGAACCCGAACGCGTCGGCGCCGGGCGGCGGGCACCCGAACAGGTCCTGCGCGAGATCTGCGAGGCCGGCCTCGTGCGCCGAGGGCACGACCGCGACGAGCGGTACCGGGCACGGCTGGAGGACGAGCTGCGACTCGTCGGCCGCCTCGGGTACGCCACCTTCTTCCTGACGGTGCACCAGGTCGTCCGCGACACCCGCGACCTCGGCATCCGCGTCGCCGCGAGAGGCTCGGCGGCCGGATCGCTGACCGTGCACCTGCTGGACATCGCCACCGCCGACCCCGTCGAACACGGCCTCCTCATGGAACGGTTCCTGTCCGAGGACCGCGCCGAACTGCCCGACATCGACGTGGACGTCGAATCCGCGCGCCGCCTGGAGGTCTACCGCGCGATCCTCGGCCGCTTCGGCCCCGAGCGGGTCGCCGCCGTCGCGATGCCGGAGACCTACCGGGTGCGGCACGCCGTGCGCGCCGTCGGCCTCGCCCTCGGCCTGGACCCCGCCGCCGTCGACCGGCTCGCCAAGGCGTTCCCGCACATCCGCGCCAAGGACGCCCGCGCGGCGCTGCGGGAACTGCCCGAGCTGCGCGGAGTCGACCCGGACGCGTACGGGCCCCGCATGTGGGACCTCGTCGAAGCCCTCGACGGCCTGCCCCGGGGCACGGCCATGCACCCCTGCGGCGTGATCATCTCCGACGCCGGCCTCCTGGGCCGCACCCCCGTCGTCCCCACCCCCGGCGAGGCGTTCCCCATGTCCCAGTTCGACAAGGAGGACGTCGAGGACACCGGGCTGCTGAAACTCGACATCCTCGGCGTGCGCATGCAGTCGGCGATGGCCCACACCCTCGCCGAGATCGAACGGGTCTCCGGACGGCACATCGAACTGGACGACATCCCGGCGGACGACGCGGAAACGTTCCGCCTGATCCGGTCGTCCCGGACCCTCGGCTGCTTCCAGACCGAATCACCGGGCCAGCGCGACCTCGTGGCCAGACTGCGCCCCGCATCGCTGCACGACCTGGTGATCGACATCTCCCTCTTCCGCCCCGGACCCGTCTCCGCCGACATGATCACCCCCCTGCTGAGAGCCCGCAGCGGAAAAGCCCCGGTACGCCACCCGCACCCCGACCTGGAACCCGTCCTGCGCGAGACCCACGGCGTGCTGATCTTCCACGAGCAGATCATCCGCATCCTCCGCGTCATGACCGGCTGCACCCACGCCTTCGGCGACCACACCCGCCGCGCCCTGAACAACCCCGGCCTCACCGGCCGGATCGAAGCGTGGTTCACGGAACACGCACAGGCCAGGGGATACGACAGGGAGACCGTCGCCCGCGTGTGGGAACTGGTCTCCTCCTACGCGGGCTTCGGCTTCTGCAAAGCCCACGGACTCGCCTTCGCGGTGCCCTCCTACCAGTCCGCCTGGCTCAAGGCCCACCACCCGGCCGCCTTCTACGCCGGAGTCCTCACGCACGACCCCGGCATGTACCCCAAACGCCTGATCCTCGCCGACGCCCGCCGCCACGACGTCCCCATCCTCCCGCTCGACGTCAACGCCTCCGACACCGTCTATCGGATCGAACTGGTGTCCGACGACGTGTACGGGGTGCGGCTCGCGCTGAGCGACGTCCGAGGCATCAGCGACGCCGAGGCCCAGCGCATCACCGCCGGACGGCCCTACGCCGCCCTCGACGACTTCGTCACCCGCGCAGGCCCCTCCCGCCCCGTCGCCGAACGCCTCGTCCAGGTCGGCGCCCTGGACGGGTTCGGCGACAACCGCCGCGACCTGCTCCTGCACCTCACCGAACTCCACCGGCGCGGGCGAACCTCCGCACCCGGGCAGTTGGCGCTCACCGGCGAGAGCCGCGCGACGCCGCCGGGGCTGCCCGACATGGACGACGCCGAGCGGCTCGCCGCCGAACTCGGGACCCTCGGGCTCGACGCCTCCCGCCACCTCATGGCCGACCACCGGGAACTCCTCGACGCGCTCGGCGTCGTCCCCGCCGCACGCCTCAAGGACCTGCCGCACGGCCAGGTCGTCCTCGTCGCCGGCGCGAAGAGCGCCGTCCAGACCCCGCCGATCGTCCGCCGCACCAAGCCGGGCCCCTACGGGGAGGCGGCCCCGCGCGAACCCCAGCGGATCATCTTCGTCACCCTCGACGACTCGACCGGCCTCGTGGACCTGGCCTTCTTCGCCGACAGCCAGGCCGACTACGCGCACACCGTCTTTCACGGCTGGCTGCTGCTGGTCCGGGGGAAGGTCCAGCGCCGGGGGCCGCGTTCGCTCAGCGTCGTCGGTTTTGCCGCGTGGGATCTGCGAGAGCTGACGGAGTTGCGCCGGGCCGGCGGACTCGACGCGGTGGCGGACCGGCTGGCGAAGCGCCCCGAGACCGCGGCGCGACGACACGGCCGGACGATCCACGTCGCCGACGGCGTCGAGATGGACCCCTGGGCGGATCTCAGACCCGCGGGCGGTGACCCCGCGCGAAGCCGCAAGTTCTGGCACTCCAGTCCCGGAAGCGCGGGGTGACCGACATGTCCGTCGTCTATGTCCAGGCACCAGGGCCGCACCCGGAGACGTGGGAGGCGCTTCTTCAAGTACTGGGCGATATCACCCCGGTCGTCGAGGCCGTTCCCCCCGACGCCGCGTTGGCGGACGTCAGCGGAAGTGTCCGCTACTTCGACCGCGACGCCGTCGAGATCGCACGCCTCGTCCGGGTACGCATGCTGGCGTTGCACGGCCTCGACTGCGCCGTCGGCGTGGCCCCCAACCCCATGCTCGCCCGGATGGCCGGACAGTACGGACCGCCCGGTGCCGTCCGCTGCGTCACGGACACCCCCCAGGGAATTTCCGGGTTCCTGAACCCGAAGCCGGTATCGGCCCTTCACGGAGTGGGGCCGAAAACGGCACGCACACTCTGCGAGTACGGGCTGGACAGCATCGGGAAAGTGACACAGACACCTGAAGCCACCTTGCAGAGAATCCTGGGCGCCAAGATGGGGCGCCTGGTCCACGAACGCGCCCAGGGAATCGACCGGACACGCGTGATACCGCAGGCCCCACCGAAATCCACCGACGCCGAACGGCGATTCGACAGAGACGAGACCGACGGATCCGCACGCCGCGCCGCACTCCTCGGACTCGCCGTCGACATAGGCAGGCGACTGAGAACGGACGGCCAAGTGACCCGCGCACTCACCCTCACCGTCCACTACGCGGACAGAACCACCACCACCCGCACCCGAGCCCTCCCGGAACCCACGGCCCACACCCCGGCCCTGGCGAGCACCGCCAGGGCCCTGCACGACGCCCTGGGCCTCCAACGGGCCCGGGTGACAGCTCTCTCCCTGCGGGCCGAGGACCTGACGCCCGCCCGCCTCTCCAGCCACCAGCTCACCTTCGACCGGCGGACGGAAACCGCCCGCCGCCTCGAACCGGTCCTCGACCGCATCACCGCGAGATGGCCCGGCACCGTCGGCCCGGCGGCCCTCGCCCGACCGTGACCTCACCGGCCGGGCCAGGCGATGCCGTCCACAGCGAGGAACGGCTCACCGACGACGGTCGCGGGGGTCACCCCGGTGAACGCCACGACATCCCGGTGCAGGTGGGACTGGTCGGCATAACCGGCCTCGGCCGCGACCCGGGCCGCGCTCTCACCGGCGACCAGACGATGGGCGGCATGGTCGAAACGGACCAGCTTCACAGCCCTCTTGGGCGCCGGCCCGAGCTGCGCCCGAAACCGCGACCACAACCTCTTACGACTCCAGCCGACCTCGGCAGCGAGCCCGTCGACCCGGACCAGGCCACGGCTGCCGACGATCCGATGCCACGCCCGGGCCACCTCAGGGTCCACCGGCGGCCCCACCGCATACCGACGGGCGAGCAGCGCCTCCACCAACGCGAACCGCTCCTGCCACGACGAGAGACCACCGAGCCGCTCACGGACCCGGAACACCTCCCGGCCCCACAGTTCCTCCAAGGGCACGACGGCGCCGTCGAGATCGGCCGGGGAAACGCCCAGAACCGCGCGGGCGATCACCGGGGACAGGCGTACCTGCACACACTCGACGTTCTCCCCTCGCGCCCGGACCGCGCCATCGGCCCCGAGCCCCGGCCCCGCGACGAGGCTTCCCCGCCGCTGTCCGCAAGCACAGTCGACGACGGGCGAACCGGCGCCGAACTCCAGGATCAGCGTCACGGCCGGATGCGGAACCATCCGAAGCGTGCCCAGATCACGCATCCGGAACCCGGCCATGCTCAGACCGGCCACCCGACTGCGCCGCTGCGGGCACGCGACGTCCCACACCTCCGCACCGCGCACGAAAGTCCCCACCCCGCCGATGCTACGCGAGCCCGAGGAAGGGAACATTCGTCCAATCCATCGGTGGGCACCGGCGCCGACAGTGGGCACATGACTGCTTCTGACACTGAAGGAAACAGAGGGTCCGCCATGCGGGTTCTCGTCTCCGGTGCCGGGGTCGCCGGTCCGGTGCTGGCCTACTGGCTCACCCGGCACGGCTTCCGTGTCACCGTCGTCGAACGTGCGCCGGCACCGCGCAGGACCGGTGGCCACGCGGTCGACCTGTTCCGGCCCGCGATGGACATCTCGGAGAAGATGGGAGTGCTCGCGCGCATCGAGGAGAAGGCCACCGGCACCCACCGGATGACTGTCCACCGGGAGAAGGCAGGGCGTCCTGTCCGGGTGGACCTCTCCAAGATCTTCAGCGCCACCTCGGACCGGCACGCCGAGATCATGCGTGACGATCTGAGCGGCATCTACTACGACGCCACACGCGACGACGTCGAGTACCTCTTCGACGACTCGATCACCGAGATCCCGCCCGACGGCGAGGTGCGGTTCGAGAACGCCGCACCGCGCCGCTTCGACCTCGTCGTCGGCGCGGACGGGCTGCACTCCCCTGTGCGCCGCCTCGTCTTCGGCGACGAGTCCCGCTTCGGCGTCTTCGCCGGGGCTCACTTCGGGGTGCTGACGCTGCCGGACGTCGCCGGGCGCGATGGCGAACTCCTCCTCCACGTCGGGGTCGGCCGCACTGCCGGCATGTACGGCGCACGGGTGCTGTTCCTGTTCCGGACCGAGCGTGAACTCGACTGTCACCACCACGACGTGCCCCGGCAGAAGGAGCTGCTGCGCGGCGCGTTCGACGGCATGCACCCGGACGTGGACCGCTGGCTGGACCAGCTCGACCACGCCCCGGCGTTCTACTTCGACTCGATCACCCAGCTCCGTATGGACACGTGGTCACGGGGGAGGGTGACCCTTGTCGGGGACGCGGGCTACTGCCCTGGTCCCGCCGTCGGCGGCAGCACCAGCCTGGCCGTCGTCGGCGCGTACGTCCTGGCCGGGGAGCTGGCGCGGGCGGGCGGCGATCACGAGCGGGCCTTCCCCGCCTACGAGCGCGCGATGGCGGAGCACGTGCACGGCAGCCGTATGGCGGCCCTCAGCGCGGCGAAGACCCTGATCCCCAAGTCCCGGCTGGGTGTGTGGGGGCTGGCCCAGGGTGCCCGTCTGATCTCCGCCCTGCCCGCGGGGCCCAGCCGTGCTCTCCTCCGCCTCACCAGCAGGACCGCACGCCTCCACAACTCCATGACCGTCGACGACTACCCGCCGTCGCCTGCCTGACCGGCGGTTCAGGAGAGCCCGTGCCGGATCCCGCCGGCCACCGCGTGGAGCTTGTCCGGGTTGGCCACGTTGTGGATGGTGGAGATACGGCCCTCCGGGTCGAAGTCGAAGGTCAGGGTGGCGATCACGCGGTCCGGGCCGTGGAAGACCACACCCGGGGCGCCGTTGACCGAGGTGAGTTCCGCCTTTATCCGGCCGGGTTCGAGGCCCTGGTACGTCGCGGTGCTCAGCGCGGCGAACCAACCGGCCACGGTCTCCACGCCGATGACAGGCTTGAGGGCCTGGCGGACCTTGCCGCCGCCGTCGGTCCAGAGGGTCACGTCGGGGGAGAGCAGCTCCATGAGGGTGTTGATGTCGCCGCCCGCCGTCGCGGCGAAGAAGCGTTCGGTGACGTCGCGCCGGTGGGCGGGGTCCGTGGGGAAGCGGGGGCGGCGGGCCTGGACGTGTTCGCGGGCACGGTGGGCGGCTTGCCGGACGGCCGGCTCCGTGCGGTCAACCGCCTCCGCTATCTCCGCGTAGGTGAAGGCGAAGGCCTCCTTCAGGACGAACACCGCGCGCTCCAGGGGGCTCAGCGTCTCCAGCACGACCAGCAGGGCCATGGAGACCGAGTCGGCGGCGGCGACGCCGTCGGCGGTGTCCGGGCCGGTGAGGATCGGCTCGGGAAGCCACGGGCCGACGTAGGTCTCGCGCTGATGGCGGGCCGACCGGAGCCGGTCCATCGCCAGGTGGGTGACGATCCGGGCCAGGTACGCCTTGGGGTCGGCGACCTGGGAACGGTCGGCCGCCGACCACTTCAGCCAGGCATCCTGCACGACGTCCTCGGCGTCGGCGGCGCTGCCGAGGACCCGGTAGGCGACGGAGAAGAGCAGCGTGCGGTACTGCTGGAAGGCATCGTGGGTCACTTGGTGCTCCGAATCCGGGTGTAGCGGCCGCCGTGCGGCCAGAAGGCGCCCGAGGCGGGCATCTTCTTCATACGGGCGAAGGTCGGCCACGGCGCGGCCGTGACGGTCTCCTTGTACTTTGCCGCCCACTTGCCGGTCAGCACGAACCGGCGCGGGCTGTCGTCGGGCCGGGTGAACTGCACGACGGCGTCGCCGCGCCCCAGGCTGACAGGCGTGTGGTAGTAGCCGAAACGGAAGGGCCGGGGCTGCTTGCCGGCCAGCACCCGCAGGATCGAGAGGGCCGCGTGCACCCCGGTGGGCATCCCGCTCTGACAGGTCCCGTGCAGGACGCCGTACCCCTGCCGGACCGCCGCCGCGTCGCCCACGGCATAGACGTCCGGGTGGGACACCGACCGCAGCGCGCTGTCGGTGACCACACGCCCGCGCTCGTCGACGGTCAGGCCCGCGGCCGACGCCAGCGGCGAGACCCGGGTACCGCTGGTCCACAGCACCACGTCCGCCGGGACACCCGACCCGTCCGCGAACTCGACGCCGCCCGGCAGCACCTTGGCCACCTCGACGCCACCGCGCACCCGCACCCCGAGCCGGTCGAGCGCCGCGTTCAGATAGGCCTTGGCCTTCGGGTGCATGCCCGCGCCCGGCTCCTGCCTGCCCACCAGCACCACCTGGAGTTCCGGGTACCGCTCGGCGATCTCGGCGGCGGCCTCGACACCGGTGAGGCCGGTGCCGCACACCACGACCGTTCCCACGGAGAGCCGGTCCAGCCGGTCGGCGAGGAGAGCCGCCGCCTCCGGGCCGTCGAGGGTGTGGGCGTGGTCGTCCACACCGGGGACGGCGACGGTGTCCGCGACGCTGCCCAGGCCGTAGACCAGGGTGTCGTAGCGCAGGACTCGCTCGTCGTCGATCCGCACGGTCTTCGCCCCGGCGTCCACGGCGGTGACCCAGCCACGGACGAAGTCCGCGCCGGTGCCGTCCAGCAGTTCCCGGATGTCCAGCTCGGCCGTCTCCTGGCCGGTGGCGGTCATGTGCAGCCGGAGCCGCTCGGTGAAGGTGTCGTACGGGTTGACCAGCGTCACCCGCACGTCCCCACGCTTCGCCGTGCGGGCCGCGAGCTGGATCGCGGCGGAGAGCCCCGCGTAACCGGCGCCCAGGACCAGGACTTCGTGCTGCCGCGCTGCTGTCGCGTTCGTCTTCATCGTCGTGCCGTCTCTTTCACATCGCCGCTGTAGGGACGACCACGAGACGTGAGCTGCCGTTCCGAACGTGACATGAGGCTGATGTGACCCCGGTCACGCCATTTGCGATGCCTTGACGATCCGTTCCGGGAGCGTTCAACCCGGCTGCGGTGCGGGTGTCGTGTGCCGTGTCTAGGGTCCTGCGGTGTGGTGGAGGGAGGACTCGTGGAGAGACCACGGCCGGCGGTCCGGGCGCGCGGGCTGGGCAAGTGCTTCGGTGAGGTGGTGGCGCTCGACGGGGTCGACCTGGAGGTGGGGGAGGGGCGGATCCACGGTCTCGCGGGCCCGAACGGGGCCGGGAAGACAACGTTGTTGGGGCTGCTGCTGGGGCTGGCACTGCCGGACAGCGGGCAGCTGGAGATCCTCGGCGTACCGGCGGAACGCGCGCTCGCCGGGCCCGAAGGGGTGGCCGGGTTCGTCGACGGGCCCGGGCTCTACCCCTCCCTCACCGCACGTCAGAACCTCGCCGCGCTCGCCGGGTTGCGCGGGCGGGGCACGGCGGGCATCGACGACGCGCTGCACCGGGTCGGGCTGACCGAGGTCGCCGACGACAAGGCGCGCGGCTTCTCGCTGGGGATGCGCCAACGGCTGGGCCTGGCCGCCGCGTTGCTCACCAAGCCCCGGCTCCTCGTGCTGGACGAGCCCGCCAACGGCCTCGACCCGGCGGGCAAGCGGCACGTGCACCGCGTCCTCACCCACCTCGCCGCCGAGGGGACCGCCGTCGTCCTCTCCACCCACCGCATGGACGACCTCGACGCGCTGTGCACCGAGGCCACCGTCCTCGCCACCGGACGCGTCGTGTTCTCCGGCCCGCTCACCGAGCTGGCCGCCGAGACCGGCGAACTCGACCACCGGCTGCGGACGTCCGACACGCGGACGACACGGAGGCTGGCCGCCGGGACACCGGGCATCGCGATCGTGGACGACGCCGACGCGCGCGACGACCCCGAGGTGACCGTCGTCCGAGGCGCGGTCCCCGCGATGGACGCCCTCGTCGCGAGCATCGTCCGCGCCGACGTCGCCGTCCGCGAACTGACCCCCGTCGTCTCACCCCTCGAAGCGGCGTTCCTGGCACTCACCGAGCAGCAGGAGGACGCCGGATGACCGCACCCGCAGTACCCCTCTCCCGCGCCTACCGCTTCGAACTCGTCAAACTCTTCTCCCAGTGGCGCGTCCGCCTCCTGCTCCTCGCCTGCTGGCTGGCCCCCGCCCTCTTCGTCGCAGGCGTCAGCGAGCAGAGCACCCTCCCCTCCGACACCCTCTTCGGCCGCTGGATGCACGCCACGGCGTGGGCGGGCCCCCTGGTGATGCTCGGCTTCGCGGGCACCTGGGCGCTGCCGCTGCTGACGTCGGTCGTCGCCGGTGACGTCTTCGCCTCGGAGGACCGGCTCGGCACCTGGCGCCACCTGCTGGTGGCGGTCCGCTCGCCCCGCCGGATCTTCGCGGCGAAGGCACTGGCCGGGCTCACGGTCGTCCTGCTGTTCGTGGCCGGGATCGCCGGGAGCGGTACGGCCGGCGGACTGCTCACGGTCGGCGGCCACCCGCTGGCCGGCCTCGACGGCACGCTCCTCGCGCCGGGCGACGCGGCCGGGCGTGTGCTGCTGGCGTGGGCCTGCGCGCTCGCCCCGACCCTGGCGCTCGCGGCGATCGGCCTGCTCGGCTCGGTCGCGCTGGGCCGCTCCCCGACCGGCCTGCTGCTGCCGCCGATCCTCGCGCTCGCGATGTCCGTCGCGCAGATGCTGCCGCTGCCCGTCGCCCTCCGCCTCGCCCTGCCCGGCTACGCCTACATCGCGTGGAACGGCCTGTTCACCAGCCCGAGGCAGCTCGGCCCGCTGCTGATCGCCGTCGCGGTGAGCCTGGCGTGGGCGGTCCTCGCGACGGCGCTGGCGTATCTGCTGTTCCTGCGGCGCGACTTCACCAACCCGGCCTACGACGGCGCCGGACGCCGCGCGCTGACGGTCGGCCTCCTGCCGATCGCCGCACTGACCGCGCTCACCGTCGCCGCGGTGGCCCCCGCCACCTCCATGGGCTCCGGCATCGAACAGACCAAGGTCCAGCGGTCCCTGGCCACGGTCTTCGCCCACCTCTACCGCCTCCAGACCGAGCAGCTCCACCGCCCCGCCGTCACCGAGGCCGAGCTGAACTCCTCGGCGGCGTGCACCAAGAGCGACGGACAAGGCGCGCAGGAGGGCGCGGGCAACGACTGGCGGTGCGTCGTCACCTGGCACCTGCCCGGCGTGCCGGTCGCGGGGACGGCCGTCTACCAGCTCGACATCGCCTCGGACGGCCGGTACGTGGCGGACGGCGACGGACCGAAGGACGTCAACGGCTATTTCCTGGTGCGGACGTCGACCGGCGACGCCCCCAACCCGCTCTGGCAGTTCGACGGGAACGTCGAGCTGCTGGACACCACCTCGGAGGGATAGGTCCATGCAGGTCACACGGCGTATCAGAGAGAAGCCGGCCAGACGCCTCAGCCGACGGACCACGCTGGTGACGACGGGCATCGCCGTCGCCCTCGGCGTCACGGGCACGGCGGTCGCCTCGACGGCCCCGTTCGGCACCCAGCACGTCGGCCAGGTCACCGAGCGCGGCCAGGTCGTCTCCGCCGACCAGTACCTCAAGCCCTACGGCACCCGCACGCTGATCGACGACGGCAAGATCATGTCGTCCACGGTCAGCCCCGACG
>DATCQX010000224.1:0-17648 GCA_036569285.1 Streptomyces sp.
CCGCCGGTGCATCACGTCGATGGGCACGTCGAGGAAGACCGGACCGCGGTGCGGGGTGGCCGCCGTCGCCGTCAGCGCCCGCAGCTCGCCCGGTATCGCCTCCGCCTCGGTGACGGTCCTGGCCTCCTTGGTCACCGGCGCGACCAGCGGCACGTGGTCGAACTCCTGAAGGGACCCCGAACCCCAGCGACGCCGCGAGGCCCGCCCCGCCAGCACCACGACCGGGGCGCCGTTGGCCTGGGCCGCCGCCAGCCCGCTGACACCGTTGGTGACCCCCGGCCCGGCGGTCAGCAGCGCCACCGCCGGACGGCGGGTCAGCCTCGCGAAGCCCTCCGCGGCGAAGACCGCCGTCTGCTCGTGCCGGACGTCCACGACACGCATCCCGGCGCCGGCCGCCGCGTGCAGCACGGAGAAGATGTGGCCGCCCGACAGCGTGAACAGGGTGTCCACGCCCTGCGCGCGCAGGGCCGCCACCGCGAGCTCCCCGCCCTCGCCCTCGGCCCACTGTCCCCCGCCCACCGCCCCGGCCGTCCGCCGGGCGGTCTCAGAGGCCGACATGGTGGAGCCGCCCCGGCTCCATGTCGAGGCCGTTGACGACCTGCCCCAGGCACGCCAGCGCCTTGAGCACGCCCCGCTGCTGGTAGGGCGCGAGGTCACCGAGGTGGTCCTCGGCGAGCCGGCACAGGGACTCGTGGAGGACGACCACGTCCTCCTCGGGGCCGCTCAACTCGGTACCGAGACGATTCCTCACGTCGCCGCCTTCCTCACCGCACCGCTTCCGATGACGACGCGTTCGTCCCGTACGCGCCGGGCCTTCAGTTCGAAGCGCGGCAGCGAGCCCGCCGCGACCTCCAGGACGCCGATCCGCAGCCCGCCGACGGCGTCCCTCAGGGACGCCGCCAGCCGGGCGGCCAGCCGCCCGCCGTCGCCGCCCCGGCCGGGCACCTCGATGAGGACGTCGATCTCCTCACGGATGCCGTCCCGGGTGCGCAGACGGATCTGGAACTCGTCGATCTCCGGGTACTCCCGCACGACGCTCTCGATCGCCCGCGGATAGACGTTCGTCCCCCGGACCAGCAGCATGTCGTCGACCCGGCCCAGCACACCGCCCTCGTACAGGTCCCAGGTCCGCCCGCACCGGCACCGCTCCCCGGGGACCCGCACCACGAGGTCCCGGGTCCGGTACCTCAGCAGCGGCATGAACCCGCGCCCGAACGAGGTGACGACGCGCTCGCCCGCCTCCCCGTAGGGCACGGGCTCCCCCGAGGACGGGTCGACGACCTCCTCCAGGAAGTTGTCCTCGATGATGTGGGCGCCGCCGGGCCGGCCCTCGCACTCGAACATGAAGACCGTCCCGAGCTCGGTCATCCCCGCCGTGTCCGCCGTGCGGGCACCCCACTCGGACTCGATGAGGTGCTTGGTGGCCGGGATCGACCCGGCCGGCTCACCGGACAGGACGACGCGCCGCACCGGGCCCGCCGCCAGGTCGACGCCGAGCCGCCGGGCCTCCTGCGCCAGGCGCAGGGCGTAGGTGGGCGTCGAGCACAGCACCGTCGCCTCGTTCTCCAGGATGTGCCGCAACCGCGCCTCGGTGGTCATGCCACCGCCGGGCAGCACGAGGCAGCCGATCTTCTCGCAGGCGTAGTGGGCGCCCCAGAACCCGATGAAACCGCCGTAGCCGAAGGCGAGGAACACCCGGTCCTCGGGCCGGACACCGAAGCCCCACAGCCCGTAGCACCACATCTCCGTGATCCACTCCCAGTCGCCCAGCCCGTCGAGCACCCGCAAGGGCTGCCTGCCGGTCGTCCCCGAGGTGAGGTGCTGGCGCACCGCCGTCGCGGGCGGCACGGCCAGGAGATCGCCGTGCGGAGGGGCGGCCAGCTGGGCCTCCGTCCAGGCGTCGCGCGTGAAGAACGGGATGCGCCGCGTGTCCGCGAGGGACATGAGGTCCCCGGGCAGCACACCGGCCTCGCGCAGGAGCCCGCCCTGCCGCCCCGGGGCCTCCAGCGCCCGCGTCACCGCGGCGCGGAGCCGGGCCAGTTGGAGCGCTTCGAGCTGCGGCCTCGGCATGGTCTCGTGGCGAGGGTTCCAGTAACCGTTCGGTTCCAAGCCTGCCCCCTGTGGTCGGCTGCTTCGGTCGTCGGGCTACGTGCGCTGCGTGCCCACCCGCAGCTCGCGGAAGGGCACGTCGCGGTCCACCTCCGGCTCCCGGGGCAGGCCGAGCAGCCGTTCCCCGACGAGATTGCGCTGGATCTCGTCGGTGCCGCCCGCGATGGACAGCGACTGCACCGACAGGGCCATCTGCTGGAACGTCCCCTCACCGGTCGTCTCCGGGCCGGTCAGCATGCCTTCGGCGCCCAGCAGGGACAGGCTCAGGTCGCGCGCCTGCCGCCCGCTGTCCGACCCGGCCAGCTTCCCCAGGGACGCGTCGGCGCCGGATGCGGATCTCGCGTGCCGGATGCGCAGCCGGTTGGTCTCCACCGCCGCGTACAGGGCCGCGAGCCGCTGGCGGACGAGGGGATCCTCGGTGCGGCCCACCTCGCGTGCGAGTCCGGTCAGCGCGTCGGGAGTGC
Organism: Streptomyces sp.; assembly: GCA_036569285.1. GTDB lineage: Bacteria > Actinomycetota > Actinomycetes > Streptomycetales > Streptomycetaceae > Streptomyces. The sequence continues at coordinate 2,574 of DATCQX010000224.1, forward strand.
GGACACCGCGGCGGACGTGCGCCGCCCGCTGCGCCGAGCGGTACTCCTCGGTGAGGGACGCGATGGAGCGGTGGAGCATGCCGCCCCGCCGTCCGGGCACGGCCATGCGCGCCGGTCGCACCACCCCCGCGCCGCCGACCTCGGCACGTTCGTACGCCAGACTCGCGCGGGCCAGCGGCCAGCCCTCGCCGACGGCGCCGATGACCTGGCCGGGCGGCACCACCACGTCGGTGAGGAAGACCTCGTTGAACGTGGCGCGGCCGTTCATCTGACGGATCGGCCGGACCTCGACACCGGGCTGGTCCAGATCGACGACGAAGAAGGTGATGCCCTCGCGTTTCGGGACGGAGGGGTCCGTCCTGGCCAGCGCCAGCCCGCGATCGGCGCCCTCGGCCTCCCTCGACCACACCTTCTGGCCGTTCAGGGTCCAGTGGTCCCCCTCCCGGCGGGCCCGCAGTTGCAGGCTCGCCAGGTCGGAGCCGGCGCCCGGCTCGCTGAACAGCTGGCACCAGGACTCCGCGCCCGACGCCAGGGCGGGGATCCAGCGCCGCCGCTGCTCGGGCGTGCCGTGTTCGAGGAGGACGGGACCGCCGACCATCTGCCCCACACCGCCCGGCGGGCCGGCCGCCCCGAATTCGGCTATTTCCTCGGATATGGCCCTTGCCGCCCGGCGGCCCAGATTGCGGCCTCCCATTCCCTCGGGCCAGGTCGGGAAGGCGTATCCGGCCTCGGCGAGCAATCGCCACCACTCACCGACCGCGAGATCCTCGCTCCAGTTCTCCCTGAGCCAGTTCCGTGTCTCCAGCCTGAGTGCCGCCGTCTGCTCGGATTCCTGATCGCGTGCCATCTGCCGGTTACCTCCGAGGGCTCGGTCGCACTTCAACCGCTCGCTCAACCGCAGAGAATATGATCATCTGGATGCCTGATGCAGTCAGTCTAGGGTCCGCTGGATTTCGAAATCAATTGACAGGCAAATTGATCATTTTTCTGGCTCATACCTTTCGGCCCGATGATCTCCTTATCGCCGCTCTTTGGCTCAAACAGCCACGTGCCGCACCGAGACCCGCAGCAGCACCGTCCCGGCGGCGCACACGGCCAGCACCGTGGGCGCCACCGCCCACCAGCCGCCGGCGACCAGCACCGCCGAGCTGACGAGCGGAGGGCCGAGCAGCGAGCCGAGGCTGCCGATCTGGGCCAGGAGCCCGTTGGCCAGATTCACGTCGGAGGAGTCCGACACGACAGCCGGGATCATCGCGAACGCGGCGGCGACGACGATCTCGTTGGCCAGCGCCACGAGCACCGCACCGGCGGCGGCCAGCGTGACACCGCCGTAGTGCAGGAAGGCGACGGCCGAACCCAGCGGCATCAGCAGCGCGGTGGCGAACAATCGGCGCACCGGCACCCCCCGGCGCAGCAGCCAGCCGCTGAGGAACCCGCCGACCGTACCGGTCAGCGAGACGACCCCGGTCAGGGTGCCCGCCGCGGCGGTCGGCACGTCGAGCACCTCGTGCAGATACGTCGGGAACAGCGTCACCACCGCGACGATCGTGCCGCTGGCGGTGGCGAAGCCCGCGGCGAGCAGGAAAGGCCGCAGCAGACGGCGCACCCCGCGGTGCGCCGCTGCGGGAACGGGTTCCTCCGCCACCGGCTCGCCCTCCACGGAACCCCGCCCGCCGAGCGCGAGCACGGCGGCGGTGCCCACGACCAGCAGGGTCACCGCCTCGATGACCAGCCAGACCCGCCAGCCCACCACCGCCGACAGCAGACCGCCGACGAACAGCCCCACCGCGAGGCCCACCGGGAAGTAGGTCCCCCACACGGCGAGCGCGGTCATCCGCCGGGCCCCGCCGCCCATGGAGATGATGAGCGCCGGAGCCGCCACGACGACGGCGACGTACCCGACCCCCTCCACCAGCCGCGCCCCCAGCATCGGCAGGAAGTGCCCCGCCCTCGCCTCCAGCAGCCCCGCCACGGCCATGACCGCGCAGCCGGCCAGCAGGGCCTTGCGGGGCGCGACGCGCGCCACGAGATAGCTCACCGGCAGCCCGACCAGCGCGGCGACCGCGGTCAGGGAGGAGGTGACCAGCGACATCTGGTCGAGAGAGAGGCTGAGCGCGGCGCGCAGGTCCACCGCGACCGGGGCCATCTTGCCCAGCCCGGTGGAGGCGAGCATCCCGCACGAGTAGAGCAGCGCGAAACGCCACCAGTACCGCGACGAGGACCCCGGGGGCTCGGCGGTCCGGACCGCACCTCCCGCGCCGCTCGCCGGTTGCGGGTCACCTGATCGATTTGAGTTACACGAACCCGGGAGCTTATCTCCGGGGCAGTCACGCGGCAAGGCGACATCGTGAGGAATTCAGCCGTCCGTCCCGACCCTGCGTGGCCGATATTCGCCCTGGTCCGGCGGCCCTTTCGGTATTCCCCAAGGTGCCGCCGGGGTTGACGCCGCACACGGCCTCCCGCTTACCTTGAACACGGACAGGGACGGCGCCCTGCGACGCCCCCGACGACAGGGCGCGGCGAAAAAGAACGGAGCACGGAAACTGCTCCACAGGCATTCCCCGCGATTTTCCCGAACGTTCACACGACAGGCGCCGATCGACCGGTGCCGGTGATTTCCGGAGGGGAACCAATGGTCGGTGACCTGGCACGGCTGCCTCTCAAGTACGGCCTCAACCCCCAGCAGCGGAACGCGGTCGCGGAAATGCCCGACGGCGGCCCGCTGCCCTTTTCCGTCCTCTCCGGCACCCCCTCCGTCGTCAACCTCCTGGACGCCTTCCAGGGCTGGCAGCTCGTGCGGGAGGCGAGCCGGGCTCTCGGGCTCCCCGCGGCGGCGTCGATGAAACACGTCTCGCCCGCCGGTGCGGCCGTCGCCGGTGAGATCGACCCGGTGACCCGGGCCACGTTCCGGCTGGAGGACGAGGTGTCCGGCCTGGCGTCCGCCTACGCCCGCGCCCGGGACTGCGACCCGCGCTCCTCCTACGGCGACATGGCCGCCCTGTCCCACCCCGTCGACAGGGCGACCGCGTCCCTGCTGGCCCGCGTGGTGTCCGACGGCGTCATCGCGCCGGACTACGAGCCCGGCGTCGCCGAGATCCTGGCGCGCAAGAAGCGGGGGACCTACCTCGTCCTGCGGGTGGACCCGGCCCACGAACCGCCCGCCGAGCAGGTCAGGGACGTCTTCGGGATCCGCGTCGTCCAGGACACCGATCCGGTCGTGCTCGACGCCGCCTCGCTGACACAGGGCGTCCACGGCGTCCCGCGACCGACCGAACAGCAAGTGAAGGACGCCCTGCTCGGCCTGATCACGGTCAGACACACCCAGTCCAACTCGGTGGCCTACGTCCACCACGGGCGCACGATCGGGATCGGGGCGGGCCAGCAGTCACGGGTCGACTGCGTACGGCTGGCGGGGGAGAAGGCCGACCGCTGGCGGCTGCGGCGCCACCCGCTCCTGACGGGGATCCGCTTCCCGGACGCCCTGTCGCTCCAGGACCGCGTGAACCGGGTGATGCGGCTCATCGAAGGGGACACCGGGCCCGAGCACCTCGCGTCAGGGGAGCGGCGCGCGTGGCTGGCCGGGCACACGCCGTGCACCCTCGTCTCCGACGCCTACCTGCCCTTCCGCGACAACGTCGACGCGGCGGCCGGGCACGGGGTGCGCTGCATCGTGGAGGGCGGAGGGTCGGCGCGCGGCAAGGAGGTCGAGGCGGCGTGCGAGGAACACGCCATCGCACTGATCCGTACCGGGCTGCGGCTCTTCAGCCACTGAACCGTGGAGGTGGGTGTGGAAGGGGAAGCACCGAACGGCACACGGCTCGCACCGTCCGGTTTCGACGACATCAGCATCGAGACACTGCTGGAGCGCCAGACCCTCAAATGGGGACGGCACGGCGGGACGGTCCTGGGCGCCTGGGTCGCCGAGATGGACTTCCCCGTGGCACCCGTCGTCCGCGAAGCCGTCCACGAAGCCGTCGAACGCGGCCAGACCGGCTACCCCCTGCGGGACATCCGCACCGGACTGCCCGCCGCCTGCTCCGACTGGCTGGCCCGCAGCTTCGGCTGGTCGGTCCCGGCCGAACAGATCTTCCTCATCCCCGACGTGCTGACCGGCGTCGGCCTCGGCATCAGCGCCTACAGCCGCCCAGCCAGCGCCGTCGTGATCCCCACCCCGGCGTACCCGCCCTTCTTCGAAGTCGTGGCCGCCGAGGGCCGACAGGCGATCGAGGTACCGCTGACACCGGACGGCACCCGGCTCACCCTCGACCTCGACGCCATCGACTCCGCGCTGGCCGACGGCGCCGGAACGGTACTCCTGTGCAACCCGCACAACCCGGCGGGCAGAGTCTTCACCCGCCCCGAACTCCTCGCCCTCAGCCACCGCGTCGAAGCCCACGGCGCGCGGGTCGTCGCCGACGAGATCCACGCGCCCCTCACCTACCCCGGACACGACCACATCCCCTACGCCTCCGTCTCCCCGGAGGCCGCCGCCCACACCCTCACCCTGACCTCCGCCTCCAAGGGCTGGAACACCGCCGGACTCAAATGCGCCCAGGCCGTACTGACCAGCGACGACGACGTCCGGCGCTGGCGCGCCCTGCCCTTCCACTCCCGGCACGGCGCCAGCACCCTCGGCATCGCGGCCGGTATCGCCGCCTACCGCGCGGGCGACCCGTGGCGCCGCGAAGCCGTCCGCCACCTGGACCGCAACCGCCGCTACCTGGCACGGGTCCTGGACGCCGAACTCCCCGAGGCCCGCTACACGATGCCGGAAGCGACGTATCTGGCGTGGCTGGACTGCTCCTTCACCGGCCTCGACGACCCGGCCGGCCACCTCCTGCGCGAAGCCCGCCTCTGCCTCAGCGACGGCTCGTACTTCGGGACGGCGGGACGGGGCTTCGTACGCCTCAACTTCGCCACCTCACGGCCCCTCCTCGAACGCATCACCTCGGCACTCGTCGACACGCTCCGGCGGCCCCGGACGTGACCGCCCCACGCCCGCCCGACACCGCAGCGGAGGTCCCGGACATGCCGGCGACAGACCACCTCGCACCGACCGCCGAACTCACCCTCACCGTGAACAGGGCGACGGCCCGGTGCGCCGTCGACCCGCGCGAGTCCCTGCTCGACGTGCTCCGCGAACGCCTGGCGCTGACCGGCACCAAACCGGGCTGCGACCACGGACAGTGCGGTGCCTGCACCGTCCACCTCGACGGACGGCGCGTCCTGGCCTGCCTGACACCGGCGCTCCAGGCCCGGGGCGCCACGGTGACGACGGTCGAGGGCCTGGCGCGGCCGGACGGCACACCGCACCCGGTGCAACAGGCGTTCATCGACCAGGACGCCCTCCAGTGCGGGTACTGCACACCGGGCCAGATCATGTCGGCGGTCGCCTGCCTGGCCGAGGGCCGCGCCGGTGACGACGACGAGATCCGCGAGTACATGAGCGGCAACCTGTGCCGGTGCGGGGCCTACCCGAACATCGTGGCCGCGATCCGCCAGGCGGCGCGCGATGCGTGAGTTCACCTACACGGCCCCCGCCACCCTCACCGAAGCCGTCGAGGCCCTGACCCTCGCGGGCCCCGAGGCGAAGGTCCTGGCCGGCGGCACCACCCTGTACGACCTGATGAAACTCGGCGTCGAACGGCCCCGCGCCCTCGTCGACGTCCGCGATCTGCCCGAACTCGCCGGATACGACACCACGGGCCCGGGCGAGCTGGTGTTCGGCGCCGCGGCCCGGATGGCCGACGTCGCCGACGACCCCGTCCTGGCGCGCGACTACCCGGCGCTGGCCGAGTCCCTGGCCAAGGCGGCGTCCGGGCAGGTCCGCAACATGGCCACCGTCGGCGGCAACCTGCTCCAGCGCACCCGCTGCCCCTACTTCCGCGGCGGCAGGCCCTTCCCCTGCAACAAGCGCGAGCCGGGCAGCGGATGCGCCGCCCGGGGAGGACCGGACAGAACACAGGCGGTCCTGGGCACGAGCGAGGCGTGCACGGCCGCCTACCCCGGCGACTGGGCCGTCGCGCTGCTCGCCTTCGACGCCCGGCTCGACCTGCTCGGCCCCTTGGGAGCGCGCACCATCCCGCTGTCCGCGCTGCACCGCGAACCGGGGGACACCCCCCACCACGAGCACGGCCTCGCCGACCACGAACTCATCGTCCGCATCCGGGTCCCCGCCACCGCCGCCGGGCGCGCCTCCACCTATCACAAGGTCAGGGACCGCGAGTCGTTCGCGTTCGCCCTCGCCTCCGCTGCGGCGGCCGTCCGGCTCGACGGCCACGGAACCGTCCAGGACTGCCGCATCGCGCTCGGCGGGCTCGCCACCAGACCCTGGCGTGCCACGGCCGCCGAACGGTCGCTGCTCGGCGGCCCGCTGACCGCTCTCACCGCCCGGCGCGCGGGCGAGATCGCGCTGGCCGGGGCGCGCGACGACGTCAAGACGGAACTCGGCACGCGGACTGTCGCACAGGCCCTGCACATCGCCGCCGACCGGTGGACCCGGTGACCGGCCCGGTGCCCGAAGGGCGCGTCGACGCCTACGAGAAGGTCACCGGACAGACCCGCTACACCGCCGACCACACCTGGCCCGGCCTCCTGCACGCCGCCCTCGCCGGGGCGGCGGCGGGCCGGGGGAGGGTCACCGCCGTCGACACCGCCGCCGCCCGAGCCGTCCCCGGAGTGCGCCTGGTCCTGACCCGGCTGGACGACGCCGAGGTACGGCCCCCCGGCTTCCCCGCCGGCGACGGCGGGTACGGATTCCAGAGCCTCCAGCCCCTTCTGGACGACCGTGTCGCCTACCGGGGCCAGCCCATCGCGCTCGTGGTGGCGGACACACCGGTCGCCGCAGCGGAGGCAGCCGCCCTCGTCGACGCCGCCTACGAGACGGAACCCGTGGCCGTGACCCTCGACGCCGAGGGCGCCGAGACGGTGGCGCAGGCCCAGGCGCTCGCGCAGCCACGGTTCGCGGACATCGCGGTGGGCGACGCCGACACCGCCTACGCAGGCAGCGCGGTCCGCGTCGACGAGACGTTCGACTTCGAGCCCCAGCACCACGTCCCGATGGAACTGCCGGCCACGGTGGTGCGGTGGCGCGGGCCCACGCTCGTCGTGCACGAGAGCACCCAGAACACCAGCGCCGTGCGGCACGGCCTGGCCCGCCAACTGGGCATCGAACCCTCACAGGTGGAGGTCGTCTCGCACCAGGTGGGGGGAAGCTTCGGACAGAAGACCTGGCTGCAGTCGCATCTGGCGCCGATGGCGGTGGCCGCCCGCCGCCTGGGCAGACCGGTGAAACTCGTCATGCCCCGCTCACGGACCTTCCACGCCACCACCTTCCGCCCCGCGAGCAGGCACCGCCTGCGGGTGGGCGCCGACCGCTCCGGACGGCTGACCGCCGTCATCCACGAAGCCCGCCAGCAGACCTCCCGGCACGACCTGTTCGCCGCGGACTTCACGTCGGTCACCTCGCGCCTGTACGGGATCCCGCACTTCCGGGGCGCCCAGCAGCTGACACGGACCGATGTGCAGACACCCGGGTACATGCGCGCCCCTTTCGAGCACGCCGCCGTGTTCGCCCTGGAGTCGGCCGTGGACGAGATCGCGTACGCCACCGGCCGCGACCCCGTCGAACTGCGCCTGGACAACGACACCGCGACCGACCCCGTGACCGGGCGGCCCTTCTCCTCCCGCCACCTCGCCGCGTGCCTGCGCCGGGGCGCGGCGAGGTTCGGCTGGGCCGACCGCACCGCCCGCCCGATGTCCATGCGGTCCGCCGACGGGTCCCTGATCGGCTGGGGGGTCGCCGCCGGCGCCTACCGCGCCTCGGTCGCACCGGCCGCCGCGCGCCTGACGGCGGAGGCGAGCGGACGGATCACCGTGAACGTCACGGGCCACGAGATGGGGCAGGGCATCCGCACCGCCGTCGCGCGCGCCGTGGCCGGTGACCTCGGCGTCACGACCGGGCGCGTACGGACCGTCCTCGGCGACACCCGCGGGGTCCCCCAGCACCTGACCGCCGGATCCTGGGGCACCGCCACCGCGCTGACGGCCGTCCACGCCGCCCTGCGGGAGCTGCGCGCCCTGCTCGGAGCGCCGGAGCGAGGCCCGGTGGACGTGGCGGCGGCGGTCGCGGCGACCGGGCGTGCCGTGGTCGAGGTCGAGACGCTCACCAGGGCACCGGGGCAGTCCGCGCGGGCCGCCGAACGGCTGCACACCGGGGCGGCGGTGCCGGGCGGGCCCGTGTATCCCGAGTTCTCGGCCTTCAGCTTCGTCGCCCATTTCGCCGAGGTCCGGGTGGACGCGGTCACCGGGTGGGTCCGTGTCCCACGGGTGGTGAGCGTCGTCGACTGCGGGCGGGTCGTGAGCCCGGTGACCGCGGCCGGGCAGGTGCGTGGGGGCGTCGTGTGGGGCGTCGGCGCGGCGCTGCGGGAGAGCAGTCGGCCCGACCCCCGCTACGGCGGCTTCGTCAACGCGGACCTCGCCGAGTACCTCGTGCCGGTGAACGCCGACATCGGCCGCGTCGACGTCGAGTTCATCGACGAACCCGACCTCCGGCTGGGCGCGGCGGGCGTCAAAGGGGTGGGCGAGGTCGCCTTCGTCGGCGTGGCCGCGGCCATCGCCAACGCCGTCCGGCACGCCACCGGACGCCGCCCGCACCGGCTGCCGATCCGCCGGGAAGACCTCCTCTGACGGACCGTCAGCCGCGTCCGCGTCGCATCAGAAGAAGCGTCAGCGCGAGATTCGCGCCGCCCGTCTTCAGCTCGTCGGCGTAGTAGCGCACCATCTCGTTCTCCCGCGAAAGATCAGTGCGCGGCAGCCCCGCACTCTGCCTGGCCGTCGCGAGGATCCTCTCCTCCTCGATGAACTGCCGGACCAGCGCCACGATCCGGGCACTGATCTCCGTCAGCTGCTCCTCATGCCGGCGCAGCGGGTCGGGGTCCTCGGCCGCGGTCATGTCGTTCCCTCGGTCCAGAAATCAACGAAAGGGACGTCGAGCAGAAACCGCGAGAAATCATAGGCGTGATCCCTGACATCCATTCCCCCTTCGGCGGACCCTCGGGAGAAGTGACCGAAACACTTCCCCTAGTCGTCGCAGAAGGCTTCCAGCATCTCGTCCAGCGCCTCCAGGGTGGCGATGTAGTGCGCGAGGCCGACGATGAGGTCGTAGAAGGCCTCTTCGTCGTCGTGGAAGAGGCGGACCATGAACTCGGCGGTCTGCTCCATGCCGGTGGGGCCGGTCAGCAGGGTCTTGAGCATCTGGACGAGCGGGTCGTGCGGGACGCCGTGGGTCGCGGCGCTGTTCTCGAACTCGGCGATGATGACGGCTGTTTCGACGTCGCGTTCCTGGGCGAGCCAGGCGGTCAGCCCGGCCGGGTCGAAGGACGCGCGTACCAGGTCCATGACGGGAGCTTGGAGTGACGTCATGCGGTCATCTTCGACGCCGGGCAGGACATTCGGGGGCCGAACGCCGATATGAGGCCTCGCGGAGGCGTGACCGGTCGCGGCTGCGGTCGCATCATTGGCATGAACCCGATCGGTGACGCGGGGACCGCGAGGTCGGGACTGTCGATGTGCCGGTCGTCGGGACCGGCACCAGGGAGGTCATTGTGATCACCGCCCCTCTCGCGCCACGCACCCGCCGCCGATTACTCCTCACGGCGCTGCTCGGCGTGCTCCTGCTCGCCGCCTCGCTCCTGTCCGGCCTGTCGTCCCCGCCCGCCGCCGCATCGGCGCTCACCGCGCCGGCCGCTGCCGCGGACAACACAGGAAACGCCACGCACTTCGACGGCCTCGGAGCCCCGTACGGCGGGTGCGGCGTGCCGCAGGCGAATCTGGAGTCACAGAAGTTCGTGGCGCTCAACGTGTGGAACACGCCCGGCAACTACAACGGGCAGCCCACTGCGCGTCCGGTCCCCGCAGCCGACGCCGGCAGCATGGGACCGTTCGCCAACGGCCACAACTGCGGACGCTGGGTCCGGGTGACGATCGGCGACTACTGCACCGGCGTCAACGACGGCGCGGCGGGCCAGGCGTTCTGCCGAGGCGGAAGCTGGACGCCGGACCAGTACAACGGCGCGACCCTGGACATGCTGGTCGCCGACAGCTGCGGCGACACCAACGCCTGGTGCCGGGACGACCCCTACCACCTGGACCTGGTCACACAGTCGCTCAACACCTTCCAGCTCGGCGGGCGACCGGTGGCGGACATGTACCCCGGCCGATGGAACAACCGGCACGTCTCCTGGTCGTTCATCCCCGCACCCGGCTATTCCGGTGACATCGCGATCGGCTTCGTCAGCAACGCCGCGTCATGGTGGCCCACCATCGACGTCACCCACCTGCCCAACGGCATCCACGGTGTGGAGTACTACAACGGCACCGCCTGGGTGTCGGCCGCCATGGTCTCCGACCTGGGGCAGCAGTACACGATCGGCCCCAACTCCCCGGGCGGCTCGAACTACACCGTCCGCGTCCGTGACGTCGACGGCAAGCTCGTCCAAAGCGGCCGGACGTACACCTTCGCCCTGCCGCGCTCCTGCTCCTCCGGATGCCCCCAGCCGTACACCGGCGTCAGTTACACCACCAGCGACGGCGGCAGCGGGGCGCTGGACCCGCCGGCGAACCTCGCGGTGACCGCCACGACCGCCACGAGCGTCTCGCTGTCCTGGAGTGCCTCGTCCGGCGCGACCGGTTATGACGTCTACCGCGACGGCCAGGCGGCGGGCAGCACCACCGCCACGTCCTTCACCGACACCGGCCTGACCGCCTCGACCTCCTACACCTACACCGTCAAGGCGCACGACAACGCCGGAGGCACGTCACCCGCCTCGGTCGGCGTCTCGGCCACCACCCAGGGCCCAGGCGGAGGCGACTCCGGCTGCACCGCCACCACCAGACTGGTCAACTCCTGGTCCGGCGGCTTCACCGGCGAGGTGACCGTCACCAACACCAGCACCTCCACCAGCAGGGGATGGCGGGCCGTCTGGAGCTGGCCCGGCAGCCAGACGGTGACGTCCGCCTGGAACACCAGGCTGACGCAGTCGGGCTCCTCGGTCACCGGCTCGAACGCCGACTACAACGGCGCGCTCCCGCCCGCCGGCAAGACGACGTTCGGCTTCAACGCCACCGGGGACGCCTCCGGCCTGCCGGGCAACGCCGTCTGCACACTCAGCTGACCCGCGCGACAACAGGTTCGGGGCGGACGAGCATGCCCGCCCCGAACCCGAGCCCGCCCGCCCTGGTGCCTCACCCGGTGCCGATCGGACCGCACATCAGATTGCCGGGCTCGGCGGGATCGTCGCTGATCCAGAACTGGGCCCACAGCGCCGTGAATTCGGGGCGGCTGAGGTAGCCGTCCGCGTCCTGGTCGAGATGGCCGAAGGTGTCCCCGGTGTCCACGGGGCGCCCGTGCCAGGTGTCGACGAGCTGCTGGTGCTCGGTGCGGGAGATCCGTCCGTCCGCGTTCTCGTCGACCGCGTCGAAGATGGTCTCGGCGGTGGCGGCGACAGCCTCGGGCATGGTCGGCAGGAGGTCCACCATGGCGAGAAGGTCGTCCATGTCGATGCGGCCGTTGTGATCCGTGTCCACGGCCTGGGACAGATGCTGCCACCAGCCCTTCAGCACGCCGTCCACGCGCGCGGCCAGTTCCGCTCTCCCCTTCACCCGAGGCAGCCGGCCCCAGCGGTCCGCCAGGGCGACGAAGTCCGCCTCCTCCAGATAGCCGTTGCCGTCCGCGTCGAACGCCTCGAACATGGCCCGGAGCTTGACCCGCTGGAACTCGCTGGACATCACGTGCCTTTCCATCGGCGGTACTGAGGACATGCTTTCCGCAGCCGCCCGCCCCGCAACAGCGCTCGCGCTCACCCCAGCGGACACCCGCGCCCCCACACACCCGCTCAGTGCACCGCGCGCTGGTTTACCCGTGGCGGACCGAGGCCCCACCAGAACTGTGGACACTCCCGCCCGAACCCCCTACTCTCCTCACCACACCACCCAGGTCGTCGATGTGACCCGACAGCGCGGTAGCCATCGACCTCCGGTATCCGAGCTGTTGCCCCCGCTCGGCGCAACGGCCCGCTGAAGCAACCCGGCGGGCGAGGAGAACGACACCCGCTGCGGCATCGGCGCGTCCGCGCCCCCGCCAGCCACCTGTTCACGCGCCTGTCCACAAGGGGGATGCGATCGCCATGTTCATGAACATCAGATGCTGGCCGGTGATCGGTTCGGTGCTGTTCCTGCTCGCGGCGACGCTCGTCGGGACGGTGTCCGGCGCGCCCCCGGCCTCGGCGCACCCGATCAACGCCGCCGACTTCCAGCAGGTCCAACTGGCCAGAGGAGTCCCGGAAGTCGGCGAGCCCATGTCGCTGGCCGTACTCGCGGACCGCTCGGTGCTGCACACCGCGCGAGGCGGAACCCTGCGCCGCACGGACGCCGACGGAACCACCACGGTGATCGGCACGATCCCCGTGTACTCGCACGACGAGGACGGCCTGCACGGCATCGGCGTCGACCCGGGGTTCGCGACCAACCGGTACATCTACCTCTACTACTCCCCGCCCCTGTCCACCCCGGGAGGCGACGCACCGGCCACCGGCAGCAACTGGACGGCATGGCAGGGCGTCAACCGGCTCTCCCGGTTCACACTGAACGCCGACTTCACGCTCAATCAGTCCAGCAAGGTGGACATCCTCGACGTGGCGGCCGACCGGGGCATCTGCTGCCACGCGGGCGGAGACATCGACTTCGACGCGGCGGGCAACCTGTACCTGTCCACGGGCGACGACACGAACCCGTTCGAGTCCGCCGGATACGCCCCCCTCGACGAACGGACCAACCGCAACCCCGCGTTCGACGCGCAGCGCAGCGCCGCCAACACCAACGACCTGCGCGGCAAGATCCTGCGGATCAAGGTGAACGAGAACGGGTCGTACTCGATCCCGGAAGGCAACCTGTTCGCGCCAGGTACGGCCAGGACGCGGCCGGAGATCTACGCGATGGGCCTGCGCAACCCGTTCCGGATCAGCGTCGACAAGGCCACCGGCGTCGTCTACGTCGGCGACTACGGCCCCGACGCCGGCTCCACCTCGGCGCGCGGGCCGCAGGGCCAGGTCGAGTTCAACCGCATCACAGGACCGGGCAACTACGGCTGGCCCTACTGCACCGGCACCAACACAAGCTCCGAGACGTACGCCGAGTGGGACTTCGCGACCAACTCGGCGGGCGCGAAGTACAACTGCGCGGGCGGCCCGGTGAACAACTCGCCCCGCAACACCGGCCTGAGCGTGCTGCCCGCGGCCAAACCCGCCTGGATCCGCTACGGCGGCGACGCCGGCAGCCCGCCCGCGTTCGGCGGCGGCTCGGAGTCACCGATGGCGGGCCCGGTCTACCGCTACGACCCCGCCGTCACCCTGCCCTCGAAGTTCCCCCAGTCCTTCGACGGGCAGTTCTTCGCCACGGAGTTCGGCCGAGGCTGGATCAAACCGATCCACCTCAACGCCGACGGCTCCCCGGGAACCATCGACAGCTTCCCCTGGAACGGCAAGCAGGTCATCGACTCGGCGTTCGGCCCGGACGGCTCGTACTACCTCCTCGACTACGGCTCCGGGTCCTACCAGGGCGACCAGTACTCCGCCCTGTACCGCTTCGACTACGTCGGAGGCGGCAACCGCGCGCCCACGGCGATGGCCGCCGCCGACCGCACCTCCGGCGCGGCACCGCTGACCGTGACGTTCTCCTCGGCCGGCTCCTCCGACCCCGACGGCGGGGCACTGACGTACGCGTGGACCTTCGGCGACGGCACCAGCTCCACCGCCGCCAATCCGACCAAGACGTACACCGCGAACGGCGTCTACACGGCCACGCTCACCGTGCGCGACCCGCAGGGCGCCACCGGCTCCGCCGACGTACGGATCACCGTCGGCAACACCGCGCCGACCGTGACCGTCAACAGCCCCGCCTCCGGGCAGATCTTCGCCTTCGGCGACACCGTCCCGTTCGGCATCACCGTCACGGACCCGGAGGACGGCACGATCGACTGCGCCAAGGTCAAGATGACGTACATCGTCGGCCACGACAACCACGGCCACCCGATCACCTCGAAGAACGGCTGTTCCGGCACGATCACCATCCCCGTCGACGGCGAGCACGACGACGCCGCGAACATCTTCGGGGTCTTCGACGCCGAGTACACCGACAACGCCGGGCTCACCACCCACACGCAGCACACCCTCCAGCCGAAGCACCGTCAGGCCGAGCACCACAAGACGTCGTCCGGCACCACCGTCGTCGACCGGTCCGGCGCCGAGGGCGGAAAGACCGTCGGTGACATCGACAACGGCGACTGGATCGCGTTCGAGCCGTACCGGCTGAGCAACGTCACCTCGTTCAGCGCCCGGGTGTCGTCCGCCGGCGCGGGCGGCACGCTCCAGGTCCGGGCCGGTTCACCCACCGGCACCGTCCTCGGCTCCGCCACCGTCCCGGTCACCGGCTCGTGGACGACCTTCACCACCGTCACCGGCCCGGTCACCGGCGCACCGGCCGCCACCACGACGCTCTACCTGACCTTCGCCGGCGGCTCCGGAACCCTCTTCGACCTCGACGCGTTCACCTTCACCACCAGCGGCGGCGAGGGCCCGATCACGGGGCTCGCGGGCAAGTGTCTGGACGTCCGGGGCGGCGCTTCGGCGGACGGGACGGCGGTGCAGATCTCGACGTGCACGGGTGCGGCGGGCCAGCGGTGGACGGTGGCGCCGGGGTCGACGGTCAAGGCGCTGGGCAAGTGCCTGGACGTCAGTGGCAACGGCACGGCGGACGGCACGCGCATCGTGCTGTGGTCCTGCAACGGCGGCGCCAACCAGAACTGGCAGGCGAACGCGGACGGTTCACTGCGCAACCCCCAGTCGGCCAAGTGCCTCGACGTGAACGGTGCCAACTCCGCGGACGGCACCCTCGTCCACCTGTGGACCTGCAACGGCCAGGCCAACCAGAAATGGACCCTGCCCTGACCCCTGTCACCGAGAAGAGAGCGACGGACATGCGCAGAAAACCTCGATTCCTGCTCGGTGGGGCGACCGCGGC
>DATCQX010000225.1:0-7842 GCA_036569285.1 Streptomyces sp.
GCCCCGGGCTCGGCGACGGTCGCGCCGCTGGTCGCCGTGGACGACGAGGGCGTGGTCGTCGAGGCCGTGAAGCTCGCGGACGACGAGAGCGGCGACGTCGTCGTCCGGCTCTTCGAGTCCCGGGGGACGCGCGCCCGCGCCGTCCTCACGGCCGGTTTCCCGCTGGCCGGGGCGACGGTCACCGATCTGCTGGAACGCCCCTTGGAGGGCGAGTCGGTGGACGTGGCGGGGGATGAAGTGCGGTTCGCGCTGCGGCCGTTCCAGATCCTCACCCTGCGGCTCGCGCGGCAGCGGTAGGGATACGCTCCAGGACCCCTCCCGCGAACGTGTCGTACAGCGGGAGGGTCTCCAGGTGCACGTACCCGATGTGGCAGTCGCACACGGCGAGCGGGCAGGCGCGGGGCCTGAGCGCCTCCCGGTAGGTGCCGTCGTACAGGTTCCCGAGTTCCGCCTTGACGAAGTGGCAGCGCCGGACCGTCCCCTCGCCGTCCACGGAGATCACCGACTCGCCGGTGCGGCAGGGCAGTCCGGCGCTGGCGTGCGGGTGGCGGCTGTAGGGGAAGAGGGGGTCGAGAGCCGTCCAGTCGGCGGCGGACTCGTCGTCGTAGGTGTGGCCTTCGGCCGCGTTCACCCACAGGTAGACGTGGCCGGGGAGGTCGGCGCGCAGGCGGCGGGCGTGGTCGAGGTGGCCGGGGAGACCGACGATCCCGACGCTGTACCGGATGCCTTTCGCCGCCAGGTCACGGCACTTGGTGAGGAAGCGGTCGTAAGGGGTCTGGCCGGGGTGGTAGGTGCACCACAGGGCGAGGGTGTCGGGGTCGGCGTCGGCCAGCCAGTCGGTGCGGCAGCTGAGGTTGGTCTGGATGGCGACGCGGCGGACGTGCGGGAGATGGGAGAGGTCGGTCAGGGCGCGGCGGTACCAGGAGCGGACCAGGCCCTCGCCCCAGGGGGTGAAGAGGATCGAGAGGCTGTCGTCGGTCTGGTGGGTGGCCCAGTCCGTGAAGCGGTGCAACGCGGCTCTGTCCGAGCGGAGTTGGGCCGTGGTGTCGCGGCGCTTGGCGAACGGACAGTAAGGGCAGTCGTAGTCGCAGGAGGCGAGCGGGCCCCGGTAGAGCAGGGTGAGATCCATGCCGGGGGCTACTTCCTCTCGTACTCGGCCATCCGGCGGCGCACCACCGGGGAGAACAGCTCGGGGCCGATCGCGTCGGAGTGGGCGAGGCCCTCCGGGGTGAGCTTCAGATGGCCGTCCGTGTCCGTCAGCCAGCCGAGCTCGGCCCAGCGCTCCAACTCGGGTGCGAAGTAATCCCGTTGGCCCGCTGCGGGCAGCCCCTCCGCCTGGAGGAGGGACTGGAGGAGGTATCGGCGGCTGCGCTCGTCGTCGTTCATCTTGAAGCCGAACTCGGCGCAGGAGAAGTCCTCGGTGGCAACGTAGCCGTCGATGATCGTGCGTATTTCGGTCATGTCGACCGCGTAGTCGAAGGAGTAGTGCCACTCCCGCGTGTACGACCGCGCTCCGCAGCCGAGGCCCACCATTCCGTCGGTCTGGCAGGCGTAGTCGTCGGCGCCCTGCTCCGGGGCGTCCGCGCGGCGGAACATCCGCATCGAGTGCTGGACGTACCCCTCGGCGAGGAGGTGGTCCCGGCCCGACCGGTAGAGGCGCAGGCGCTGTTCGTCCCACGCCGGGTCGGGGGCGTCGGGGGCCCGGCGGCCCAGTCCCGTGCCGGGGCGGACGTACAGGGGGTAGAGGTACAGCTCCTCCGGCCGCCAACTCAGCGCCGCGTTCAGTGAGTTGAGCCAGGTGTCATCGGTCTGGCCGTCGATGCCGTAGATCAGGTCGATGTTGAGGACGGGGATGCGGACGTCCCTGATCCTGGCCAGTGCCGCTTCGACGTCCGCGCGTTTCTGCGGGCGGACGGCGGCTCGCGCCTCGGTGTCGTCGAAGCTCTGGACGCCGAGGCTGAGGCGGGTGGTGCCCCGGTCGGCGAGGACGCGGAGGCGGTCGGCGGTGGCGGTCGCGGGGGACGCCTCGACGGAGAGGGGGATGGCCTTGAGGTCGGCGCCCAGGCCTTCGGCGAGGTCGCAGAGGCGGTCGAGTTCGGGGGCTGTGAGGAAGGTGGGGGTGCCGCCGCCGAAGGCCGCTGTGGCGAAGCGGCGGTCGCCGGGGCCCAGGGCTTCGTGGGCCGCTTTCGCCTGGCGTTCGAGGGCGTCGAGGTAGGCGGTGGTGAGGCCGTCGGGGGCGCCGATGCGGGTGAAGAGGTTGCAGAAGCCGCAGCGGACTTCGCAGAACGGGATGTGGAAGTAGAGGGAGAGGGCGTTCTTCGGCTCGTCCGCCCAGAGTTCCGTGAGGGGTGGGCGGGTCGGAATTTTCCGGTACGCAGTCTTGTGGGGGTAGGCGTAGACGTACGACTGGTAGGGGCTTGCGGTCACGCCGAGTCCCTTTCGTTCAGGGTGAAGTGGGCGTACGGGACCGTCCACACCGTGGGGTGGCCGAGGCGGTGCCCGGTGTAGCCGTCGTCGCCGTAGGCCGTGCCGTGGTCGGAGCAGACGATGGTGAAGCAGGGGCGGCGGCTGCTCGCGGCGGCGAAGAGACGGCCGATGTGCCGGTCGACGTACTCCAGGGCGGCGGCGTGGGTGGCCCGGGTGTCGCCGTCCTCGCGGGTGGCGCCGGGGAGGTGGAACCAGTTGGGCTGGTGCAGGGCGGAGACGTTGACGAAGAGGAACAGGCGCTGCTCCTCCGGGAGCCCGGCGACGATCTGTTCGGCGCGGGTGACCTGGTTCTCGAAGGAGTGCGGGGAGGTGACGCCGAACTCGGTCTCCCAGTGGGCCTCGTGGAAGAGGCTCGGGAGGACCGTGCCCAGCGGCCCCTGCTTGTTGAAGAAGCCGACGCCGCCGATGCAGACCGTGCGGTAGCCCTCCTTCGCGAGGCCGGAGACGAAGTCCGGGGTGTCGTACACGAAGGTGCCGTCGGCGGTCGTCTCGCTGCCCGCGAAGCGTGCGGCGAAGAGCCGGGGGTGCGGGCCCGGGGCGGCCGGGGTGGGCAGGAAACCGGCGAAGATGGCCTGGTGAGAGGCGTAGGTGAAGCTGCCGGGGGCGTGGCGTTCCTCCCAGCGGCCGTCCGGGAGGTGGCGGGCGAGGTTCGGGATGCGGCCCTCCGCGGCGAGTTCGACGGCGACGTCGTACCGCAGGGTGTCGAGGGTGACGAGGAGGAGGTCGTGGCTGCCGACGATCCTCGCCATGTCAGGGGTGTGCATGGGCGGTTCTTCCGTGGTGCGGGGTGTGGTTCAGGGTTGCCCGGATCTGGGCCGCGTACGTGTCGAGGCCTTCGGCGCCGCTCCCGGGCAGGCCGGTGAGGCCGGGCAGCAGGTCGCCGAAGGCGTTGACCTCGCCGACGGCGGCGCCGGTCCAGCCGACGGCGGGCAGCAGGTCGACGCCGACGCACAGGGTGTCCGGGAAGCAGGCGGCGGCCTGTTCGCACACTCCGAGGACGTCGGCCCAGGCCGTGCCCGCCTCCTCGAACGCCGTGCGTGCCTCGTCGAGGTCGCCCCTTCGGCCGCCGAGGTGCAGGTTGGTGAGCGGGGAGCCGCTCGTGCGGACGACCGCGTGGGTGGCGCGGCCGGCGACGACCACGATCCGCAGGTCCGCCGCGCGGCCCCGCTGGGACGCCTTGGGGTACCAGCGCTCCAGGTGGAGGTGGTCCGGGGCGAGCCGGTCGACGACGGCCGCGATCTCGCGTTCGCTGTCGTAGCGGCGGACCTTGAGGGAGTTGAACAGCCGCCCGTCCGGGGCGCGTTCGACGGAGGTCGTGGCGCGGATCCGGCCGCCGCCCGCCGTCTCGACCGCCAGCACCCCGGACGCGGAGGAGCCGTGGGCGAGCTTCACGAAGAGTCTCGGCATGCGGTGCTCGCGCATCGCCGCGCGGACGTCGTACCAGCCGTGGATCTCGGGGGCGCCGGGGCCCGACGTGGGCGAGTACGGAACGGGGACGCCCGCTTCCCGCAGGCGGCCGTGGCAGCTTCGTTTGTCGAAGAGGGCCGCCAGATCGCCCGGGTCGTCGAGCCGGACGCCGCCGCGCAGGGTGTCCACGGCGGCCAGGAACCCGGTGTACCAGCGGGCGGAGCCTTCGACGCGGGTCGGGTCGCCGGTGCCGCGCAGGGCGCGGTCGACGTCGGGGTTCTCGCCCGGTGAGTCGAGGCGGACCACCTCGCCGGGCGCGAAGTCGGCGCCGCCCGCCGTGAGGACGTCCGTCCAGGGGACGACGCGCGGCGCGGGCAGGCCGGCCGCGCGGACGGCGTCGGTGTAGAGGGTGACGCGGCGGTTCTCGGGGTTGCCGACGACGGTGAGGGCGGGGGTGGACGGTGCTGTCTCGGCCGACGCGTGGGCGGGTGTGCCACCGGACGGCGTCTCGCCGTGCGTGCGCGGTGCTTCGGTCGTCCTCGATGTGGCCGGCATCCCGCTCACTCCCCCACGGCCACGTAACGCCAGGCCGTGCCGTCGTCCTCCACGTCCTCCTCCGCGTCGCCGCGGTCGGCGTCGACCTCCACGCCCGCCGGTTCGAGGGTGGCGGTCAGGCGGTCGCGGACGGGGTCGGTCAGGTAGTTGTAGTGGAGGTCGAGCTTCGTGAGGTGGGTGAGGGGCTGGCCGCTGAGGAGGGCTGCGGCGCCGTCGTCCGTGAGGACGCCCATCGACAGGTCGAGGGTTTCGAGGCGGGCGACGACGGGGGCGGAGGCGACGGCCGCGGCGACCTTGTCCTGCATCTCGCTGTTGCGCAGGGCGAGATGGCGCAGGGCGGGCAGGCGGGCGCCGGAGAGGATCGGCTCCAGGTCGGCGGGCTCGCTGTCGCCGCCGTACTCGGGGGTGCCGAGCCACAGGTCGAGGTGTTCGAGGGCGGGCAGGTCGCAGGCGGCGACCGCGCGCACGACCTCGGCGGGGAGCCCGCCGGACTCCATGACGAGCCTGCGCAGCGCGGGGTGCGTGACGCCGTCGAGCTTCAGGCCCTGCCCGCCGCGCGTGCCGAGTTCCTCCAGGTCGGGGAAGGCCGTCAACAGCGGTGTCACATCCGCCTGTTGGATCCAGGAGATCTCGCACTCCTCGGACGTCATGTCCCCGAGGAACACGGCTCGCAGCGCGGGGAACCGGTCGCGGGCGGCGGTGATCGCGCCGATCACCTCGGAGGCGTCCGTCTCGTACGCCTCCTCCCAGGCGCCGACGACGATCGCCCGAACCCGCGTGGTGTCGACGGTGTCGAGGAAACGGGCGAAGACGGACGTCCACTCCTCGCCGGAGTCGTACACCTCACTGGCGATGCGCCAGGCCACCGTGTCCGCTTCCGGCTGCTGACGGTTGTCCTTGGGGTGCGGGAGCGGGCGGACCGGCAGGCCGTGGAAGGTCTTCAGATGCTGATTGACGGTCATGCGGCTGCTCCATGCTCGCGGTGGTCGTGCCCTGTTGCCGCAAGTTGTACCAACCGGGACTGACAACGCGGTGCGGGGGTCGGGGTCGGGGGCGTTGTCAGTGGTGGGTCGTACGGTCGTGGTCATGAGGGCGGCGCGAGGTGCGTCGCGGTCGAGTTGGAGGGGGTGTGTCCATGTACCGGCAGGGAGACGTGTTGCTCGTGTCCGTCGCCGAAGAGGCAGTTCCGGCGCATGTGGAGCGGGCGCCGAGGGTGCCGAGGGACGGGCGGGGCAGGCTGGTGCTGGCACTCGGTGAGGTGACGGGTCATGCGCACGCGGTCGTGGGGCCGGGTGAACTCGTGCGGGAGCCGGGGCCGTTCGGGCCGATGCTGCTGCATGTGCCGAAGGGCGGCCGGGTGGTGCACGAGGAGCACGGGACGATCGTGCTCCCGGCGGGCTGGTACCGGGTGATCCGGCAGCGGGAGTACGTGCCCGGGTCGGTGCGGATCGTGGCGGACTGAGGGGGATGACGATGAGGGTGGACGAGTGGCGGGCCTGCGCGTCCGCGGCGGTGCCGGCCGACCGGGAGCGGGCCGAGGCGGGCGTCCGGCTCGCCTATCGCCGGGCAGGTCTCGCGGAGCCGGAGCGGATCCTGTGGGCGCGTTCTCCGCTGGAGGGCGTGCGCGTCGCCTGTGAGCTGATCGCCCCGGGTGCGAGCGTCCGTGAGGCCGTGCGCAGCGAACCGTGGGCGGCCGAACGGCGGCGCCTGCACGCCGCGTTGGGGCCGGAGGAGTGGTCCGCCCACTGGGCCGCCACCGGCGGCCGGCTCTGGGAGACGACCCAGTCCCTGGTGGACCGCATCCGCGAGGGCGTCCTGGAGGAGATCGGCCGCGAGAAGGCGGGCCAGGCCCGGCTGCTCCTGCTCGACGCGCTGCTGGGCCAGCACGACGCGCCTTGGCTGGCGGCGTTCGCGGCGGGTGAGGAGCGGGTCGCCGGGGACATGGGGGGTGCGGGTCGTGCCGTTGCGGGCGACGGCCCGGCGCGGACGGCCTCCGCCGCAGCCTCCGACGGTGAGGGGGTCGCCCTCCCGGACGCCGGCCCGGCCGGTCCCGCGGGCGTCGAGGAGCAGCCCCTTTCGGGCGGCGCCTCGAAACCCGCGGCGCCCCTTGGCGACAGCCCTCTCGCCGGGCTCGCCGAGGTCTGTCGCAGTGCCGGATGGTGGTGGGCGTACGAGAAGGTGGCCGTCGTGTGTGAGCGGCCTGTCGAGTTGCATCGGGACGAGGCGGGGCGGCTGGATCGGGGGGACGGGCCGGCGTTGGCGTTTCCCGATGGGTTCGCGTTGTGTGCGTGGCGGGGGATGCCGGTGCCGTCGGGGTTTCTGGAGGAGTTGCGGACGCTGGTTCCGCAGCGCATCCAGGTCGAGGAGAACGCGGAACTGCGGCGCGTGATGCTGGAGTTCTACGGGTACGAGCGGTATCTCGCCGATTCCGGTGCGCAGCCGGTGCACCGGGACGAGACGGGGGTGCTGTGGCGGATCGAGATGGGCATCGACGAGCCGGTGGTGATGGTGGAGGTCGTCAACTCGACGCCGGAGCCGGACGGTTCGCGGAACGTGTACTGGCTGCGGGTGCCGCCGCGGACGCGGACCGCGCGGGAGGGGGTGGCCTGGACGTTCGGGCTCGACGCCGAGGTGTACGCGCCGCTCCAGGAGACCTGACCACCCCCTGCCGGATCAGCTCAGGCCGAGGTTCGACAGGGCCGTCGTCCAGTCCGAGGCGATCGCGTTCTGGGCGTCGGAGAGGCTGACCTGCCCGGCGCAGACGGCCTTCTTGAGCTTGTTCTCGACGGTGTCCTTGTTACCGGCGGTCTTGTCGCCGTACTCGGGCTCGGGCCACAGGTTCTGGGGGTCCTTGGGGGCGCCGCCGAGTTCGAGGGGGATGAAGTGGTCCTCCTCGTAGTCGGCGGTGCTGGTGTCGCTGTAGCCGTACTCGACTATCTGCTTCTTCTTGAGGGAGGTGGTGTAGGAGCTGGAGGGGCGGACGGTCGCGGTCCAGCCGGAGACGCAGATGGTGGAGTCGATGGTGTCCTGGGTGACGTCGGGGTTGAGGGCCCCCGGCTGGCAGGAGGGGTCGGGGAGCGGGAGGAACGCCTGGCTGCAGGACTGTGCGTGCGCCGTGCCTGCCGTGAACGTGAGGCCGGCTGCGGCGAGGGCGAAGGCGGAGAGGGCGGTCACCACGGGGCGGGTGGTACGGGACATGGGGAGTCTCCCGATGAAGGCCCGGCAACACTCCGGGCGGTCGCGCACATGACAGCACCCGGGGGTTCTACGCGGATAGACGTCTTTACCGAAGGAGGTGACGGCTTGGGGGACGGATGGCCGCGGGCAGGCAGGGGGATGGCAAGTGCGTTGCCGGGGCTTGGAGTTCGGGGCGGGGGAAGGCGGTCCGGGGGC